>CAZLKK010000275.1:0-5885 GCA_964559995.1 uncultured Chloroflexaceae bacterium
TAGAAGCCAAAACGCCTGCCCCCGCCCCGGCTAAGCCAACGGAACCTGCCAAACCGGTAGAAGCCAAAACGCCTGCCCCCGCCCCGGCTAAGCCAGCGGAACCTGCCAAACCAGAACCTGCCAAATCGGTAGAAGCCAAAACGCCTGCCCCCGCCCCGGCTAAGCCAGCGGAACCTGCCAAACCAGAACCTGCCAAACCGGTAGAAGCCAAAACGCCTGCCCCCGCCCCGGCTAAGCCAACGGAACCTGCCAAACCAGAACCTGCTAAGCCAGCGGAACCTGCCAAGCCAGAACCTGCCAAACCCGCAGATTCAGGTAAGCCTACTTCGTCAAGCCAATCAAAACCATCTTCAACGCAAAGCTCGACAAGTAGCAGCAGCAAAAAACCATCTACAACGAGTCGAAAGAAGGGGAGAAAATCCTCAACGCGAGGTGGTGGTTCCAAGTAAGCAGAAACAACCCCTATGGTAAAGAGGACATTGTAGTCTTACCATCAACCCCTATGATAGGGTACGCCAGGGTAGGGACGCACCACCGTGTGTCCCTACCCTAGATCGTCCCCCTCTTACCCTTTATCGGCAAGGGGACGGACGACAAGGGATGGATGGATTGGACTATGCCTCATCCCCCGCCCCCCCCAAACTTCTATTGCACTTTCTCCCTATAATGTGGTAAAGTTATACCAAAGGGAAACTCCTAACAGAACAGTCTACCAGAAACAATAGGTTAGCCTATGCCGTCAAAAGAATTGACAGAACTACACCAACGTATTGCGGAACTCGAACAACAAAACGAGCAACTTCAGCAAGAAATCACCCGCCTACATGAAGAGCTATGGCTGAAAGAAAAAGCGATAGCCTCTGCCAGCAACGGGATTTCCCTTGCTGATGCAACCCAACCCGATAACCCCCTCATCTACGTCAACCCGGCGTTTGAACAAATCACCGGCTACAGTGCCGAAGAGGTACAGGGCAAAAACTGCCGCTTCCTCCAGGGGGAAGATACCGACCCCGCTATGCTTGAAGAGATACGCGCTGCTGTGCGCGAAGCTCGCCCATGTCACGTTGTCCTGCTCAACTATCGCAAAGATGGTACCCCCTTTTGGAATGGGTTTTCTATCTCGCCTATCTCCAATGAGGAAGGCGAACTTACCCATTTTGTCGGTATCCAAACAGACATCACTGACCAAAAACAAGCAGAATTAGCCTTACTTGAAGGGGAAAAACGGCTCTCCGGGATCATCTCATCCGCAATGGATGCTATCATTACCGTAGATGCAGAACAACATATCGTGCTCTTCAACGAAGCAGCAGAGCGTATTTTTGGCTACCAAGCTGACGCGATGATAGGGCAATCGTTAGAAAAACTCATCCCCGCACACCACCGCCCCAAACACCAGAGCTACATCCAAACATTTGCCGATACCAACACCCCCACCCGCTTTATGGCAGACCATCGTATGGTCGCTGCTATACGGGCTACGGGGGAACAATTCCCTATTGAAGTTTCTATATCACAGGTAGATACCGGTGGGCAAAAGCTCTTCACGGCGATTGTGCGCGATGTGACAGAGCGAGTACAGGCAGAGGAAGAGCGCAATCGGCTGCAAGAGAGCATTATCCAAATGCAGCATGCCCTAGTGCAAGAACTCTCAACCCCGCTCATCCCCATCACCGACCATGTGGTGATTATGCCGCTCGTGGGGTCAGTAGACTCGCTCCGGGCGCAAAGCGTCATGCAAACGCTGCTCGATGGGGTAGAGAACAACCACGCACGAGTTGCTATCCTAGATATTACCGGCGTACCTGTGGTAGATACGCAGGTTGCCAATACCCTGATACAGGCGGCGCAAGCGGTAAAGTTGCTTGGGGCAGAGGTACTCTTAACGGGTATTGGTCCAGAAATAGCCCAAACGTTGGTGGGGCTTGGCATTGACCTGTCGGGCATCACCACCCACGGCTCACTCCAAGCGGGGATACAGTTTGCCGTGCGGCGCGAGCGCAAGCGGCGGCGGTAAGTCTGGCAGGGTCATGGCAACGTCCAAATTGCCCCCTCTCCCCCTGCCCCGTGTCCCACAACCGGGGGGAAAGGGTGTGTATGGTAGGGACGTGAGGCTTCACGTCTCTACCGTTATTGTTGCCTATAAGGTTATTATGGTTACGTCTCTGGTGTGCCAACTACTATTTCTTGTCCCAACAATCGCCTATCTAGCACTGTATTGGGCAAGCCACCCGCTTCAGCTAGTGATTGTTGACAACAGAAAGACACAACACAATGGATAATCAACAACAAGGCAAAATCACGATGTGGAATGATAAAAAAGGTTTTGGCTTCATCAAGCCAAAACAAGGGGGCAAAAACGTATTTTTCCACATTAGCCAAGTAGCCAACAAAGGCTATCGTCCAGCAAAAAACACCTCCGTTACCTACACGTTGAGCTATGATGATCAACAACGTCCTCGTGCCACCAATGTCGAATTTACGAGCACCCCCACATATCCCTCGCTAATCCCTACAGCTATCAGTAGCGTATTTCTCATTATCTTAATAATCGTCACCCTCATATTCCACAAACCCCTATGGATACCAATAAGTTATGTAATCATTAGCAGTATAACGTTTTTTGCCTATTATATAGACAAAGCAGAAGCAATGCGTCGTGAACAACGGGTTCCCGAAATAGCGTTGCATACCCTAGAATTCCTCGGCGGTTGGCCCGGTGCCTTGATTGCCCAATACTATTATCGCCACAAAATCAAAAAATTCTCCTATTTGGCTATATATTGGGTGCTAGTGATAAGTAACGTTGGGGTACTCACATGGTTCTATTTACCAACAGCACAAACTATCAACGTTACCGGGGGATTAGCACCTCATGCTTGGTGCGAACGTGATCCTGCGCCAGCCAATTGGCTGGATTCACCAATTACCATTGTTGCTGTGGATAAACAACGCGAGCGTGTTACCTTGCAAAATGTCAGTGATACAACGGTCAATCTCAATGATTGGGTGATGTGCAGTTTTCGGGGGAGCCAACAACACCCCCTACAGGGCACGATACAACCAAGAGAAACTATCTCATTTCTCTATACCAACGGCAATGTGTGGAGCAATAGTGACACGGATAACGGCGGTCTATACAACAGCGCAGGTGAATTGGTGAGTTACTGGAAAGATCAATGATCAAGGTGGTGGGGGAAGGGGCAGGGGAGCGGGGGGCAAACCAGACGTTGACGTAGCCCTATCGTTTTTGCAAAATTGTTGACCTTGTATGAAGCCTATGCTATACTAATAATCGTTGTGGGGGTGTAGCTCAGTTGGGAGAGCGCAACAATCGCACTGTTGAGGCCAGGGGTTCGAATCCCCTCACCTCCACCACATGACATATTACCCTACCCTGGTAAGCACCTAATATCCCCCCCGTTTGCAGTTCTCCTGCTGCAATAGCCCCTCAAGCATGGTTGCTGGTTGGGGCTTGGAGAAGAGATACCCCTGCCCATAATCACATTCCAGCTTTTGCAGGTAATCCAACTGATTCTGCGTCTCGATACCCTCAGCGACCACCTCCTTGCCAAGCGCATGGCTCAGGGAGATGATACTTTGGGTAATCGTCTTGCTCTCGGTATTATCGGGTTGGTCTATCCCACAAATAAAGGATTGGTCAATCTTTAACGTCTGGATAGGGAAGCGGTGCAGGTAGCGTAGCGAGGAGTAGCCTGTGCCAAAGTCGTCAATGCACAACTGAACCCCCAAGTTTCGCAGGTAGGAAAGCGTGATAAGCGTGGTATCGGCATGATCCATCATCGTACTTTCGGTAATCTCCAGTTTGAGGTCTTCGCCCTTGATACCGGTATCAGATAAAACTTGTCGTACTTTGTCTATGAGCACTGATGACGAGAACGACTGTCCAGAGAGGTTGATATTGACGGTAAGCGGGTCTAGGGCAGGGTATCGGGTTTTCCATTGGGCAAGTTGCTGGCACGACTCTTGCAGTATCCACCAACCAATTGGGACTATCAAGCCGGTTTCTTCTGCCACCGAGATGAAATCGGATGGCGGCACCAACCCCCGTTGGGGGTGTTGCCAACGGACCAGGGCTTCAAACCCAACAATACGTTGGGATGTCAGCGAAACAATCGTTTGATAATACACGAGGAGCTCTTGTTGCTCAAGGGCTTTCCGCAAGAAGGACTCGGTATCTAAGCGATGCCAGAGGGAAGTACGCATCATCTTGTCAAAAACGACATGGTGTCCTGCGCCAAGTAATTTAGCCCGATAGACTGCCGTATCAGCATCACGCAAAATGTCTGTTGGATGAACGTAATCATGTGAACTCAAGGCAATACCAATACAAGCAGATACCACAAGTTGATGCTGGTGCAGTTGTAGGGGTATCGCTAACTCTGCTTGTATCTGTTCAACAATCCCTAGCACATCGTTGAGTTCCAGCACATCTTCAAGCAACACCGCAAACTCATCGCTCCCAAACCGAGCTACCGTCCCCTTGTTGTGCAAGCATGCCTTGAGCCTGCCTGCGGTGGTAATGAGCAACTGGTCGCCTTGCATTGGGCCTAGACTATCGTTGATGACCTTAAAGTTATCTATATCAAGCACCAGTACTGCAAACTGATGGGCTTGGTAGCGGCGGGCATACTTCATCGCGTGACCAAGTAGTTCAAGAAAAAGCGTCCGATTGGGCAGATTCGTCAGCGCATCGTGCAGGGCTTGGTGGCGCAATTGCCTTTCGGCATCCTTGCGCTCGGTGATGTCCCGGAAGATAACCAGTGTACCAGCAAAGGTTTCATGCTCTTGTATCGGGATGCAGGTATAGGTGACAGGAAAGAGCGTTCCATCGGCATGGTTGAAGTACCCCTCGGCAATCTGTCGTATTTCCCTCTGTTGCACAGTAACGCAAAGGGGACAGGTAGATAGTCGCCTTGGGTTATGTTTCAGCGGGAGATGGGGAATAAGCCGCGTATGGCATGCTCCAATAAGGTCTTGTTCTTGAAAGCCCGTTAGGTGCATGGCAGGGGGACTGACAAATACGATGTTGCTTTGGGTATCCAAGAAGCATATCCCCTCCTGGATTGACGTAATAATAATCTCAATAGAATGGGCTAAATGGAGCAGTATGTTGGGTTCCTTTTGTCGTTCTGTCGCTTGCAACGGAGAAGATCTATTTGGTTCTTGTTGTTGGTTTCTGAAATATTTACCGGGAATTTCATCTATCATAGCTGAAACCATCCTGGCTTTCTGCGACTAATACCCCATCACGTCCAGCGGTTCTGGTTAGATTACGAACAACAATAAGGAAAATAAGCTAAGTGGAACTTCATTGCTCTTCCACTATACCATATTTTAGTGACACTCCGCACGCCCTAAAGTGCGGCGGCTTCTTGGGTGTGCTCCCCACGGGAGTCCCCATCCCCTGCCCCTTACCCCCGTAACCGGGGGAAGGGGTATGCAGGTGCCCCCTCGCCCTATGGGAGGGGGGGCGGGCGATGAGCCGTTGGAGCATCGCGGGAATGGTCGGAAACATCTGAGACCAAGAAAGCATGTTGCATCTCTACCAAAGCTATGGTAAACTACGGACATGTGCATGCATGGTACCGCAAGTTGGACAGAAGGGTAAGGAGATCATGATGAAGGGAGCTTTGGTCATGAGACAGGTGATGGCGATAGGAGCGGATAGACAGACAAGCGGATTGTGCGAAGCGATATGAAGATATGCCCCGTTACGAAGGGGTTTAAAACAGAATGTCGTGATTTGACCAAGTGTGCAGATTACTGAATATGAAGATATGCCCCGTTACGAAGGGGTTTAAAACTTGATCTCCTTGAGCTTGTACAGGAAGAAGATTAAAAATATGAAGATATGCCCCGTT
>CAZLKK010000276.1:0-5799 GCA_964559995.1 uncultured Chloroflexaceae bacterium
GCGCACCGCCGTGCGCCCCTACGGTTCCCCTTCTCCCCTCAGTGGGACGCGAGGCTAGGGGATGGGGGTTGCACAGAGCGACCCGCCCCCTCTCCCAGGGGGTATGATGCATCCTTACCGCTTCAGCAAGGGGGCATGTTCCCTTGCTATTCTGCTTTACGGGCTATTTTTGTAAATAGCTATTTGAGAAATTTTGGGTAGTATGCATACGTGCGGATAGTGCAGGGGGAAATTCTGAGCGGCAGAGGTATCACAGGGCAACAACGGCTACGGAGGAGGAGGGATGTAGCTCCAATGTTTTCCTGCACCTCTGCCGCTCTACTGGCATTGGGAAAGGAAGTTACATTTACCAAAACGCAGGAGATTCTCCTATTTGGCAATGATCATTACTGCCAGATTACAACGCCGGGTCAGCGGGAATGACCCCCTTGTGCTGCGCCTCGCGCAACACCCGCTCGACCAGTTGGCGTGTCGCCGGGTGGAGTACCATATCATGCTGGTTGTTCAGATACCAGCGAGCAGTATTCCCATTGCCCTGCGCTCGCCCTGCCCCTGTCCAGTCTGCTACCATCTCGCGCACATACCGCTCAGGGATAGCGCGTGCCTGTTGGTTGCCGTTCTCGTCAGGGGGCAAGAGCCAGTATTGCCAATGGTGTTTGTTCTTGGTCTGATGGTGATTTTTGCCATACTCAATACGGCGTTCAAACCCTGGCACATGATGAAGAGGCTCACGCCCCCAACGGTGCGTATCTGTGCCATACACATAGAAAAACTCCGCATAGGGGAAAAACTCCGCTGGACGCAGTTTGGTGAGGTCATGGGTAATTGCCTGCCAAAGGGGAACGTGTAATGCCCAACACGCTTGCAGCACATACCACTTGTGCCGCAGAAGATACCAGAAAAAGTAGCTATATGCTCCTATCATAACCTAACGGAAATTACCCCTTCACTAGTGCAATAAATTGGCTATCGTCATCAATGGAAGCAAAATCTAGGTCGTTTTGAGCGCGTTTCCGATAGGACTCGTCTATCTCTATAGCCTGCTGGAGCCAAGCAACAGCCGATTCTGCCTGCCCCTGCTTGGCATACAAACACGCCATATTGTACATGGTACTTGCTAGGGATGGGTTGACCCGTAAGGCTTCCTCATAGTCAAGCCTTGCCCCGGCATAGTCACAAAGATAGACCTTCGTTGCCCCGCGCATCGTCAGGGTATCGGCGTGGTCTGGGCGCAGGTCGAGCGAGCTATCAAAGTCATACAACGCCCCAAGATCATCCCCCATATAGAACTTTGCTGCCCCACGGATGGCTAACGTTGCGGCATTTTCTGGCTGTAGCTCTAGTGAGCGATCATAGTCTGCTATAGCCCCTTGACTGTCACCTATTTGGATACGTGCCGCTCCACGGTTGTTGAGGGTGTCGGGATGGTCGGGGCGCAACCTCAATGAACGGTCATAATCTGCTAGTGCGCCCTCGTAGTCGCCCAGGCATGCCCGTGTGATGCCACGCCGGGTCAAGAGTACCGGGTCATCGGGGGTACGCTCCAAAAGCTGATTGTAGTGTTCCAACTGTTCACGGCTAAACGGTTGTATTGTTGATGGGGTCATAGCATTGGTTCCCTTTCTCCTCCAGAAAGAAGTGCTTGAAAGCGTGGGTCTTGCTGCAACAGAGCAAAGTCTGGGTCATGTTGGGCTTTGTCCCGCCAACTTGGATGTTGGGGAAGGATGCGTTCTAGCCAAGCGAGCGCATCTTCTCCCTTGTTTTGGAGCGCATACAGACAGGCGATATTATACCGTGGGCTTGGATCATCTGGGCGTAGCTCGAGTGCCCGTTCGTAGTCCTTCAAAGCTCCATCGTAGTAGCCTAAGTAGGCTTTTGCTACCCCGCGATTCTCCAACGTGACGGGGTGGTCTGGACGCAACACCAGCGAGCGGTCATAGTCTTTCAATGCCCCCTCATAATCCCCCACATGCACCTTTGCCACCCCACGATTATCTAGCGTGGCGGGGTCGTAGGGGCGCAGGGCAAGCGAGCGGCCAAAGTCGCTCAAAGCATCGGCGTACCGCCCTAGATATTCCTTGACTACCCCCCGGTTGTAGAGCACATCGGCATCATCCGGGCGCACTTGCAAGGCGTGATTTAGGTCTGCCAACGCGCCGCTATGGTCCCCCAATGATTGCTTGACTACCCCACGACTATTCAGCGTATCGGGGTCGTTGGGAAGCACATGGAGGGCATGATCAAAGTCTGTTAATGCTTTGTCCAAATCACCAGTAATGCGGTGAACAACCCCCCGATTGTAGAGCGTGATGGGGTGGTCGGGACGTAGCTCCAATGAACGGGCATAATCAGCCAATGCCCCACGATAATCTCCCTGATAATACTTGATGACCCCACGATTGGTCAAGGTGATAGGGTGATCTGGGCGCACCTTGAGCGAGCGATTGTAGTCTGCCAGCGCATCAGCATCATTGCCCAAGTAGTGCTTGATAGCCGCACGGCTCGCAAGTATAGCCGGCTGGTCTGGTTGCAGATGTAGCGAGCGGTTAAAATCTTCTAAGGCAGTCTTGTATTCTTTCTGCTGATACGCATATCTGCCACGGGTTGCATACGCTTTGATTAAGGCTTCTGTGATAGGTTGCCAGGCATTATCCAACGCATAGCCGTGTTCTAGCAGCATAATGTGCTGGTTGATGCGCTTAAGGTCGGCGGTATCTTCCACATACCAAACAGCCGAACGTTGTGCTCGCAGATAGTAGAGCACCACCCGCGCATGGGGTTCTAGCGTTGTGGCAAAGGGATCAAACATAGTTAGATCATCTTCTTGCATTGCCGAGATCATGCGCCGCCATTCGGGGGTGCGTGGGGCAAGCTCAGTAGCAAGGGTTGCCAATTGCTCGGCAAACGCCGGGTTGTTGGCGCGTGCGCTTATCCAGTGGTTTAGCAGCAACGAACGGGCTTCGTCCTCTTCACTCAGCCAAAAACAGACATTCAATATGTCGAGGATAGTCGCACACCAACTAGCGTTGTGGTAGCGTTCCTGTGCTTGCTTGATTCCCCGCTGCTGATGTTTGAGCCGCTTCTGGATAACTGGCAACACTTGGGCTATGCCTGCCTTGAGTATG
This sequence comes from uncultured Chloroflexaceae bacterium, assembly GCA_964559995.1. GTDB lineage: Bacteria > Chloroflexota > Chloroflexia > Chloroflexales > Chloroflexaceae > JAAUSY01. Next base: position 3,126 of record CAZLKK010000276.1, read on the forward strand.
GACCAATCATCAGCACGATACTTTGCCGTGTGGGTATCGTTGCGAATACAGGTATGGACAAGCGGGTGCAGTTCGTAGATACCATAGCCAGCAAAGAAAGACGGGGTTGTGTTGGCAAGATGCATGGCAAGGTGTTTAGCTTGCCGGCGGGACAGCCCCCAACATGCACACACCATCTCCTCATCCGGGCGTAGCAGGATGGCAAGTGAGCGTATTGCTAAGACCTCGCGCTGGCTCTGCTGCTGCTGTGCCAGATTATTAGCATGAGTATTGGCTCCTGCCCCTTGCATAATCGTCAAGAACCGTTGTACCAACGCACATACCCGCATACCCGCATCGCTTCTCAACGGGGTGCTGTTGTAGAAGGGCTGTATGGTGGTATGTGTTGCCAGGTAGTCCCCTAAGATGGCAAGGGCAAGGGGGATACCCCGGCTCATGGCGAAAGCATCGCTTGCTATGCCGCTGGTGAGATTATCCGCACTCGCTGCTGCCCCAGAGAGCGCAGGCGGCTGAAACCCTGTGGGGGCATCAGTCGTTTGGGCAGATGGTGCCATGAGTAAGGGGACACTGGGGGAATCCAGCGCAGGCAGCGATGTATCGGGGGTAGTTCGCAGGTGTAGATAAACCCGCACTTCCTCCTCGTGAAAGGGATGTTGGCTGAGGTCGTAGGTGTGCAATAGACTGGCATGCTCACCACCAAAGACGCGGCGATAGACCGGGTGAGGTGGGTTGCGTCCCGCGACTACCGTTAGCATACGGTCACTGCTCCTGCTCAAGATAGCCGTGCAGAAGGTCTCATCATGCTGGTCGGCATATTCGTAGCTATCGAGCAGCAGCAGGAGCGGGGCATGCTCTGCTAGGGTGTAGAGGTCTTCGGCAAGCGCGGCACTTGTCCCCCCATCTGGTAGGAACAGGAGCGCATAGTTGCCTAGCTCATTGTGTAGTAGCTCTTCAAAGGTATAGGGGAGTCGACTATGCTGCTGCCGAAAGGTAATCAATGCGGCTAATCCTTCGGTTGCCCAAGCTGTTTGTAGCTCAATATGCCCTGGCTCATGCAAGCGAGCGAAACCAGCGCGTTTGGCTTCTGGCAAGCGGGCAGGGTTGTAGCGGGACTGAATAATCGTCTCTAGGTCGCTGTTTTCATGCTCGCGTAGGGCAACCCACCGCGCCCATTGCTGTTGGAGCTCTTTGACGTAGGGGGCAAGGTTATCCCGCTGGCTACACGCCTGCTGGTAGTGCTTGTCACTTTTGCCCTGCTGTTGGCGCAGCGTTTCGGCTATGCGTTGGGCTAGAACATCAGGCGTGGGGTTGTGGGTGGTGTTGAGGTTGAGCAACAAGCAGCGTTTATCGGGTATGCCCTCTTCTATGGCGATGGCGAGAAATTGGCGCAGGAGCGCGGTTTTGCCCATGCCATCTTCGCCATGCAAAAAGAAGATATGCGGGTAGCGCGAACTGGTGCCGGGGGGCTTTTCAACCCCTAGCACATAGCGAACGCTACTCCGAAACTCGTGCAGTTCACGGGTGCGCCCGATGAATGTCCCACGAGGGGGCGGCGGCGGTGTGGATTTTTTCAGCAGTCGTGGCATAATCTCTCTGGTGACAACGGAACATCACCCGGCATCGGGCATGGGTGGAGTTTACCGTCCAGTTAGGTATATTTTCACAAACGAACGTTCACGGAGTCTCTCTGCTATTAGGGTATCGGATGCTGTGGCAAGCTCTGCCCAGGTCGGGTGGGCAGTACACGCTTTGCTAAGCAGGTCTATGGCTTCTAGGGTAAGGATGTCGGCACTTGATGCTGGTGCTAAGGCACTTTGTGGATGCAATGATCCATCTGCCCGTACCGAGAAGGTGGTGCGCTTCCATGACCCATCGCCAAAGATGGTGTAGTAGCGAAGCAAGCCGCAGTTTGGTGGCTCGTAGATGGCAAACAGCCGGGCGGTAAGCTCGATGACTTGACGCGGTTTGCCTCCTGTATCGTGATCATTGGCAAGTGGGCGAGGGTGGTAGGCGAGCTCCGGGTCGAGGATGAGCAGAAAGGGCGGGTAGTTTTTGTTGGTTACTTGGAGTTGGTCTTTGTCAATGCGCTGCATTTTGAGCATTACGTCATTGAGCGACAGACTTTCCCGCTCGATAACATCAAAGGATTCAAAGAAGGTATCACGAAAGCGTTGGGCTTGGGTCTTGATTGCTTCTATGGTTTCTTTGTCTGTGGCTAGGTCTTGGTCAAGTTTTTTGAGTGCATCACGGGCGCGTTGTTGTCCTTCAACACTTAGGGTAATCATAGGCTGTTCTCTCCTTCCCATGCATATTGGCAAAAGGAAAAGCGTTTGTGGGTCTTCATGGGTATTATACCGCAATCTTGCCCCCTGTTCCCACCTCGGTGGGACGCGGGGTACAAGATGGGGGTATGGCGACCCGCTCCCCTCTGCTCCCGCTCCCATTCCAGGGTGTGGGGGAGCTGAACATTGGGCGCACCGCCGTGCGCCCCTACGGTATCCCTTCTCCCGCGTAGTGGGACGCGGGGCAGAAGATGGGGGCTGCCCGGCGATTGCTTGCAACGGCTCTCCACGTTTTGCGCTTTGCGCTTTGCGCTTCAGAGACCCGCTCCCCGCTCCCCCCGCTCCCATTCCAGGGTGTGGGGGAGCTGAACATTGGGCGCACCGCCGTGCGC
>CAZLKK010000277.1:0-4108 GCA_964559995.1 uncultured Chloroflexaceae bacterium
AGGAATTTCTTTGGAATCAATGAGTGAGTACGTTTGAGTACTTAGAAAGTAGCAGCGTGTGGTTTATGGCTACGATGTCTGACACGGATCTGCAACAGGTACGCAATACGATTAAGCAACTGCAAGAACAGATAGCAGAGCATACGAAAGAAAAGAAGGAACTCAAAAAGCAGCTTGAGGATAAGGAAAAGCAGGTAGGGGATACCGAAAAACGGCTTGGGGATACGGAAAAGGACCTCAAGGCTGCCCAGACGACAATTAAGCGGTTGGAGAAGCAGGCAGAACGGCTCAAGGAAGATGCGGGGGCTTCGAAGGAGCTAGAAGCGGTTGAGCAGGCTCTCGGTGAAGCGGAAAAGAAGATTACCGAGATGGAGAAGCAGCATGCTGCTGCTCAACATCGGGTACAAGAGCTGGAACAGGAACTCCAAGCGGCGAAAAAGGAACTAGCAGAGGCAAAAGCGGTCAAGCCCGTGGGCATGGTTGTTGGGGCGGATACGTGGGTGCGCCAACATGGGGGTATGCCCCTGAATCGTCGTGATGCCCCAGGGCTAGGGTCAAACGTTCACGATTCCCTGCCCATTGGGACAAAGGTCACGTTGCTAGAAGGTCCCAAGCCAGCCGATGGTTTCACCTGGTGGCGGGTGCGAGCTGAAGATGGGCGCGAGGGATGGGTCGCGGGTGAAGAGCTTGTAACCCAGCCAGAGTAGGTTCTTTGGTGTTTGTGAAGGGGGGTTGTTGCCGCTCCCTTCACGCTGCATTTTCCCCTTTTGTCCATCCCCCACAAAAAAGGTGACAATGAGATAGTACTAAAGTCATGGGAATTGGTTATTGTTTTTTAACCAAAAGTATAGTACACTGGTTTACTATAATAGAGTGTTCTATGCATGTCAGTATTTTTGGTAAGTAGCTAAGGCTATGCGTTACAGAATGGTACAAAGTTGTCTACAGCAGCAAAGAGGATGCCCCTCTTTTGCTTTCGTCTCCTTCACGCACTCATCATCTGAACCCACAAATTTGGTATTACTGGCTATAGTTTTCTCGGCGACTGTCTAGGTCGCTTTTTTGTTATCTCACGCTAGTTATGTTGTTTATGCAGTCTGTGAACATTGAGGAGGTCAAGTAATGTACGGAGAATATGGTACTCGCAGGTTTAATCATCGAACCCCAACTATCCACACCAATCATCCTATTTACCAACGCAGTTTTTCTTTCCTGATGACGATAGCGGCAGTGTTTGCGGTGGTTGTTGCCCTTTTTGGGACAACAGCAACGCCGGCTTTCGCTGACCCGTCAACGTGGTATGTGGATAGCACCAACGGCAAAGATGTTTTTAATGATTGTCGTTTTGAGGCTACCCCGTGTAAGACTATCAATGGGGCTTTGGATCAAGGTGTCTCTGATGGTGATACGATTATGATTCTGGCTGGCACCTACACTGAGATCGTTACTATAAAGGAAAATCTCGCTCTCACGTTGAAAGGTGAGGGAGCAGGGGCAACGATCTTGGATGGGGAAGGCATGCGTCTTATCATTAGTACTGGGGCTAACGTTACCCTCTCCGACATGACCATCCAGAATGGCAAGGCTGCACAAGGTGGGGCTATTGTCAACAATGGGACGCTGCATATTATCAACAGCACCTTGAGCGATAATGAAGCAACGGCGGGGGATGGCGGGGCTATCTACAACGCTGGCACCCTCACGGTAGAGCAGTCTACGCTCAAAGACAACACCGCAACGGGGGATGGCGGAGCTATCGCTAATGGCGCAAATGCCCATACCTCACTGGTTCAATCAACGCTCTACAACAACACCGCAGCTAATGGCGGTGCGCTTGCTACGACAACCTATGCCTCTATTCAAAACACGACCTTGAGTGGCAATACTGCCAGCGAGGATGGCGGGGCTATTATGAATAGGGGTAAAGTAGATATTAAGAGCACAACGATTGTTTCAAACACAGCAGAGCGTGGAGGTGGTCTTGCAAGTGTGTTGGAAGATGGGTCGGTGTATGATCCCTATGAGAATAACACGGTACAAAACACTATCTTAGCCTTAAATACCGCTAATGCAGGTCCCAACTGTTTAACAGGGGATGGTATAAAGATTGATTCACTTGGTTACAATTTCATTGATAATAGTGATGGTTGCTTTCAATTTTCTGCGGATGTACATGATTTGGTTAATGTTCCCCTTATGCTTGAACCGCTGGCAGACAACGGCGGCGCAACCTGGACGCATGGTTTTCAATCTAGCACCAGCCCGGCGATTGACAAAGGCAAGTGTGATGGGGTGTCAACTGACCAGCGCGGCTACACTCGCCCACAGAACGACTCCCAAATAGCATCCGCTACCGGCGGCGACAACTGTGATATTGGGGCGTTTGAGGCAGTCGTCCCCGTGGCAGAACGTGACTCCGCTGGTACATCGCAGGGGGTAGCGGTAGACATTGAGGTTATCAATGCGGAGGCTGACGAGGGGACAGAAGGCAGAGACTACCACCCCGACCCCAACCGCTTCATTGATGCAGAAACACTGGCTATTGTTGGTCCCAATGGGCTAACGTTTGGTCCTGTTGACCTCAACTATGGCACGGCTGAGGTGGTAGATGGTATTATCCGTTACACTCCCTACAACGCCGACACGGTAGAGGTAGAGGACACGTTCTCCTATGTTGTCCAAGATGATCTTGGTATGACCTCCAATGAGGCACGAGTCACCGTTACTATTGGGGTGAGTTGTAGCACCGAAGACCTTATCAAAGCTATTTCGGCGGCAAATGCAGAGCCAGACCGCACGACTATCTATGTCTCCACATCCTGCACCTATGATCTGCTCGATACTCCCTACACCTATCCCACAGACGACCACTTGCCGACAGGTTATACCAATGGTGAGACATCCTCATTAGGTGCTGCTGGTTTTCCCGATATACTCACCCCCATCACGATAAAAACCATCAATGACGATCCTGTCACGATAGGACGTAATCCAGAAGCGACAACCCCCTTCCGTATCTTCAACGTGGGAGACGGCGGCGATCTCCGATTAGAAAACATGGAGATTACTGGCGGGCGCAGTGCCGGCGATGGAAGCAATGGCGGGGCGATCTATAATACCAGTGCTGTTACTCTGACCGGTGTTTATATTACCAGCAGTAGTGCGGATGGCAATGGCGGCGTGATCTATAATGCTGCCGATTCCTACCTTGCAACCAATCGGTTTTACCATGACTATCCTCGCCCACAACGTGACTATGTACGTAATACCAAGATTACCGGTGGTACGTCCGATAGCGGCAGCGGCGGGGCGATCTACCACACCAGCGGTACGCTAGACATCCAGCGCACAGAAATAGACAACAGTAGTGCGAAGACTGATGGTGGCGCGATATATATTGCCGGCGGTACGCTGTATATGCGATATAGCCGCGTTACCAATAGCACAACTGAGGGTAGCGGCGGGGCTATCTACAACAATGCGGGTACGAGCCTAGAAATACGCAACAGCAATCTCAATAGCAATACCTCGACAACAGGCAGTGGCGGGGCTATCTACAATGCTGCCAATAGCCTAGAGGTGCGCGATAGCAACCTCAACGATAACACCGCCGCTCTAAACGGTGGGGCTATCTATGATGGGAGTGCTGAGAAACTGATAGTCTACGCCAGCACCCTGCGCCGTAATACTGCTAATAGTGAGGGTGCTGATGGCAACGGCGGAGCTATCTACAACACCAGCGGCGATGTAGAACTGGAGTACAACGCTATCGGTGGCGGCGGTGATGATGATCCCAATACGGCTGCCGGCAAAGGCGGCGGGGTCTACAACAGTGGCGGTACGCTCTACATCCGTGAGGGTGATATACGTGGCAATACGGCAGGCGGTGATGGCGGCGGTGTCTACAACACCGGCGGCACCCTTACCCTCTACAACTGGGGTACAGACATACGCGACAATACCGCAGGTGGCAATGGCGGCGGTGTTTACCACAACAGCGATGATAATGTGGAGATGGTGCGTGGCGGCTCTATCCACAACAACACTGCCACAGGTGATGGCGGTGGTCTCTACATGACGGGCAGCGGTACTTTGGAGATGACCAACG
>CAZLKK010000277.1:4118-5220 GCA_964559995.1 uncultured Chloroflexaceae bacterium
AGGTGGCGGCGGCGGCGGTGGTGGTATCTACCTGGATAGCACCGGTACCTTCACTATGACGCGCACCTCGGTGCGCCACAACAGTGCAACCACCGGCAACGGCGGTGGTCTCTACCTTGCCAACATCAAGACTGGCAACAATGATGGTATCCTTCGCAGCACCATCCGCCAAAACTATGCCAAGACCAATGGTGGTGGGTTATACATTGCCAGTGGCACCATTGCTATCAACACCAGCACGGTGAGCACGAATGGCATAGACCCTGACGATGATACCGTCAAGACGGGCGAAGGTGGCGGTATCTACCAAGCAGGCGGTATTGTCAACTTGAACAATTCGACTGTCACGGCTAATGTTTCACAAGGAACTGGCGGCTACTACAAGAGTGGCGGTACCGCTGAACTCTTCAGCAGCATTATCCTGGAGAACCCGGATGAAAATACCTCTGCTAACTGTGGTGGAAGTGGAACGTTTACTTCCAAAGGATATAATCTAGGCGATACTAGCTGTGGGCTTATTTCTGAGACTAGTGATCCGGATACTACTGACAAGGTTTCTACTGATAATGATCCCCAACTAGGACCATTGCAAGACAACGGTGGTGGTCTCTATACCCACATGCTCCGTGCCAATAGCAAAGGTATCAATAACGGTAACTGTAACACTGATGATGATTCTGATGTTGAAGGCAAGCCAGAAACCACCGAAGACCAGCGTGGCTCCCCTCGTCCGGTAGCACCAAATGTTACTGATGAAGACCCACCCGCTGATGCCTGTGAAATCGGTGCGATAGAAGGGTTGCTCTTTATTGTCAATACAGACTCTGATAATGCTGATGCTACCCTTGATGGTATTTGTCAAACGGGCGAGGCAAAATGTAGCCTGCGTGCAGCAATAACTGAGGCAAACAACTATGACTCCGAAGACGCGATTGGTTTTGAGATAGCCCCCGATGGGGAATATACGATTGCTATAGGAGGCGCACTCCCCACAATTGCAAAACCGTTGACGATTGATGCAACATCACAGCCGGCTGGTGAAGATGCTGATGAGGTGTGTGCCAACACGCCAGAATTGCACAAACACCGCATCACCCTAGAC
>CAZLKK010000277.1:5253-5761 GCA_964559995.1 uncultured Chloroflexaceae bacterium
TGGTGATAGCACCATACGCGGTTTGGTTATTCAAAGTTTTGGCAAGAATGGCGTTGTTCTTGAGGATGAGGATAGCAATGTTCTGCGCTGTAACTGGATACAAAACAATGGCAACAACGGGGTCTTGATAGACGATGGCTCATCCAGAAATACCATCAACGACTGGTGGAATCAAGATGGGCGCAACCTCATCCGCTACAACGGCGGGAGCGGGGTGTTGGTTGAAGAAGGCACACGCAATCGCATCCATCGCAACGACATCTACTCCAATACGCTGCGTGGTATAGACCTCGCGCCTCTTGGGGTTACGGTTAATGATAGTGACGATACGGATACGGGAGCCAATGACCTGCAAAACTACCCAGTGATTACCTCTGATCCAAGACGTAACAAAGATGGGAGTTTTGCTTCTTGGGATGAGCTAGAGGGAGAGGAAGAGATAAAGATAGAGGGGACGATCACGAGCCGCCCCAACACCAACTATCGCGTTGAGCTATTCACCAACGCC
>CAZLKK010000278.1:0-774 GCA_964559995.1 uncultured Chloroflexaceae bacterium
TTCTTAATTCTTAATATTTACACCAAATATTTTGATCAAAACTATCCTTTTGGTGAAGAATAGTTTCTACTAAACCACGAGAAACCTCATAATCCAGGTAAGGTGAAACAGGATAAATTTTCAAAGCGGCAATGTAAGAACCAGATGGAACTTCTAAATATTTTCTAGTGAAGGAATAATTTATTTCCTCACTTTTTAACATTCGATTTTTATCCCATTTAAAGAATTGCTCATTATAATCATTGATAATATTAATAAATTCCCTTACTTTAGTGTCTAAAGAGGTGAATTCTTCAATCATTTCCCTAGTGGTTACTTTTTCAGGAGGATATATTCTTACCATAACAACAAATCCCAAATCGGACTGATTGACAATTTTTATATCATCTTCACAAGACAAAAGTTCGCGTATTAATGTTGTCTTTTCCACAAGGTTAGCTAAAAAAAACTGAAACCCTGTCTTTCCTATAGCTTGTAAAGCACCAAGTGCTGCAAAAGATTTCCCGGCTGAACGTGAGGTCTCTAATGTGTACTCTACGGGAGACCTCAAGGACATAGCACCAGATACTTGATGTAAATCTTCACCAAGAGCGACTTTTTTTGATAAAGACAAGAAATCTTTTTTGTTATTCATTATAATCATACTGCAATCAACGGGACAACTTCCAATACCCTTATGAAAATCTACTCCCCAAGAATCAGCAAAACGAATATTTTTGATAAGACTATATTGTAAATTCAATTTATCAAGAACACATTTACTGAAACCTAAAT
>CAZLKK010000278.1:894-5089 GCA_964559995.1 uncultured Chloroflexaceae bacterium
AAGAATATATATCATCAATAGTATGATCATAAGTGGTACCTCCATTTATTATTATAGCTGCGATATACATCCCTTGCTCAATGGCTGTTCGTAGCTTCAATTCAGCGTCTAAGATATTGGTTTTTCGATCTTGGGATGCCTTCATTTTAAAAACATTTCTTATACCAATGCCAAGCCAATCCACCACCACAGCGTGGGAAAAATGTGCATCTTCGGTAGTAAACACGCGCACTCCTTGAGAAATCCCTTCTCGTCCAGAATCAGGTAAGGCTTTACGTAAACCACACTTAACAGCATATAGGATAGTACCTGTACCACCAAATGTAAAAAAACCATGTGCTTCTTCCAAATTTAACCCTGCTAAATTACAAAGTATATTTGCGACAGCTGTTTCAGCTAACATAGCATTACCGGCAGTATCATCGTTTACAAGATTAATATTCAAGTCAAGCGAAATCGCTTGAAGAGCAACAGAGACTGTATTTACTGCTGATCCAATATTTAACATTGATCTTTTGCTTCGCCATTGAATTGCCCCTGGAAAGAAAGAACTTATAATAGATTGGATAACTTCTCTTGGATCAGATTGTTTTTCTGGGATTTTACCATATCTGTTTATTAAATCCTCTTCCTTTAAGGTTAAAGAAGACGGTATTCTCCCCCATTCTTTACCTGAAAGCAAATTCTGAAGAGTATCTATACCTGTTTGGATATAATTTGCTAAATAATTATCAGAATATTTCTTTGGAAATAACACATGTTTGAAAGGCATCTTTTCATCTCCATTAAATATGCAATGGGTTGTTTTTTTAATTTTTTCATTACTTCATAATTCAAAAAAACACCAATGCAACCAATATAATCGACCATACTTTCGGTTTGTATTGAACTATAGCAATCCTAGATGAAATGTAAATTTTTAACACAGAGACGCAGAGAGAAGCAAAGGTTCTTGGTTTATGGTTGCTCTGTATCATTCACAAGTCAGGTAGGACTGCTATAGATATATCATTATCTGTTAGATATATCTAGTTTCAATTGAACTATACCACAAAACACTGCTTTCAATAAACTACAGATGAGATAAAGACTGGCAGCTTTTTGTGCTATTTTAACAACAATAAATTCCAGATTTCATTAACTATATCAACAATTTGACCGCTTTGTGGTCATCAAGAGTTCGGGAACTTGCGCTAGGGCTGTGGGCAGTTGATCTGTATTCTTGCCCCCAGCCTGCGCCATATCTGGCTTGCCCCCGCCCCCGCCGCCCACAATGTGCGCCAGCGATTTGACGAGGTTTCCCGCATGATACCCCTGTTTGACCAAATCGGGGGTGATCATTGCCAGAAATTGGGGTTTATCCTCTACGACAGTCGCAAGCACGATAACCCCACTACCGAGCTTGTCCCGTAGCCAATCCCCCATCTCGCGCAGCTTCGTGGCATCGGGAGCGGCAACTTGGGTCGCCAACAACGACACTCCGTCAACCTGCTGCACCTGATCAAGCACAGCTTGTAATGACTGCCGCAACGTCTGGGATTGTAGGGTCTCATAGGCTTTTTGCAATTGCTTTTGTTCTGCAATCAGACTGTTGATGCGCTCAGCTGCTTGGATGGGTGGTACCCCCAGGCTCGCTGCAATCGTCTTGAGCACCCCAACCTGCTGGCTTATCCACGACTCTGCTCCGCGCCCGGTGAGTACTTCAATGCGGCGAAGCCCGCTGCCAATGCTGCTTTCGTTGATAATACGCACCAACCCAATTTCGCCGGTGCGGTTGACGTGGGTACCGCCACAAAGTTCTAACGAGTCCCGACTGGCGATAACCTCAGTTGGCGACTCATCATTATGGGTGATATGCACAAACCGCACTTCGTCCCCATACTTTTCCCCAAAGAGGGCTGTTGCTCCCATACCGAGGGCTTGCTGATAGTTGGTCGTGTCCCAAGTGACGGCACTATCAAAACGCACCCAAGCGTTCATGCGCCGCTCGATCTCTTGGATATGCTCAGGGACAATGGGGTGGGGGTGGGTAAAGTCAAAGCGCAAGCGGTCTGGAGCTACTAGCGAGCCAGCTTGGGTGGCATGCTCACCTAGCACATCACGCAGGGCGCGGTGGAGCAGGTGGGTTGCGGTGTGGTTGCGCTGAATATCAGCGCGGCGCAGCCCATCTACTTGGGCATTGATCTGCTCCCCTACACTCATTTGCCCTGCCTTCACAAAGCCATAATGCACAGTAATACCCGGTACAGGGCGTTGGGTGTCTGTCACGACCATTGTGCCATTGGGACCTTTGATCTCGCCGGTATCGCCTACCTGCCCACCAGACTCGGCATAAAAGGGGGTGGTATCCAGCACACATTGCACCTCTTGTCCTGTCGTAGCCGTGCTCACATCGTCACTCTGCACCACCAACGCGAGCAACGTACCGGTAGCCGATAGCGTGGTATAGCCGAGAAACTCGGTATGGGGCAGGTCTCGGTCACTCCAGAGATCAACATCAGCATCCTGCTTAAACTGGGCTGCTGCCCGTGAACGCTGCCGTTGTTCTTCCATCGCATGCTCAAAGCCCGCTTCGTCTACGTGCATCTGTTGCTCGGCGGCAATTTTCTGCGTCAGGTCAAGGGGAAAGCCATCGGTATCTTTGAGCCGAAAGACCTCCTCGCCCGGTATGGTCGTTTCCCCTGCTTCTTTCAGCTTGCCAATGATAGTCGTAAGGCGAGTTAGCCCACTAGACAGCGTGCGGAGAAACTGCTGTTCTTCGCTGTTGATTGTTTCTAGGATAAAGTTTCGGCGTTCTTCAAGCTGCGGATATGCATGCCCCAACTGCTGAATGACGGTAGCTACCACGTCTGCCAAGAAGGGACGCTCAAAGCCAACCAGTCGTCCCTGGTAAGCGGCGCGGCGCAGGATACGGCGCAGTACATAGGAGCGTCCGCTATTGCCCGGTAGCACCCCGTCTGCAATGAGGAAAGCAATAGCACGGCTATGGTCTGCCACGGCACGGTAGGGGGCAAGGTTGGCATGATAGTGGGCTTCATCGCTGTTGAGTAGCTCTATCGTACGGTGAATAATCGGGGTGAAGGCATCAGAATCGTAGGTTGAATGGACTCCCTGGAGCACCATTGCCATACGTTCTAGCCCCATGCCGGTGTCTACCGAAGGGCGCGGGAGTGGCTGCATCGTGCTGCGCTCAAATTGCATGAACACGAGATTCCATATTTCTACGTAGTCGGGGTCATCACTATTCACCCCGCCCGCATGCATTTTGTCGAGATCATCGCCAATGTACATGGTAATCTCGGAGCAGGGACCGCAGGGACCGGTGTCTGCCATCACCCAAAAGTTATCTTTTTCGCTAAACCGCAGGATGCGCTCTGGGGGTGCGCCAACGGATTTCCAGAGGTCTTCGGCTTCTACATCGGGGGGGATAGTATCGTTGCCTTGAAAGACGGTAAACCACAGTCGCTCAACGGGAAGTTGGTAGACTTCGGTGAGCAACTTCCACGCCATAGCGATAGCCTCAGCTTTGAAGTAGTCCCCAAAGGAGAAATTCCCAAGCATTTCAAAGAAGGTATGGTGGCGAGGGGATGGGCCTACTTCTTCTAGGTCATTGTGTTTGCCAGAAACGCGCAAACACTTTTGGGCGGTGGTGGCGCGATTGTAGGGGCGTTTTTCCTGCCCCAAAAAGAGGTTTTTAAACTGGACCATACCAGAGTTGGCAAACAGGAGAGTGGGATCATCAGCTATAACTAGGGATGAACTTGGGACGATAGCATGGCTATGCTGCTCAAAGAATTTGAGGTATGTTTGGCGTATATCTGCCGCTGTATTTTGCTCCATTGCTTTGGGTACCTTTAAGGAACTGTGAACGCGATCTTTGATTATTATGATTGTAAGGCATCGATATAGGTGCTGTCAACTTGTCCAGTCTATACATCGCCATACAAATAGCTTGCCTAAATAGCGGCTTTTTGCCTTTGTAGAGCCTATTTCTTGTGTTGTACCACTGGTAATCTGGGTAGGAAAAGCGGCAAAATAGCTGGAGAACCCGCTAAACCCGCTGGTTAGAGTTTTATCATTTTGAAGGGTTCTCCAGCGGCATAGCCGGCGGCTTTGCCAAACTGGACCGCCCGCCGCCGCCCCCTGCCTAGCCAGTCGTCATCCTCGCGCAGTTGGCTGCGGTGCTGTCCGAGAG
>CAZLKK010000278.1:5099-5752 GCA_964559995.1 uncultured Chloroflexaceae bacterium
TGGTCACGCGCACTGACAATGCCCTCGATGACAGCAAAGCCAACGGCGCGATGGGCGGGGTGCATCATGTATCGCCGCCAGGGGTCGTGGGTAAAGATGCGGTGGGGGCGTAGGTGGCGAATGTAGACCGCCATCTCCAGACGCATTGCCGGGTTGGGTTCCAGCTCACCATCGTTGTAGCGCAAGAACATGACCTTTTGCACCCCAAGCACGTTGGCGGCATTTTGCTGTTCCTCTTCGCGTATTGCTGAGAGCCGATAAACACTCATATCTGGGTCATGGCTACCCTTGTTGCCATTGGTGCAGATGATGTAGGTAATCTCCCATCCCTGCTGCGTCAGTTTGGCTATGGTGCCGCCGCTGCTGACCTCGTTGTCGTCAGGGTGTGCGCCTATGACCAGTGCTCGTCGGGGTGTTTGTTCATTTGTCATAGGGTTTACTGCTACTTTCTTTGTGTTCACATGTACGCAAAGGTACGCTTTGTCCAGGGTTGAAATTCCTGCTTCGCCCTGCCTTGCCTGCTCAAGCGAAGGACGAGGGGCAGCCGACCTCCCCCCCCGCCCCATCCTTACCGGGGTAGGTCTCGTTGTCAAGACGTTGCATACAACGTCTCACCGGGCAACCCCCATCCCCTGCTCTTCCCCTGCAAGCGG
>CAZLKK010000279.1:0-4928 GCA_964559995.1 uncultured Chloroflexaceae bacterium
CCCGGAATCGGTATGACCTACCCCTGAAAGCCCTTTCCCCCTGCCCCCGCTCCCATCCCCCAGGGCAAGGGGGAGTCGATCCCCCGCCTGGTTCCTCTTCTCCCGCGTAGTGGGGGAGGGCAAGGGATGGGGGCAACCCGGAGAGACGGTGCATGCACCGTCTCTGCAATCGAAATTCTCCCCTAGAAACTCTGTTCTCTCCCGAAACTATGGCTCTGGATAGGGCGTATTGGTTGGAGCCGTCGGCGGAGCAGGATACTCCGATTCAGCTGTTGGGGTTTCAGGGGCAACAGGGGTCGTGGGAAGCGGGGTTCCCTCGTCACCCGGATCAGCAGGAGTAGCAGATGTTGCTACTGGTGATGGACTTGCCGATGCGTCTGTTGGTGCCGGGTAGGTATCCTCCGTTGGTGCCGGGTAGGTATCCTCCGTTGGTGCCGGGTAAGTTGTCGCTGGCGGTATAGGCGCAGTAGGTGAAACCGGCGGAGTCACCGTCACCACCGGGGTAGCAGGTGGTATGGGCGGAGCAGTTACCACTGGCGGCTCAGGTTCTGTTTCCACCGGTTCTGTTGGTGGCGGCGGCGGCGGTGGTGGCGGTTCCCCCTGATCTGTATCGGGGGGGGCAAAGGTAGGTGTAGCGGTGGGCGTACTCGTCGGGGTCGGAGTAGGCGTTGGGGTCTGCCCGCCTGATGAAGCTACCATGACTAGGACAATGATAACCACGAGTACGCCAACAACGATACCAACCGCAGCAAGCGGGTTTTTCTGCAGATAGTCTTTCAGTTTATCCATACTTGATTGATCTCCTTATCCATTACCTATCCTTGATTATTTTCGTTCGTAATTTGGAGCTTCTTTAGTAATCTTAACATCGTGAGGGTGGCTTTCGATGAGCGAAGACATAGAAATACGGATCATACAGGCTTCGCTTCGCAACTGCTCAATGGTGTATGCTCCCACATAGCCCATACCAGCACGTAGCCCCCCAACAAGCTGAAAAATTGTATCGCTAACTGCTCCCTTGTAGGGAATCATCCCCTCTATCCCTTCGGCAACCAGTTTACCGCGTGACGAGTCTTGAAAGTAGCGATCACTGCTGCCATGCTGCATAGCCCCGATACTGCCCATCCCCCGGTAGGTCTTGTAGGATCGTCCCTCATACAGAATAGTCTCACCAGGGCTTTCCTCTGTACCGGCGAGGAGCGACCCAATCATCACCGTATGCCCACCGGAAGCTAGGGCTTTGCTAATGTCACCACTATAGCGGATACCACCATCGGCAATGATGGGAACACCAGCTTTTTCAGCCGCCTGAGCACAGTTGGATATGGCTGTCACTTGCGGCATACCTGCGCCAGTCACAACCCGCGTAGTGCAGATAGAACCGGGACCCTGCCCTACTTTGATGGCATCTACCCCCCGATCAATCAAGGCTTTGGTACCTTCTTTCGTTGAGACATTCCCCACAACGAGATCAACATTGGGGTACTTTTCCCGGATTTTCACCACACCATCAAGCACACTCTTGGTATGCCCGTGGGCTGTATCTATTACGAGCGCATCTACCCCCGCTTGCACCAGGGCATCTGCTCGTTGGAGAAAATCTCCTGATACTCCGATAGCCGCCCCCACCCGCAGCCTGCCTTGCTTATCTTTGCTGGCATAGGGGTGCTTAATTTGCTTCATGATGTCCTTGACGGTTATCAACCCACTGAGTTTGCCTTCGTTATTGACCACGAGCAGCTTTTCTATGCGGTGGCGGTGCAAGATTTCTTTGGCTTGTTCGAGCGTTGTGCCTTCTGGGACAGTCACGAGATGTTCGCTGGTCATGAGATCACGGATAGGACGGGAACGGTCTGTCTCAAACCGCAAATCGCGGTTGGTCAAGATACCAACGAGTTCACCTTCCTCTGTGGTTATCGGGATACCACTAATGTGATACTCTGCCATCATATCAAGGGCATCACCTACATACTTATTGACGGCTAAGGTAATCGGGTCAGTGATCATGCCACTTTCTGAACGTTTGACTTTGCGTACTTTGTTGCTTTGTGATTCAATGGACATATTCCGATGGATAATACCAATCCCTCCCTCACGCGCTAGAGCTATAGCCATACGGGTTTCGGTTACGGTATCCATTGATGCGCTGACTATAGGGATATTGAGCCGTATAGAACGGCTAAACCATGTGCTGACATCCACTTGATCAGGGAGTACTTCTGAGTGTGCTGGAATAAGCAGGACATCATCAAAGGTCAGTCCCTCTTGAGCGAATTTCTTTTCCCAATTTATGGACATTGTATCATCTCCTGAATAACTGGCTCATGCTTGTTGTATGGCTACAAATCTGCTGGTAGAAAGGTGTGGCGTTTTTTGACCTATGGGTGGTTGCCCGGTTGGGGCTTGGGGAGCGCATATACCCCCCCAAGCCCCAACTCGATGGATTCCTCTGCTCCAAATGGGGCATTGGTTTCCCTCCCTTACGCTGGAACATCCTCGGTTAGCTGCCGACTTTCACTTGAAAGGCGTTTGCCCCCGCATACACTGCGGTGTCACCGAGTTCTTCTTCAATACGCAACAGCTGGTTGTACTTGGCTACGCGGTCTGTACGGGCAGGAGCGCCGGTCTTTATCTGCCCTGCGTTGGTGGCTACCACAAGGTCTGCAATGGTAACATCTTCGGTCTCGCCGCTGCGATGGGAAACAACCGCAGTCCAATTTGCCGCCTGTGCGGTGCGTATGGCGTTCATCGTTTCGGTCAGGGTGCCAATCTGGTTGAGCTTAATCAAGATGCTGTTGGCTGCTTTTTCCTTGATTCCGCGGTTGAGCCGCTCGACGTTTGTCACGAGCAGGTCATCTCCCACAAGCTGTACGCGGTCTCCTATCTTCTCAACCAACAAAGACCAGCCTTCCCAGTCGTCCTCTGCCAAGCCGTCTTCCAGCGAGATAAGGGGGTAGTTGCTGGCGATATTTGCCCAATAATCTACCATCTCGGCACTAGTCAGTGAGCGACCCTCTTTGGCGAGATGATACTTGCCATCCTGGTAGATTTCGGTGCATGCCGGGTCCATAGCGAGCAGAATTTGCTCACCGGGTTTATAGCCAGCTTTTTCGATGGCTTGCATGATGACTTGGAGGGCTGCTTCATTCGTGCTGAGGCTAGGAGCAAACCCGCCTTCATCACCAACGTTGGTACCTTGTCCCTGGTCGTGCAGCACATTCTTGAGCGACTGGTAGATTTCGCTACACCAGCGGAGGGCTTCCTTGAAAGATGGTGCGCCTACGGGCATAACCATAAATTCTTGAAAGTCGGTGCTGTCTTGGGCATGCTTGCCGCCATTAAGAATGTTCATCATGGGAACGGGCAGCATATGAGCAAAGACCCCACCAAGATAACGGTAGAGGGGGAGTTCAGAAACAATCGCGCCAGCTTTGGCACAGGCGAGCGATGTTCCCAAGATAGCGTTTGCGCCGAGTTTACCCTTGTTTGGGGTGCCGTCAAGTTGGATAAGGGCTTGGTCAATACCCACCTGGTTGGTAACATCCATACCAACCATGGCATTGGCTATGTCGTTGTTGACATGATCTACTGCTTTCTGGACCCCTTTGCCCCCATAGCGGCTCTTGTCACCATCGCGTAGCTCTACGGCTTCGTGTGCGCCGGTAGAAGCTCCACTGGGGACCATAGCTCGGGCTATTTCGCCGGTCTCCAATAAGACTTCAACTTCAACGGTGGGATTGCCGCGTGAATCTAGGACTTCTCGTCCTTTGACGTTCTCAATTGCAATTGACATGTTCTCTCCTGCTAGATATTCTGGTGCCATCAGACAGGATGTGTCTCATGACAGCCTGCGAGTATTCTCTGACAAGGCTAGTATAGCATACTCTGGGTTGAAAACTGCAAAAGAGGAGACAAGGGGAGTGGGACGCGGGGCTAGAGGATGCCTGGACGTTGCCATGACACCATACTGCTACTCATGGTACAATACCAAGAGTATGGCTTCTAAATCATCCCATATTGACAAACTCAACCGGACATCACGCGAGCAGGAAGAACGCCGCGCACAGCAACGGAAAAGCCAAGCTGCCGAACTCCATACCCTTGATTGCTTGCAAAGTACGCCAGCAGAAGAGTTAGAGCATCTTGTTGACCTCTGCATTTTTCGCACGTTTCTTCCTGATGAGACGATTATCTACGAGCGTAAAGCCGGCGAATTTTTCTATATCCTGCTCCAGGGCAGCGTTTCCCTCTCTACCCAGAACAAAGATAGCCAGCACATTTTGCTCGAAGTGCTCAATCGTGGGGATTGTTTTGGCGAAGGGTCGTTGTTTAGCAATTTCCTACCGCGCACCACAGCCATTGCCCAAACTACCTGCTATACCCTACAACTTCCCCTGATAGAAATGCGTTCTGCCCTCAATCGCTGCCCCATTTTGGGCGAAAACCTCTACCGTATCTATCTGCGCCGTCTGGTAGAGAGCAAACTGGCATGGGTGCCGGTCTTTAACGAAATTACCCCCATAGACCGGCTGGTATTGGCAGCAGAACTCCAGCCAGTTTGCTATGCACGCCATAGCTTCATCACCAACCAGGGCGAGCAAGACCATGTGCTCTATATTATTGACTCTGGTCAGGTGGTTGTTGAGCAAGATACCATCCCCCTAGCTATTTTGGAAGAGGGCGATTTCTTTGGGGAAATTGCCTTGATTGGCAATCAACCCCACAGTGCGAGTGTGCGAGCACTGACCCCGGTCAATATCCTGCTGCTTGAATCGAGCAGTTGCACCGACTTGCTCGCAAACTACCCAATCCTTCAAGAACGGCTCCAAACGCTCGTAAACCAGCGACATATTGCTGATCGTGCCCTTCGCCAGAACCACTCCTATCTTGAACATATCCAACGGACAATAACACATGGGCTATTTCGT
>CAZLKK010000279.1:4938-5701 GCA_964559995.1 uncultured Chloroflexaceae bacterium
CACACCTGCTCGTCCGAAAGCCTGAACACTGTCCCCCCAATTGCCAGCTATGTGTACAAGCCTGTGCCGAACGACATGGCAATGCTCGGTTGCGTATCAATGGGGTTATGATCGGGGAGTATGATGTGCTTGATGCTTGCCGGCAATGCCGCTTTGGGGCAGAGTGTGTAGAGGTTTGCCCCGAAAACGCTTTTGTGTGGAGTTCATCCCACATCTTGAGTATCACAGAAGCCTGTACGGGGTGTGGCGATTGTCTATCTGCCTGTCCCTACAATGTTATTGAACGTGTTCCCCGTTCCCATCACAAGCAGGCTTCACGGATACAGAAGGTCCAGAATATGCTACTAACTTTAATCCAAACCAATCTAGGCAACAAAAATCTTGTAACCAACCACTCAACCCATCGTGCCGATAAATGCGATCTCTGCCTTGACTATCCAGACCTCGCTTGTGTTCGTGCGTGTCCAAAGAATTGTATCAGTTTAGAACTAGGAGAGTCTATCCTAGCCTATGAATCATCCGATAAGAAAGGAACTAGCTCATCGTGAACATCCATGCCATACAGCATATCGCATTTGAGACCCCTGGTGTTATTACTCACTGGGCAAGAGAAAATAGTCATACGCTTACAACAACCCATGCCTACAACGGCGACCCCTTCCCGGAGCCTGGGGCTTTTGATTGGTTGGTTGTGATGGGCGGTCCAATGGGGGCTAAAGATGAAGATCAGTACCCCTGGCTTGTAGAGGAAAAACAGGTTATA
>CAZLKK010000280.1:0-937 GCA_964559995.1 uncultured Chloroflexaceae bacterium
AACGAGGGGATAGGTGACGTACCAGAGCCGTTGCCAACGGGTTGCGCCCAGGTTTTGCGCGACATGGTGGTAGCCCTCTGGTTGCGAGCGCAAAATAGCCAAGATGATCAGGGTAAGGAAGGGGATACCTTTACCAGCGTATGCCAAGATAATCCCAATGCCATAGCGATCCCGTATCAGAATGGGAAAATCTGCTGGACTATCGAGTACCCCAAACATATTGGCAAACCGGGCGAGTATGCCGCTCTGTGCCAAGAGCAAACTTAGCCCAATAGCCCAGACCAAATGGGGCAGGGCAAGGTTGATATACAGGGTACTATGGATCGCTTTTCGTTGGCGTGGTTCTGGCAACAAGGCAACGAGGAGCAGGGCAACAAGGGCTGCAAGCA
This sequence comes from uncultured Chloroflexaceae bacterium, assembly GCA_964559995.1. Taxonomy (GTDB): domain Bacteria; phylum Chloroflexota; class Chloroflexia; order Chloroflexales; family Chloroflexaceae; genus JAAUSY01. The sequence goes on from CAZLKK010000280.1 coordinate 390, forward strand.
CCGCAGAAGCGATACTGACCCACAAGGTAAAGCCAAGCGATGGGTAAAATTCGCGGGATATGTGGGATGGTCCTATCAAGACCTTATGGTAGGCTTCTAGGCTTAGGGTTGTTTCACCAATAAAGGGCAGGTAGCCGAGACTTTGTGAGACTCCATAGATGACGCTGCTACCAAAGAGCAGCACAATGAGGCTGAGAGCAGGCAAAAGCGCGAGGTAGGGCTGGATAGTACGGATGATACGATGATACGTCATAGGAACATGCTATTTATACCGTGACAACGATTAACGTCAAATCATCGTGCGCTTCTTGCTCTTGCACAAACTGCTGAACCTGCTCGCGGATGTGGTGCAGCATCGCATCCGCATTGCTCTGGGGACCATTGAGCACTGTTTCCTCCATACGCTCAAAGCCAAACATCTCGCCCTGCCCATTGTGCGCTTCAATGATGCCATCACTACACATAATCACCGTATCTCCCGATGCTAGGGGCAGGATTGCCTCGTGGTAGCCAGACTTTGCCCCCAACCCAATGCCGAGCGGCATACC
>CAZLKK010000280.1:978-5689 GCA_964559995.1 uncultured Chloroflexaceae bacterium
GGTCATGATCTGCTTGATTGGTCTGTTGATCATCGGGGGAATAGGCTTCTAAGAGCATATAGACCAAAGCACAATTGAGGCGGGTTGTGCGGGTATAAAAGGCAATAGCTTGGTCGAGGTGGGTCAGCAGGATATTGGGGTTGACGTTCTGCTTAATAATGGAGTCAAACGAGGCGAGACTGACTGCCATCAGCAGGGCAGCCGGCATACCCTTGCCAGAGACATCTCCCACCGCCATGCCATACTTACCGGGTGCTTGGTTGTGATAGACGTAGAAGTCGCCACCAACGGCACTCATCGGGGTGGTGTAGCAGCGGGTGACAGGGCCATTCCACGAAGGCTCGGCGGGGAGCAGCAGACTACGCTGGATTTTTTGCGCCATGGTGAGTTCACGTTGCAAGCGTTGGTTGAGTTCCATCAGTTGGACGTTGGTGCTTTGCAGTTGGGATGTGCGTTGTTGGATTTTGCGTGCCATTGTGGTAAAGGCACTCATCACATCACCGAGTTCATCGGGGCGGTTGGTGGGGAGCAGATGCACTATACGATGACCATTGTCCTCACCGGTTGCCAACAGGTTTTCGTGCAACTTGAGAATAGGCGTAATGGTGGTGATACCAACTGCAAGCATAGCGGCAGCGGTCACAAAGCTGGAAATGATGATAATAAAGCCCATCATACGCCAGACGTAGGCGTTGAGTTCTGCCTGTACTTGGCTGGCATCTAGGCGAACAACGGTATAAAAGCGCGTGTTGAGCGTCTTATGGTCCCAGGCAACATCATAGCGTAGCCCATCAGCACTCAAAACTTGGCGCATATCGTTTTCATTCATCCCAGAGTAGGAAATAGCCGGGGGTTCGCCAAACACCCCAAGCGGCTGTCCGCCAGGGAGATAGAACGCGCCTCCGAGCACGAGGGTTCCTTCAGCAAGCTGCTCTGCAAGCGGGAGTAGATCGCCCCCTTCGCCTTTTACTTGGGCAAGGTTGAGGATGGGTAATACCGTATTTTTTCCTACCGTTTCTAGTTGAGCAAGCAGTTCTTGTTTACGGACCTGATAGGAAGGGTACACGATGATGACTTCAATGGTGATGATAGTGATCAATACCCAAAAGGCGATACGCCATGAGAGCCGAGCTTTGAGTATGCGAAACATGGGCATCGAGACCGATGGCTTTCTATGACTGCTCTCATGATGAACGTGAGCTTGCCACAAAAGTACAGATAAACAAAGAATCAGCTTGTACAATGATATGGGCATGATCGCACATTTTTGGGGGAGTGTCAATGAGCAACCTAGCTAGGGGTACGGCACAACTTCAAATTCAGACTCTATCAATATCACTTTAGATGGCACGGGGGAGAAACAGAACCTAACCATTCCGCCATGCGCTATTTACAAAACCCCTGTGGTATGGATATAATAGAGGAATAGAAGCTAAAACTGCCTGAGAGGAGAGGCTATGAGCGAAAGTGTGGAAATGTATCTCGTGATGACCGCCATGTTGCGGAGAGGCAAACAACCAGTGCCGCTCTCTCGGCTTGCAGAAAAACTCGCTATCTCGCCAGTCTCCACCAACGAGATGTGTCGTAAACTGGCAGAACGGGGGCTTGTGGAATATCAACCCTACAAAGGCGTAACCCTTACGCCCGAAGGCAACACTCGCGCCCAACGCATCCTACGGCGGCGACGGCTGTGGGAAACCTTCTTGCATGAAAAACTCTTCCTTGACAAGCAAGAGGCGGATGCCATCGCTTGTCAGTTGGAGCATGTCTCCTCAGACAATCTCACTGAACAGTTAGCTGCATTTTTGGCACAGCATACCCCAGATAACCAACTCCCCCCCCCGATTGCCCATCCTGATACGACCTATCCTATGGCTTCGCTCACCGCTGGACAACGGGGACAAGTGGTCTCTATTGCCGCCGATGATGTTGTCCGTGATTTCCTGCGGGGGCAGGGCATTTTGCCGGGGGTGGTTCTGGATGTCTTAGCGGTAGGGTCTGATGGCTCTATGCTGCTCGAGATGATGGACCATTGTCTTTCCCTTTCGCGTACGATTGCAGAACAAGTAGATGTCATCCCATCAGAAGAACCTACCGACCCCCAACCCGATGGGCAACCGTCTAGTTCATAACAACCGGCTATCCCCCACGTTTTTTGCCCAGTGGCTTGCCAGTATTCCCCTTGCCTGGACGTATGACGAGTTGCTCTGCCGTACTAAACGCATGGTTTCGTATCAACATTGTGGTGACTACGGAAGTCAACCCCGCTACGACAAACACCAACGCCATAACGACAAATTGATACACTGCCGCATAGATAGGGTCTTCACCCGTGAGGACCATACCTGCCATCAAGCCGGGTATCCAAACAATGCCTAGTGAGCGCAGGCTATCTATGCGGGGAATAAGCCCGGCATGCACTGCTGCTTGCACATAGGGCGCAACTACTTTCTGCGAACTTGCCCCAAGAGCCAATCCCGCTTCTATCTGCCCCACATGCGCCTTGACTTCGGACTCAAAGCGGTTGAGGGCTAGACCTGTTGTGGTCATAGCATTGAAAATGAGCATGCTCCCCACGGGAATCACTGACGTGATAGCCGAATCTATCACCCCCAACCACGTCATCAAAGCGATAACTGCCCCTGACCCCACGAGGATACCAATTAACGACACCCGAAATGCATGGGGTATCTCGCCCGCCCGACGAGCAGCAGTAGCAGCGGCGGCTATCATCATTGCCAATAGCGCAATGATGCTGGTCCACTGGGGACCACGCAGCAGGACAATGAGGATAGACCCCACAAGCACAATCTGCACCATAGCCCGGATTAGGGCGACTATCGTTTCCCGTTCTATGTGGATAGATTGACCGCGAGCAATCCAGACCATGCCTAGTGCCAAGAGTGCCGCAACAAGAGCTTGGGCAATTCCCAAACTGAGCGTATCGGTGAAAAAATAGGTCAGCATATTTCCCTCTTAGGCAACAGGTTCAATGGAGACAAGTTGCCCGTTTTCTATCTCCATTATGCGGTCTGCCACGCGCTTTGCTTGCTCCAGATCATGCGTGATGATAAGGCAGGTAAGCCCATGCTGCTGAACCACTGAGGTAATCAGCGTTTCTACCCCCCGCTCGGCAACATTATCAAGAGCAGAGGTAGGCTCATCACAGAGCAACACCTGTGGGTCGTTTGCTAGGGTCCGTACTAGCGACACCCGCTGCGCTTCTCCACCAGACAGGTTCGAGGTATCTCGCTCGGCGTAGCCATCTAGCCCTACTTCTTGCAACAACGTTTGCACGGTAGCAAGCGGTATCCGTTCTCCTCGTTGTGCTGGTCCAAACCGGATATTGTCAGCGACAGTGCCAGGGAAGAGGTAGGGGGTTTGCATCATCATGCCAACCCGGCGGCGCAGTTCTTGTGGGGGAATCTCCCGATAGTCGCGCCCAGAGAGCAAGACTGTTCCTTGCGTGGGTTCATCTAACCGGTTGAGCAACCGGAGAAACGAGGTCTTGCCAGACCCGCTAGGACCAACTAAGGCGAGCACCTCTCCTTGGTAGACTTCAATGCTGATGTCTTGCACCATACACGTTTCTTGGATACAGCGGGAGAGGTGTTCTGTTTGTAGGATAGTGGTGGGTGGGGTCATTACTACGCAACTATTGTGGTTGGTTCATCTGATGGCTCAGATTCTTCGGCACCATTGGCTTGTTCGGTTGTCGCTCCATCTCCATTGCGTGGGGTATCCCCCATCTGTTGCATAAGCATCTGGATAGCCTCTACCAACGGTTCATTATCCAGCGTTTGTGTTTGCTGGTCAAGCCAAGTAATCAGCCTATCTCGCTGCTCTGGTTGCAGCTTGATGGTCGTCACCTCGCCGGTATCCAGCGCAAATGCCAGTTCTGCCGGGTTGCCATCGCCAGCGTGGGGACCACGGGAGGCAATATAGCCATGCTTTTTGGCAATGCGGCGGAGGGCTGCGCCTACCGGGGCAGAGGTCATGGGTAATAGGTGTTTATGTTCTCGTCTGCACCCGCGTCCTTGCCCCTGCCCTTGCCCCCGTTGCCCTTGCCCTTGCCCCCGTTGCCCTTGCCCTTGCCCTTGCCCCCGTTGCCCTTGTCCCTGCCCCCGTTGCCCTTGTCCCTGCCCCCGCTTCCCTTGCCCACCGAGGTGCTCGCTATGATGTTCGCCAGACTCGTGTTCTCTGCCTTGCCCCTGTCCTTGTCCCTGCCCTCGCCCTTGTTTGCCGTGGTGCTCGCCGTGTTCGTGTCCACACCCCTGCCCTTGCCCTCGTCTGCCTTTCCCACCACCGCAATTGCCTTGCTCGCCAAGACGTTCATAGGATTCCTCTCCTTGTCCCCCGTGGCGATGCTCATGCCGGTTGTGGCGGCTGAGACCGGGTGCGGTAGGTGTTTGTTGGCTATGGCGCATCGAGTGTGCGCGTTGGTGTCGGAGGTTGTGTCCTCCAGCGGTATAGGTTTTGTTTCTTTTGGTCATAATCTATGACCTCCTTTCTGTTATATTTCTTACCTAGACGCAGTATAGCAAAAACTTATAAGTTTGTCAACCCCCTCTCCCCGATCCTATAACATCCGCTCGTTGACCCTTGCGGCTCGCCCAACAACCCCTAGCTCGTATAGGGCGAGGGGGGGCTTACAGGGGTAGGTGTTCCTCCCCCTCGCCCTGGGATGGGAGCGGGGACAGGTGGGAGTTTC
>CAZLKK010000281.1:0-5674 GCA_964559995.1 uncultured Chloroflexaceae bacterium
GGTTCCCTTTCTCCCCTCGGTGGGGGAGCGGGGCTAGGGATAGGGGGCTGTCTGAAGGGGCTAGGAAATTTGAGCAGGTTTCAACCATAAAATAAACACAGAAGCATTGATTGAATGATACATATTTAGGATTAGAAAGTAACCAATGACAGATACCACCTTAGCAGAGGAAAAACCAAAGTCATCGCGGTTGTCGCTCATCATCGCCATACTGCTGGCGGTGGTGTTGCTTTTTTTCGCCTTTCGCAATATCGCGTGGGGGGAATTTTTCGCTACCCTGAGTCGTGGACACCCCGGCACCATCGCCACTGCCTGCCTCATCCTGAGCGGCTCCCTCTTCCTACGCGGCATACGCTGGGGCGTATTGCTCAGTGCCGAGCGGCGTATCGGCGCGGGGATGATGTTTTGGGCAACGTCAGTGGGCTACCTGGGCAATGCGCTGCTGCCCGCACGGGCAGGCGAGGTGATGCGCTCAATGGCAATCGGGCGATATGCCAAGATGAGCAAAAGCTACGTGTTTGCAACGGCTATTACCGAGCGCATCCTCGACGCGGTGACGCTGGTGTTGATTAGCCTGTTTGCGCTGGCAACGCTAGAGGGCATCCCCGACTGGCTCAACACCGCATCTCAGGTGATGGGGGTGTTGGGGGTAATCAGCATTGCGGGTCTCTTCGTTGCTCCACGGCTAGAGGGGTTTTTTCGCAAAATCCTGTATATGCTACCTATACCCGATGGTTGGAAAGAACGGTTGGCGCAGGTGATGGAAGGGTTTTTGCTTGGGATGAAGGCGTTTCAGCACGGCGGCAGGGCGGCAATGTTTGCAGTGCTGACGGTGGTTATTTGGCTGGCAGATGCCATCATTGCTATGCAGGTAGCCCAGGCACTTGACCTCTCCCTTACGCTGGCACAATCGTTGTTGCTGCTGGCGGCGTTGGGGTTGTCCAGTGCTGCACCATCCACACCCGGCTATGTTGGCATCTACCAGTTTGTCGCAGTCTCGGTGCTGCCGCCTTTTGGCTTTACCGAAAGTGAAGCCCTCGCCTACATTGTGCTCTTTCAGGCGGTAAGCTATGTGACCATCCTCTTTTGGGGGTTCATTGGATTGTGGCGGGTGCGCGTGACTACGCATACCCCCGAAGTTCTCCCATAACCTGCAATTCCCCCGCTACCGCATAGCCGCCATAGACGGTCAATACCGTGTTTTCGGGAACGTAGAGGTATTCGCCAGCGGGGACAGTCTGTTCTTGCACCTGCTGATAGGTGCGCTCTGTCTCCTGCCCTAGCGTTAGCGGCACAACCGACATAGTGGGAGAAGGTCGTGTCTGTTGGCTGCGGGTGGCGGTGAGGCGTGCCATGACAGACTGCTCACCCGCTGCTATGCTGACTTCCACTTCATCTATGCGGCAGGCGAAGAGTTCGCCATCTACCTCAGCACAGACCATATCGCCAAACTGCCAATGGTGCCCATAGACGGCATCTGGCGCACGGCTGATGAGCGTTGCGGTGAGGGTCTCTTGGGGTTGATGCTCGCGCAATGCCGTTTGCCCCTCTGCCAACAATGCTGCTTCTGTCGTGACATGGCGAGCATCCGTTGCTATCTCGCGCCGCCCAAAGGGGACACCCGTAGCGCGGGGCGTATCCCCCACGACAACCACCTGTCGCCCATCCCGCGCTCCCTGCCCCAACACATAGACATGCGTTGCCTCGTCTTGCCATTCCGTCTCACGGGTGATATTGGTGAGGGTACCGGTTTCATACGACAGCACAACCGGGGCTATGCCACGGGTATTGGCAATACTGCGGTCTGTACCGCGCACATGGGCATAGGTGCGAAAGGCTAGGCTATGCGGGGGAGATGCCACAAGGTCAAAGAAGAGCGGTACCCCCGCTTCGGTGCTGCTATCGGCTATCTCCTGCACAACGGTCATGAGGTTGCGCCAAGCAGACCGTTTGCTGACCTGTGCGCCCATGCTGTGGTCTGGCTCAATCGTTAGCCAATCGGAAACATCGCGCCCATCGCCGCTGGCACTGTTGCCGATGTTCTCGCGGACTAACGCTTTAATCAGGTCATCAGCATAGCCGGTTTTGTCTGCCCCGCTGCTCCCTGCGGCAGCAGCAATGATGCGCCGTTCGAGCAGTGCGATGGCAGACACCGCTTGAACTTCTATGACATGCGCCCCGTCCTTTGTTACCATACGCGCCACCCGCTGGATAAACCAGACGGTTTCGGTGTCGAGGTGTTGCAAGCCGCTGCTGCTATCGCGCCACACTTCCAGCCGGTAATCGCGCTGCAAAAGCGGCAATAGCTGGCGGGAGTAGGGCAGCACGAGCGTGAAAGGGTAGCTCACCCTGCCAAACAACCCCCTAGCAAACGCGGTGCTATTCACCGCCCGGCGATACTCCAACCGTATGAAGGGGTCAAGAATGGCGAGCCGCTCCCCCGTGGGGGATGCCAGCCATATGGTGTAGGTCATCGTGTCGTCCTTTCTAGCTTTCTAGCTTTCTCGCCTGATATTCATTTGCGCTACCCGGCGGCATCCAACGTCCACTCCCGCTCGTGCCACTGGATCATCGCCGTTGCCGTTGGGGAGCCGCTGTCGGCAAGCACCAATAGCCCAATGTGATTGTCGCCTGGCACAAGTCGCCAACTTGCCAGCTTGCTACCTGGCAACACACTACTGATGACGTTGCCACGAAAGCTACTCGTTACCGTCTTGACTGTTGGGCGCAGGTCAAGCACCAATTGCTCGCCTGCCAACAGCACCAAATCAAACACCATAGACTCACCGGTAGTCCAGTTGATCAAGCTGTAGATGCGCCCCGGACCGGTGATGGTGATGCGGGGGTAGGCTGCCGCGCTACCCGCGTTGGTGATGGTCGTCACACCGGCGACCACCGCATCGCCGCTGCCTGCGCTGCCAAAGGTCAACGTCCCATCGCTATCTACCCACAACGATGCAACGCTGGTAATGGGAAAATTGCCATCCAATGGGAACCAAGTATAGCCGTTCCACTGCGCCATGCGGTCTGGCAACGGTTGCCCATCGGCGCGGTCTATGTTGCCACCAGCGTAGAGGGTGCCGTCTGGGTGGGTAGCAAGCGCGTAGACCACCGGGGTTCCGCTATCCCCCCGTTCGAGCGTGCCATACTGTCGCCATACAACCCCATTCCACGCTGCCACTGCGCCAGGAAAATCGCCTCCCGCAACGAGTAGCCCATCGGGTGTCCAATGCAGGGCATAGACATTGCCGTCTAGCCCCGCACCGAGCGGCGACCAGCTTTCGCCGTCCCACACCGCGACATGCCCATAGGTGCCGCCGGGTGTGGTAAAGTCGCCGCCAGCATACAGCTTGCCATCGGGACCTACCGTCAATGCCCATACTCGTGTGGCAAAACCACTAGCGATACCAGCCACTTCAGCCCAGGTAGTGCCATCATACACGGCAACATTCGCGCTGATAGGATGACCATAAAGATTGCCATACAATTCACCTCCTGCATACAGCTTGCCATCATTGCCAATAATCAAGGAATAAACGGTTGTTGCGCTACTGTCTGTCAACCCAAGCGATGCCCATGCTGTGCCGTCAAACTGCTGCACACCGCCGCTTATATACCCACCGGCATAGAGCATCCCACTAGGGTTACAGCAGAGGGTATGCACAACAGAGCCGCTGCCAGTAGCCAGTCCTCCCCCAACGGCTTCCCACATTGCCGCTGTGGTATTCCAACATGCCACATAGTCGGCAGTGCCAGTGAATGCCCCGCCGGTATACAGCATGCCGTCACTGTTACGTACTAGCGCGTAGACCAGGTTGTTGAGATTCCCTGGCGATCCCCACCCCCCAAGCGGCGAACGTTGGAAGATGTAGCCTCCATTGCTCAAGGTGGTATGCACTGCTAGGCTTGTGGGAGAGGTGGCGGTAGTCGCAGTCCAGATGGGATCATAGGCGGTGAGGGTGAGGGTGAGGCTGTCGCCTGCGCCTGCATCTTCTAGCCCACTGGTATAGACCACTGGCACCTGGAGCGTCTTGTGTGCGCCGCTATAACGTAGGTAGGCAACCGAGGTGGCGGTAGCCAAGTCTGGGTTAAGGGCAGCCAATAGCATCAATCGCACCTCTGGCAGCAATACCCCGCGCACTCGTGGGGTAAGGTGTAGGGTAATGGTGCGTTGTTGGCTGGTGCTGTGTTGGTACATGTTGGCTGCGCCATTGGCAAGCGGTATTGTGGTGTGGTGTTGGGTAGCTACGCCGGCGGCAGTTGTGGTTTGCACCTGCACACTGACATTATGTAACGGGGTTATGCTGCCGTCCGGGGAGATAATTGACCATATGCCCATAGTGATCTTACCCCCCTGTCTGTCGTATCTGTAGGTATTGCACTGCTGTTTGCAATGCGTCTAGCTGCTCCATCTGGGCTTGCACCACCCGCACCAATGCGCTCACCGTTGCGCTCAGGTCGCGGTGTCCCGATGGACTGGCGACAAAGGGGTGCAAGCAAGCATGGTCAAGCGTGGGTTTGCCATTGGCAGATGATGCTGGCGGTGATGCTGGCGGTGATGCTGGTGATTGGCGTTGTTGTTGGGCAGCTTTGCTGTGCTCGCCGCGCTGCGCCAATAGCTGCATAGAACCAAGCGCAGCACGGGCGATCTCCAGCGTTTCAGGAAAAGGCGTGCGATCTATAAATGCGGTTGCGCTGACCTCCGTAGCAAACCATGCGCCGTTGCTCTCGTGAACTTCAAACAGCGTTGCGGGGGTAGTGTCTGCATGCTGACGAACGGTAAAGGTCTGGTCAATAGCCGTATCGTTGCGGTCTATATCTAGCACTATGCTGCCAGCAGCAGCAAAGGTTATCTCACCCTGTCCATTGTTGGTTGCCAAGACCAGTTTATACTCGGTGCCGTTGGCATCCTTTGCATACCAACCATCGCTTTTGGGGTAAAGTCGCCATGTGTTGCTCGGCGGGGTCGGTGGCGTGGTCTGTTCTTCGCCAAGATAAATACCCATTAGATGAGCCTCCTGTATGGTTGTAGGAGCACTGTCGCCTGGGGCGGCAGCATATCCGAATGTGTCGTAGACTGTTTTGCCGTATGTTGGGGGTGACGGTAGAGCCACCCGATGATCTCGTTGGTGGCGTGGACAATGGCAGGCGGTGCGCTGGTAGCATATGCCCATCGCCCCGTGACGGCTATAGCCGCAGCGGGATCGCCGTTGTGCGTCCATACCTTGCCTGATGTGATGGTCAGGTATATCTCGTTGTGGGGGGCATCGGCGGGGGAGAGTAGGTAATCGGCAGGATTAAGCGTTTCGCCATCCCCATTGACAATCGTGCTCACCGCGCACAGGTCTTGGTCAAGGTAGAGCACCCGCCCGATAGTCTGCGGGTGACAGGCGGCAAAGTGGCGGGTGGTGTCGCTATCTGCCGCAAAGCTGCGCCCACACCAAGCGTCTATGTGGGCTTGCGCTACGGGTATCAGGCTAGAGAGCAGGGTATCGTCTTCGTCTGTGGCGATACCGAGAAAGGTTTTAACATCAGCTAGGGTGGTATAGGTCATAGGGTTTTTGTTCCTTTATGCTATTCGTTTATTGCCCCCATCTCCCCCCACACACTCCCAAACGAGCCGCGAGTGTCAACGAGCGGAGGTAGGCGAGCCGCGAGTGCCAATAAGCGGATA
>CAZLKK010000282.1:0-5646 GCA_964559995.1 uncultured Chloroflexaceae bacterium
CCAGAAAAGCATGAACGATTATCCACCTTTGCTACAGCCCTAGTTGAGTCCCCGCAACGAGCAACTGGCTTATTGGATACGCCAGGGAAGCCACCCTTCAGCTATGGGGTCTACCCCCGGTATTTGTACCAAGACCTCGCCACTTCCGCCAACGGGAGAGACGGAGAACGTCTTGTGTAGGGGGTCAGACAGACATGCTGGATTATCGTTATACTCCCGAAAATGGGCAATGAGGGCTTCTAAAGCCCCTTCTAGCCAAAACATATCCTCAGCAGAGGGCATAGTCACAATAGAGTCGGCATCGGTTCTGGCAAATACTGGGTAGGCTTCTTCATCTGCAATCTCCCATCCATAGGTTTCTATGGCTTCTAGGTCATCAAAGCTCATATCTATCTTTTCAGTAAAGAAAAAGGCAAAGGTTGAGGCTTGCTGATACTGTTCTATTGGGTCTATATTGCTATAGATAATGGGCAGATGTTCTCGTTTGTCTGAAATGGATAAGCCAAACACCTCACCGCCGCTGCCCATCACGATAACATAGCGGGGAGGAGCTTCTGGTGGGTAGGCAATGGCAATAGGGTTTTTATCATCAAGCCATCTCCAGGGGGCATACAGATAGAATTCTGCGACCAGTTTGTAGATGTGGGTAACGAGGGGTACGGTTACTTTGGGAATGGAGAGTACCCCAGGGAAGTATTCACCTTCGTGCATCATCTCTTCAATACCGGTAAGGGCTTGGGTCAGTATGGGTAGGTGTTTGCGATAGGTGCTCTGTACGCCTATCTCGGCAAATCGGGGGGTACAGAAGGTAACAAAATTTGTCCCATCCATATGGATAGTCAATGGTCGTTGGGCTGTTCCCGTGCCTGGAAAGGGTTTGAGCATCGCTTGGAAGACTTCAAAGAGGAACTGCTCTTCTGTTGGCTTCTCTTCAGAAAGTTCAGACCGTATCACCGCCCCGGTAGTGTTGGAAACTACCATAATGACATAAGGGCGATACGGTTCTGCATCTTCTTCTTCTACTATCCAAGTGCGGAGCATACGAACGGATGCTTCCCAGATTTCTTGACTTTTGCGAACTTTTGCCAGCCGTTTTATCATTTTGTCCTCACCTTTTTTGGGGTTTGGCATATACCTTCTCCTTACGGATTCTCAGTTGTTCTTGAACCCCTATTTTCAGTGGAAGATGGTTTTTTTGCAAATGCAAGGGGCAAGGAGTAAAGACGGGTGTGGCAGATATTTTCCCCAAATACGAAAGGCTATGTTGGGGTTGTCGGGGCGCACGGCGGTGCGCCCAATGTGGCGGCTCCCCCCCGCCCTGGGATAGGAGCGGGGAAAGGGGGAGCGGGTCGCTTCCCACCGCTAAAACTGGTGGGCTTTACGGGCTATCTCTGCAAACCTGTTTGACGAAACCCAGGGTTTTTGCTGAGAATTGCACAAAAAAGTCAAAAGTACCCTTGACAGCACAAGTGTTTGACAGTATAATAGATAATGCTACAAAAGTTCTATCGTTAAAACGATGGATTTTCGTAGAAATTGTTTAGACGTTTTGTAATCGGTTGTATTGGGGGGAGGTTTGAGCAGGTAGCTGTTCAAGAGCATCCTCTCCAAAAGGGAGGCGAGTTACCAACTATGGCAAACGAAAAAAAACGCCGCCGTCGTGCCGGCAATAATCTTTCAGAACGACAAGAGCTTATACTGACCTATATCCAGAATTTTATCCGTGAGCACGGGTATTCACCCTCTATCCGAGATATTCAGATTAACTTGAGCATTTCTTCTACCTCTGTTGTTGCCTACAACCTCAAAGCCCTGGAAGAAAAAGGCAAGCTAGAACGCGAGGATAAAATCTCCCGTGGTATTAAGCTCCCAACGATTTCAGCTTTCCCATCTTTGCAGGTGCCACTCTTGGGGGTGATTACCGCTGGTACTCCCCTGCCCAACCCTGAAGATACGAGCGACAGTGAGCGCGTCATGGTAGATGTGCCGGTAGATATGATCCATGCGAACAAAGTGCATGAGACGTATGCCCTCCGGGTGCGGGGGCAATCTATGGTTGATGCCTTGATTGATGACGGCGACATTGTGCTGATACGCTACCAGCAGACTGCTGATAATGGCGATATGGTAGCGGCTCGCTTAGTTGATGACAACTCCTTTACGCTCAAGAAGTTTTATCACGAGGGGGATAAAGTTCGCCTCCAGCCGGCAAACGCAACGATGGAGCCTATCTACACCAACCCGGAGAATATTCAGATTAGCGGACGAGTTGTGGGGGTGTTGCGCCAGATGTAGCCGGGGGAATTGCGGTGCTATAGGGGCATAGAGGCAAGGGGTATAGAGCCATAGAGACGTTGTATACAACGTCTCTACAACCAAACCTAAGCTGCCGGTAACAACCGTAAGGGAGAGTAACCGAGAACGGTTAGAACTGCGCTTCCTCGGTTGAACCCTTCAATGCTGTGGTGCTAGATGAGCCTCCAGAGACAACGATGGCGACCTCATCAAAGTAGCCTGCCCCCACCTCGCGCTGGTGGCGGGTAGCAGTGTAGCCATCCTTCTCGTTGGCAAACTCTTCCTGTTGCAAGCGGGAGTATGCTGCCATCCCGTTGTCGCGGTAGTCGTGTGCCAGGGTAAACATACTGTGGTTGAGCGCATGGAAGCCTGCCAATGTGACAAACTGGAATTTGTAGCCCATTGCGCCAAGTTCACGCTGAAACTTCGCAATGGTTGCGTCGTCCAGTTTCTTCTTCCAATTGAACGATGGTGAGCAGTTATAAGCCAATAGCTTACCGGGGAATTCTGCGTGAATCGCCGCAGCAAATTTCTTCGCCTGCTCCAAGTCTGGCTCTGAGGTCTCACACCAGACCATATCGGCATACGGTGCATAGGCAAGCCCTCTGGCAATGGCAGTGTCAATTCCGTTACGCAGGGTGTAAAACCCTTCTGCCGTGCGCTCCCCTGTGATGAAGGGGTGATCGCGTTCGTCCACATCGCTGGTAATCAGATTGGCTGCGTCTGCATCGGTGCGAGCCACCAGAATCGTGGGTACTCCCATCGTATCCATAGCAAAGCGTGCTGCAACCAGATTCCTGACGGCGGTCTGGGTTGGCAACAGCACTTTGCCGCCCATGTGACCACATTTCTTCTCAGAGGAGAGTTGGTCTTCTAGGTGTATCCCGGCTGCCCCCGCTTCAATTAAGGCTTTGACCAACTCAAAGACGTTGAGTGGACCGCCAAACCCCGCTTCAGCATCTGCGACAATGGGGGCAAACCAATAGGTAGTATCATCACCTTCTGAGTGGTAAATCTCGTCTGCTCGCTTGAGGGTTTGGTTGATACGGCGGACAATTGACGGGACGCTGTTTGCGGGATACAAACTCTGGTCAGGGTACATCTGCCCGGCAAGGTTCGCATCGGCGGCTACTTGCCAACCGCTCAGGTAGATTGCCTTCAACCCGGCTTTCACCTGTTGCATGGCTTGATTCCCTGTGAGTGCGCCAAGCGCGTTGATGAAATCTTCGGTATGGAGCAGGTTCCACAACCGCTCTGCTCCCATTCGCGCCAGTGTATACTCTATCTCAATACTTCCCCCCAAGCGGATGACCTGATCGGCACTGTATGGTCGGGTAATTCCCTTCCATCGTTCGTCATTTGCCCAACTTTCCGCAAGTTTTGCTGCATCTTTCATCTGGAGCATTCCCCTTTCTGTGGTTCTTTAGTAAGTACGTTAGCCAATTCACCATAGTACTAAGCCCTTGTTGTATGCCCCGCGAGATGGTTTTGGGGCATTGCTTTCCGTATGGCAAAGGGGAACATAGGGGGGATCGCGCTGATCCATCCATCTGCTGTCCCCTTTGACAGTTTGCTAGGGTATGGGTATTCCCAAGCGTCCAAATATATAACCAGTATCCAGCGATATTGCCTTATTAAACAATATAGTAACGTTTTTAGTTACTTATGAGTTACACGGTTAGGCAAGGTAGCTGCTAGTCCCACGTTCGCGTATGGTTTTTTTCCAGCTTGTCGAGGATGGCTTGCTCTAGGTCTATGTCGGTAAGGTAGGCAAGTTGGAGCAGGTAGAGAGCCACATCAGCCAATTCTTCTGCTAGATCAGCTTTTGCTGGTGGTTCCTCGTGAAACTGAAAAAGTTCTAGGATTTCGGCAGCTTCAACGGCTACCGAGATTGCGATATTGCGGGGGGTTTGGGGCAGGGGCGAGTTTGGTTGGTACCACCCCTTCGCCGTGACAAAGCGGTTCATCTCGTCCGTCAATGTGGCTATCGTCTGTTGCCCCATGGTGCTGGTCCCTATTCGCTACCGGTATCTAAACCGTCTATGGTATACTGAATACATGGCATAATGAGCATGGGAGAGCACACGATTCGGTGTTGACCATACTCTACTAGCCCTATGCTAGACATGTCTATTGTAGCATAATTTTTGCAGGGAGGAATTTCTATGCAAGCAACGGCTGTTGTCCAATCGTATTTAGCGGCGTGGGAAAGCCAAGACTTTGATACCATGAATAAGTTCCTAGCCGATAATTTCCAAGTGGTAGGCGCGGTTCCCCATCCCCTTGATAAACGCTGGGTTATTGCTGACACAAAAGCACGATGGGCAGCTTTTCCCGATTGGAAATTCAATGCTCAGATTGTCCGTGAGCAAGGGGATATTGTCACGATTATTACCCATGTTACTGCGACCCATACGGGCACGCTTATTCCCCCTATTCCTGGAATGTTGCCCATCCCCCCTACGGGAAAGACTATCCGCCAGCCCCAAGAAACAACTATCCTGACGATTCGCAATAATCAACTTGTTGAATGGAAAATAGAACCTGTGCCAGGGGGAGGCTATCCTGGTATTCTCAAACAACTCGGTGTAGCAATGCCGCAACAATAACGAGCCAACCTCGTACCCATAAAGGCAGTTAGGTAAAAAGCGTCTATGTTCAAGAGAGAGAGGTTTCTATGCAACGGCTATTAATTTTGTACGCTTCTGTAGGTGAAGGGCACCGGAGTGCGGCGAAGGCACTGGAGCAAGCGTTTCTTCAACGGGGAAATATAGAGGTGCGGGTTGAGGATGCGCTGGATCATGGGTCTTCCTTCTATCGCCAACTCTATGTGGATACCTACCTGGAGCTATCGGAGAAAGCCCCGGAAATATGGGAGTATTTTTATAAACTGGCAGACAAAGATGATGCCCATTTGGTCAAAGATTTACGCATTTTCATAGATCGTCTGGGGGTAACAGACCTAGATAAACTCATAGATTCCTACCAGCCGGAGGTCATCATTTGTACCCACTTCCTGCCGCTGCATATCTTGGCACGCTATCGGAGCCAGGGTAAGCTCGATACCCCCTTCTATGCGGTGGTGACGGACTATACGGGGCATGTCTATTGGGTGTATGATGAGGTTGATGGCTATTTTGTGGCTTCTGAGCACACTCGTAATATGCTGACGTACCGGGGGGTAGCAGCAGAAATACAGACTATCACGGGTATACCAATAGACCCGTCGATTGCGGAGCCAAAAGACCAAGCTGCGCTACGCCAGACCTATACGCTCGATTCCCCGCCTGTTGTGATGTTGATAGGCAGTGGGATTAGTATTGAGCGGGTGCAAGAGATGGTGATCGGTAT
>CAZLKK010000283.1:0-967 GCA_964559995.1 uncultured Chloroflexaceae bacterium
CATCCCGTTAGCGCGGTTTATACTGGCACTGTTGGTCGCAGGGTTTGCGCTACGTCTAGCGTTAATCCCCTTCCATACGTGGTTGCCAGACGTGGTAGAAGATGCTGCCCCAATGGTGTCGGCACTGATTATCGCGGTCATCAATACCACGAGCTTGATTGTGCTTATCCTCTCCTTCCAGCGGTTCCCCATCCTCGTAACAGAAAACCCCACAGGTATTGTGCTGTTGCGGTTTGGCGGCTTGGCTACCAGCATCCTGGCGGCGATAATGAGCCTCAATCAGCCAACGGTTCGGCGTACCCTTGCCTACCTGCTGATGTACAATAGCGGTCTCATTTTCTATGGACTAGCTTCGGTGTCGGTAGCAGGCTTGACGGGTGCGCTCTTTGAAGCCCTCAACCAGGTGTTTGTGACGTTCCTGTTGTTTGTCAGCCTGGGGATGCTAGAGCGTCCCGATGGGCGACCTCCTGGCATTGAGCGGCGCGATCTCCTGCGGCGATGGCCCATTGCGGGGACGGCGTTTCTTGGGGGGGGGCTGGCATTGCTTGGTATGCCGCCATTGAGCGGCTTTGCTGGCAAAATGCTTATCTATCAGGCGGCATCACAGCATGGGTGGGTTGAGCTATTGCCGTTGTTGTTGGCAACGGTGATTGCCGTGTTAGCATTGGTACGGGTGGCTTCCCACTGGCTTCTGGGACCGTCGAGCGGTACAGACACGCCACAGTCTGCGTTGACAGAGGACAGCGAAATGGAGCAGGTGGCGGCGCGGCGGCTCGCCCCTGAACCCCGCGGCACGGCTATCTTGGCGATTTTGCTGTTGAGCGTCTGCTTGGTTATGGGCTTGTATCCCCGTCCCTTCCTGGTGCTGATAGAGGGGGTTATCCAGGGGTTGACGTTTGTCAGCTTGCGCTGAAAACCGGGTAGAATATAACCATAAATGACCCTCGCGGCTCGGTTGTTCCCCACG
>CAZLKK010000283.1:977-5643 GCA_964559995.1 uncultured Chloroflexaceae bacterium
TCCTCTGCGTCTCTGCGTTTCTGTCGGGAATCTCCTGTCCGGTATCTGTGTGCATCTGTGTGCATCCATCTATGGTTAAAACTTGCCCGGAATTGGCATGACCTACCCTTGTAAGCATCCCCCCAGGGCGAGCCACTCGTTGACCCTCGCGGCTCGGTTGTTCCCCACGATGGAACGCAAGGCAAGGGGATGGGGGCAAATGGTGAACTATAGGATCACCATCCAACAATTGTCCAATAGTCCCCTCTGCTGCTAAAACTTATGGTATTATAGTACATAAGGCAATTTACTAAAAGGGGGAATGTTTATGTCAGACAAGAGCTTGCGAAATATCCATGTTGCTATTATCGTTTTGGGTGCGCTCCTATTAGGCGCAGCTATTGGGGGCGTTGTTCAGAGTATGCGCTCCTCACCGTCGAGTGCTACCACAGTCTCTTCAGAAGAGACACAAACGCTCACAACAGCCCAAACACTAGCAACACCGACACAAACCAGCACACCAACAACCATAGCGGTAGCGGTAACAACAGCCGATTCACCGGCAAGGGAAGCAACCACAACTCGTATCCGTATGGAAAACGCAACAGCCACCACACCTACGAGCCAGCGTCCTACCCTGCCGACAACCACAACCCTAGAAACCATCGTGCCAGTGACCGTGACCTTTGTTACTGTGGAACCAGAAACCCGCACACCTACCGGCATGCCTACGTATGAAGCAGAAGCTCCATCATCACGGACAACAACTCCTGTATCCACAGAGCAGTTGGACTTGAGCGATGTAGACTACTACTTTGCCTACCGGGTGGGAGAGGATGATTCCCTGGCTTCAATCAGCGAGCAAGGGGGGACAACCCTCGATTTGCTGATGCAATACAACCGGCTCACAGACCAAGAGCAACCTATTGGGCGTGAGCTTATCATTCCCAAACTGGTGGGGCAGACCAGCACCCTCACAGCAGCCAACCTCGGCGTGGTCAAGGGTAACACGAGCCAACCCTGGGTGGCGTTGACGATAGACTGTGGGACATTTGATGTGCATGGGGAAGCAACACTTGATGCCATAGCGACTACGGATGCACAAGTGACCTTCTTTATCCACGGTGATACCATTGGCAATAACCCGGAACAGGTACAGCGTGTTGTAGCAGATGGGCACGAGCTCGGTAATCATTCCTTCTCCCACCCCAATTTCACCCAGATAACGGACGAAGAAATCGTTGAGCAATTAACCCGCACGGAGCAGAAAGTACAAGAAGCAGCGGGGGAAGAAATTACCTTACGGCCCTATTTTCGCTTTCCCTTTGGCGAATCGAATGATCATGCAACATCGCTGGTCATAGCAAACGGGTATATTCCCATCTACTGGAATCTCAATCTCCTAGATTACGAAGAGGAAACGCAGACTGCTGCGGGGTTGGTAGAGCGTTTGACCACTGCCCTGCCAGAAGAGGAACTTCCAGCATCTATCGTCTTGATGCATTGTTCAGATGAGGTGATAGAAGCCCTGCCCACAATGGTCTCTGAACTTGAAAAGCGGGGGCTAGAGGCGCGTACCCTCTCTGATGTGCTTGGACCATAGGTCCATAGGGAATTGCATTGCATTGATTGTGATTGTTGGACCGTTGGACAGGAATAACCACTCTATTCTGTCCAATCTCATCTAGTCTACACCATATGAGATTGCCCCCTCTAGCCTTGTTGCTAGGGGGCTACTTTTTGTTTGGTGCTGGTGATTTGCTGGTTGATTGTCGCTTGAGGGTATACTGTATCCCTTCTTGCAGGGTACTTCGCGTAACAATGGTACTCAAGTCTGCCCCAAGATGGACCAGCGTTTGTGCCATAGCCGGGGCTATACCCGTTACAACAACAACTGCGCCGAGCAGTTCGGCGGCTCGTGCGGCACTAACCAACGTGGTGGCTACCTGGGTATCGGCTACTTGTATGCCAGTAAGGTCAAGGAGAGCATATTCAGCTTGATGATAGGCTACCCCCTCAAGCAGCGTGTCCATAATTTGCTGTGCTCGCTGACTGTCTATGCTCCCAATCAACGGCATAACCACAACGTGCGGGGCGATGGGGAGCAGCGGTGATGACAATTCACGGATTGCCGTTTCCTGCATAGTAATGACTTGCTCTTGGAGCCTAGCTCGTTCTTCCTCTGCCTGTTGTATCTCCGTATTATCATGCACAATAACCGAAATAAGGTGAGGGTTGCCAACTTTGTCTACAATCACCGAGAGCGAAAGTTGGGCAGGAAAGACCGACCCATTTTTGCGTTTGCTCTGGATGAGACCATTCCAACTTCCTTGTGTGTGTAACGCCTCCTCAATTTCCGGCAGTATGGCGATACTTTCTTCTGCGACAAAATCAGTATTTTTCAGTCCAACGACATCATCATATCCATGCATCAAACTAAACGCAAGGTTGTGGTAGATGAGTGTTGCATCCAATGTCGCTATGGCAATACCTACAGAAGCATCCTTCATAATAGTCTCAAATATGCGGAGGTCATCTTCTGCTTGCTTACGTTCCGTAATATCTTGGATGAGGCAGAGGAAGGACAAAGGGGTAGTATCGGTATGTTCAAAAACATGCAAAATGATACTCGTGTAGATAATCCGATGGTCATAACGCACAAACCGAAGATCAAGGGTAGCACTTTCCTGTTCACGATGGTGTAACAGAGTCCGTACATGCTCTAATTGGGCTATATCATCAGGATAAACGATGTTGGTCATCGAAAGTTCAATGAGCTTGTCACACCCATAGCCAAGCATTTCACACAAGCTACTATTGACTTCTAGCCAAGTCAAATCTGGCAAAATACTTGCCATCCCAATAGGAGAAAGGTCAAAGTAGCGGCTTTTATGTTGCCCTGAAACATCATAGCTTCTTGCCAACTGGGTTTTCAAGTTGCACAATGCATTTTCGCGGGTATGCAACTCAGCCTCAAGCTGTTGGATGCGTTCTTGGGCTTGGTGATAGAGGGATTGTATCGATTGCTTTCTCTGTTCAGCCTGGTCTAACTCAACAATAAGCTGTTGCACAATCTCTTGTGATGGTGGTGATTGGCTTGTTTCTTCTGTATGCATATGGGTTGTTTTTCAGATGGATTTTTGCTTCGCTATTCTTAGTATACCACAAGACGATGAGTTGTTCACTTTTGCCTTTATGTGGCTCTGTTTTTCAGGAGCCAGGGTGGGCAAAACAACTCACTCTATCCCCGTATACGTTTGTACCCAGGCGCGTTCCTCCTCTTCACTAGACACCACCCCATCAAGGCGAGCAACCCGTAATTGACGCAATAGCTTACCCAACTGTGGACCGGCAGCTATGCCCATCTGCTGCAATGTATGCCCATTGAGTACAGGCTTGGTAGAGCGCAATATACGCTGGTAGAGGTCTATTGTTGCCGTAGTAGACGGCTCTATACAGCAAATGACATCCAACGCCGCATCACCAAAGCGATTGAGCATATGGTCTAGCACACTGTTGGGTATCGTTGCGGTACTGAGCCGTGGCACAAGTGGCTGTAGGGCTGCCACATCCCGCAATAGCCGCGTTGCGTCCCCTGGCAATCGGTAGCGGGTAATGAGCGTTTCCCGTTGCTCAGTAGTCAATGGATAGGTTAAGAGACCAGCAGAAACCAGCGATGGGTTCGTTAGGTGTCGATGAGAAGCCCGTGTATAGGCTTGCGGGAGCGCAGCATACCAGCGCAACCCTGCTGCAAGGTGGGGGGAAATGCCGAGTACATCCGCTAGGGACAGAACACCATCCGGGGCAGGCTCCTGAATGGCTAAGCACAGTTCTGCCTGTATCCGTTCTGCACTGGTCATTTCTAGCAGTTGGGCTTCTAAGGCTTGTTGCAATAGAGCGATGGTGTGGGGGGCAAAGGACATTTGGAGCCGTGCTGCCAGACGCAGACCACGCAGTATGCGGGTAGGGTCATCCTGAAAGCTGGACTCATGCAATACCCGCAACACGCCAGTTTGCATATCCTGCCAGCCATTGAACCTATCCAACAACACGCCAGACCGTGCCGATAGTCCTCCCCCTTCCCCTTCCCCTTCCCCTTCCCCTTCCCTGCACGGCACCACCTCAAGCGCAAGCGCATTAAGCGCAAAGTCCCGCCGAAAGAGATCATCGCTTATCGTAGCAGGCTGAACAACGGGTAGTGCCGCAGGGGTAGGGTAGTGCTCTGTACGTGCCATTGCTATATCTATGGTGATTTTGGGAAGGGGATGCAGCGGCACCTGTACCGTTGCAGTGCCAAATGGCACATGCTCAGCAACAACGTTGCCATTGAGCGTAGTTGCCAGCTGATGGGCCAGTATTAGGGCATCCCCTTCTAGCACAATGTCCAAGTCATGGGTTAGGGGTATCCCCATCAGAAGATCACGAACAACCCCACCCGCAAGCCAGAGCGTGGCGTTTTGCTCTTGGGCAAGCGATGCTGCTATGCCGAGGATTCGCAGCAGGGGAGCGGGTAGCGTTATGAACAAATTATCGGGAACAGTCATTCTTGACAACAATCACCTTTGTATGGTAGGATAGGATTTGTCGGGCGATTAGCTCAGTTGGTTAGAGCGCCACGTTGACATCGTGGAGGTCACTGGTTCGAATCCAGTATCGCCCACTTGAAAGCCCTTGTCTGTTATAGACT
>CAZLKK010000284.1:0-5638 GCA_964559995.1 uncultured Chloroflexaceae bacterium
TGCGCTTCAAAGACCCGCTCCCCCTGCCCCCGCTCCCATTCCAGGGCGAGAGGGGGAGCAGGTTGTTGCCTCCCCCCTCTTTGCCAAATTACCGCCCGTGGCAGGTAGCACACGGTTGATCAGCCTGCGTCGGCTTGGGTGGGTGGGGCATCTGCACAACACCCTGGTGTTTGGGTGAAGAGTGGCAGTCTATGCACCCCTTCTCAATTGGTGGTTTGCTGTCGCCGTGGCAGTTGGTGCAGTTTGGCTGAGGTGGGTGAGGAGCCACGACATTATGCCTCGTGTGGCAGTCAATACACCCTGCCCCCTGCGTCTGCCCTGCGCTTGCGCCCGGCTGTGGTTGAGGTGGTTGAGGCTGAGGTGTCCCTACGTCAAACAAGCCAACCGAGGTGAAGTGTGACCACTGTCCCTGGGCAACTACGGTATAGGTGCCATCGCCCATACCCCACGTCTCCATCTCAAAGCGGATTTTACCGTTGTAGTCTGCTGCGGCAGATCCAACATCTACCGATTCGCCTGATGGGGTGTTGTACCAGACCGCCACATGCTCACCGGGAGCATAGATAGGCTCACTTTCAAACACCCGTTTGGTGCCAGTGGGGGCAACCTGGGGGGAGACAGAGATGGTATAGTGCTCACGGTGATAGTCCCCCCCCCCAACCGTCACAATAGGTTTGTTGCCCACACCGAGTTTGCGTTCCCCATGCTCATTTACCCATTCAAAGGTCAGCCGGTCCATCAGGTGGCTTCCCTCTGGAGCACTGCCCAACACGACAAAGGTAAACCTGCCAAAGATCGCCTTGTCATTGTTGATACGTCCCGTCTCAAATGACAACGTACCTTCGGCATCATTCCGTGCTGTTACCCATGCATCAGAGGCGACAGTTTCTTTCTGGTTCGAATGTTCTCGTTGGATAAATTCTGCACTGACGACCTGCACAACGGCAGGATCATAGCGCATATGCACCCACGCATCGCTAATACCATTACTGCGACTGGTCTGGATTTCCACTTCATGGGAAATGATACTCCAGGGACCTGCATGGGTATTTGGGGTTATGCGTTGGACAACCGTAACGCCGGGGTTGTCTATGTCCCCTGGTTGGACAATCTGTCCCTGTACCGTGTTAGCGACCCCTACGACTAGTATGGCAGCCACAAAAATAGCCAGGACTACATGCATAGCTTGTCGAATGTTACTCATCATAGCTCCTCCTTCACTACACTAATTACCTTTTACCTAAAACGAACCGATGAACCAAAGGCAAAATCCAGTTTGGTTCTTCTGTGGAGGGCGTGATTGCTGTTGATGATCCCTGCCGTTGGGGAAATCTTGTGTTATCGTTGGCAGGGTATATCACGCTCCCCTTTGTGCTGTTTGGGAAATCAGAGACCGCTTCCCATAACAGCGTAGAATTTCTGCTATTATACTAAGAATGAGGGAATGTGTAAACAAGCAAAAGGATAGGGTGATAGGGTAACGAACGGCGATGCGAGGGTTAGGGGGACACTGATGCACCTGACGGGAAGAAGGGGAAGAGGTACAGGGAGCTTAGGGTAGGGTAGGTTATAGAGCCATTGCCTATGCAACGCCTCGCCGGGCAGCCATCTATCCCCTTACCCCTTACCCCTCCCCCCCTACGCGGGAGAAGGGGCAAAATAGCAAGAGAACATGCTCCCTTGCTGATGAAGCTGAAGGATGATACCTCATCCCCCCCCGCCCAGGGCGAGGGGGAACTGTACGGTTTCCCTTTTCCCGCTTACGGGGGAAGGGCAGGGGATGGGGGCTGACCGGTGAGACATTGCCCCCTTAACCTAACCCCTGAAAGGGCAGAGGGGAACGGGTAAGCCAGGAACCGAACCTAACCCTGGGCTTTCTCCATATTCTCTGCTACCTGCTGCCAGTTTATGACACTCCACCACGCCGTAATGTAGTCTGGTCGGCGGTTCTGATACTTGAGGTAATAGGCGTGTTCCCAAACATCTAGCCCAAGAATGGGGGTCAAGCCATCAGTGAGGGGGTTGTCCTGATTTGGCGTACTTGTCACGGCTAGTTTGCCGTCTTTACCCACGACCAACCATGCCCAACCGCTCCCAAAGCGAGTAGTCGCAGCAGCATTAAACTGCTCCTGAAAAGTTGCAAAGCTGCCAAAGGTGCTGGTGATGGCATTGGCGAGTGCGCCGGATGGCTCACCGCCGCCATTGGGCGACATCACCGTCCAAAAAAGCGAGTGGTTTGCATGTCCACCGCCATTGTTGCGTACTGCGGTACGGATAGTGTCTGGGACGCTGTTCAAGGATGCAACCATTTCTTCAATGGTTTTTGCTTCCCACTCCGTGCCTTCAATGGCTGCATTGAGCTTCGTTACATACCCGCCGTGATGTTTGGTATGGTGTATCGTCATGGTTTCTTTGTCTATATGGGGTTCAAGTGCATCATAGCTGTATGGTAGTTCCGGTAGGGTAAAAGCCATTTTATACCTCCTAATTAACTGGTTCTTCTCCAAAACGTATCTAGGGTGCAACATTCCGTCAAGCCACTACGTACATCCAACATCATACTAGGATAAGCCAAGCGGCTTGCAAATATGCATGAACGGTGTAGTATGTACTAGGTACATTATACATCATACATCATACGTCCGTCATACGTCCGTCATTCACCCGCTTTCCTGTAGACTATTGTACCACACTTTAGCAATTTTTGAAAGGTGTAATTGTTTTTATTTTTCACCGAAATTCTCTCTAGTATCTGCACAACTTCTTCACATCTCTGGGGTATCATAGAGAAGAACCAACGATACGTACATCGTGGCTTCACCTGAATACCCTATGTTCACAGTCCCCGCTTGTTGCATACGTGGGCGGGGGTTGAGGCAATATCTTAGTAGCACCATCAGCACAAATCCAGAGGAATACCTACTATGCTTAACCCACGATGGAGAAAAGTTCTCCGGGACCTATGGAGCAGTAAAGCTCGCACCGCCCTGGTGGTGCTCTCTATTTTTATAGGGGTCTTTGCCACTGGCATTATCAACGGCGCACGCTCGATTGTCGTTGATGAGCTAGACCGAAGCTACAGCACAACCAACCCTGCTCACATCACCATTAACTTTTCCGATGACGATAGCTTTACCGACGATCTGCTCAATGTTATTGAAGGGATAGATGGCGTGGAGTATGCCGAAGGGCGTAGCCGCACGTCAGTAGACCTATACGTTGGTAACGACACTTGGGATGACTTCAACCTCACTGCCATACCCGACTATGAGGACATGCACGTCAAATTGCTTGGCTATGAAAGTGGCGCAACCGAACCCGGCGACAAAGAGGTGCTGATGGAACGCTCCAGTATGGAGGAACTCCAAGCATCCATTGGTGACACGTTGATCATTGAGAACTCCGGCGGAAACCACAAGTTCATAAAGATTGTCGGGGTTGTGCATGACCTTTCCATACAGCCTACTTCAATGAGCGGCAATTACTATGGGTATATTACCCCGGAGACGATGGAGTGGCTTGGCAAGAGCCGTGAGTATACGGAAATGCTCATCCGTGTGGCAAAAGATGCCCCCACAGAATCGGCTAATCCTACCCAAACACGTATGGGGAGCAGTGCTGGTGGTGGGCATGGAGGTCGGGGTATGGGGGGACGACCACCCGGTATGTCTGGGGCAAGCGATAGCCTAGAACGGCCCAACAATCGGCAAATTACTGTCGTCACGGAGGCAGTCAGTGCAAAAATCGAGAAATCAGATCGAGTAGCTCGCATCCCCCGGTTTTTTGGTGGGGGTTCGGTGACAGACCACTGGGCAACGACCTTTATCAGTAACCTGTCTTCCATTATGGGGGCGTTGGGGGTTATGGCTCTCTTCCTCAGCGGCTTTCTTGTCACAAATACCATTTCGGCATTGATTGTCCAGCAAACCAAACAAATTGGGATTATGAAGGCTATCGGCGCACGCTCGCGGCAAATTATTGGGATGTACATTATCCTCGTTTTTTGCTTTGGGGTAATCGCTATGCTAATTGCCATCCCTGCCACGCTGTATGTGACCGACCTGTTCGTGAGCCTCATTGCCAACTACTACAACTTTGACCTATCAGGCGCGACCTTTCCCAGAGATATACTCTATCTCCAGGCATTTGCCAGTATTGGTGTCCCCATCATTGCCTCAATAATTCCCGTCTTCAATGGAACCCGTGTCACGGTCTTACAAGCTATCAATAGCGAAGGCATAGAAGCGACCAAGAAAGTAAAGAAGGCAAAGAAGGGGAAGAAGGCAAAGCAGGCAAAGAAAGAGAAGAAGGGTACGCAAGCCACACAAGACCCGCAAAAGCTGTCATGGAAGGAGCGTACCAATACGCTGCTTTCGCGGGTCTTCAACCGCCCACTGGTGCTCTCGCTGCGAAACACGTTTCGCCGCAAGGTGCGCGTCTCGCTTACGCTGCTCACCCTGACCGTTGGCGGCTTTATCTTCATTGGCATTTTCACCATACGCACTTCCCTTATCACGACACTGCAAGAACTCCTCGATGGGGAAATCAAGTTTGATGCATCACTGATGCTGAATGGGGAATACCGCGACTATCATATCTTGGACAATCTCTACCGTGTCCCTGGAATTGCTGTGGCAGAGGCGTGGTCTCGGGGAGGGGCAACACGGGTATATGAGAATGATTGGGAGAGCGACAACATTTCGCTGACGGGGCTACCCTACGATAGCCAACTCATAGACCCAACGCTTGTGGCTGGACGCTGGCTTGTTGCTGGAGACCAAAGTGCCATTGTGTTGACGGTTGGGGTGCTTGAAGATGACCCAGACATTACCGTAAACAAAGAGATTGTCTTGAACATCAACGATAAGAAATCTACGTGGACGGTTGTCGGTATCGTTACGTCAGTGGGGGATTCACGGGAGGGATATGTAACCTATGAGCACCTAACCCGCGTGTTGGGGAGCGTGGGCAAGACCAACACCTTTCGTATCAAATACGATGATCCTCTGCCCTATGATCAGGCGATCATCCAAGAGACCATGACTGATCTCCTCGAACGTCAGAGCATTGAAGTAGGGCGCATTTTTTCCAAAGCTGAGCTGATGGAAATGCTGATGGAGCGGTTTAACTTCATTGTCAATGCCCTGTTGGTGATGGCATTGCTTATGGCATTGGTTGGTGGGCTAGGCTTAACAGGTACAATGAGTTTGAATGTCATCGAGCGCACACGGGAAATCGGCATTATGCGGGCTATTGGGGCTTCCAACAAGATGATTTTGCAGATATTCCTTGCCGAAGGGTTGATTATTGGTATCCTCAGTTGGTTTCTCGGTACGACCCTCTCGTTGCCTATTAGTAAGCTCCTGAGTGATGCGTTGGGGAGTCTCTTCTTCCGTATGCCGCTTAATTTTCACTTTGCCTATGATGGCGTGGGTATTTGGTTGATGATTTCGTTTGTGCTGGCTCTGTTGGCGAGTTTTCTGCCGGCTTGGAATGCCACGCGCATGTCGGTGCGGGAAGTGCTGATGAATGAGTAGCCGTAAGCCTTGCAGTACCCCCTTCTTGCTCCCCCCATCCCATATCCCCCGCTCCCTATGCGAGCCGAGAGGGTCAACGAGCGGATGTATGAGAGTGGGAG
>CAZLKK010000285.1:0-5602 GCA_964559995.1 uncultured Chloroflexaceae bacterium
TAAATTGAATCCAATGATCTACGTCCTGGCGCTCAATGGCATGCTCTTCATGATAGGCGGGAACAACAATACTTACCCCTGTTTGGGGTGGTATTGATTGTCTGTCTTCTGCCGCTTGTGCCATATGAAGTATAGTATCCTTTGCAGCTTTTCAACGAGAAATCTTGTGGTTATGATACCGCATCTAAGCCAAGTTGCAAAGGGGCAGTGGGCGGGAGAGACGGTGCCCCAGGCACCGTCTCTCCCGCCGTAACCTCTCCCAGGGAACAAGCAAGAACTCTAGGCTATCGCTAGATTTCATCATACAATTCTAGCAAGTCGCGCCATTCTCCTTGCAGCTCCTCACGACGGGCTGCATAGAAAAAGTGGTCTACCCCGTGCTCATCACGGTATACCAAGTCTACCTGACTCCGCATAGGACGCATATAGCCCACATTTCCCCACCATCGCACTTGCGAATCATCAAGGGGCGTATCTTGTAAATACATCCGTGCCGCATACTCGCGGACAGTCCCTATTTTGATGTCCTGCAATCGCCAGGGTGCGCCACTAGTATCTCCCGTCCGCAAATCACGAAAGACATACCGCCATTCGCCATCCTCGCCTGGTACTGCGCTAACCACCTCAATACCGGTGCGGGGGCGGGCTATGCGAATGAGATTGAGCCAGGGGTCGGTGAGCTTCACCAACGGTACCCCGTTGTACTCCTGTATCCCGTTGCCATCCTTGTCACGCATAACCAGATCAAATCGCGTAACTCCCTGCTCATCCAAAAAGATACGCCACAACCCCCCACGCCCACGCCAGCGGTGGCGGCGGTCTCCCCAGGGAAAAGCCAGCTCTGGGAGATTGGGGGAGGTATCATCGCTAGGCAAATAGAGAGAATCTTCATCCTCTTCATATATCTGGGGTTCTTGCTCCACTTCCTCATCGCTACGCTCATGGAGTAACTCTGCCCAACCTTCGCTCAACCCCCAGTCTGACACGCCATAGAAGACATGGCTAATTAACCCATTGGCATCACGATGGACCAGGTCATACTTGATACGACTACCCTGGCGATAAGCTCGCCAGATACCGAGTCGCCCCCGCCAGTGTATCTGGCTATAGATGTTGGTTTTCCCATCCCGTATATCCTCGTGTCGCCCAATAGCATAAGCCCAAAGACCCTGGGCTTTATCACGAGTAACCCCGGCTGTCGTTCGCAAATCACGGACTTCATAAAACCACATCCCCCCGCGTTGTTGCTCATTGACAATCTCCACGCCACTACGGGGGAGGTCTAGTTCTACGCCACTGTCCAGTGGGGAGTCGCCTCCTTCTGCCAGCGCACGACGGCATAACTGCATAATCTCCCCACGATTAGCTGTCACCGTTTCGTCATTTCGCCGAACAAAGACCTGCCCACTGTTGCTGAGATACGGAGGCAAATCATCCGATTTAATCTCAACCCGTACTACATCTCTCCCCTCATAGTTCATCAATTCCAATGAGAGATAGGGTTGTTGATCCAGGTTTTCTTGCACTCCCCGACGCAACGCTTCACTCACGAGGTCTGGACGGACACACTCGGTTGATGCTTCCGGTGTTTGACATTCCAAGAACAGGATACCGCCACCAGCATTTGCTAAGGCGGCGACATCTTGCCAAAACTGTTCGGCATCTTCAGCCTGACGAATAGGCCGGAGGATTTGCCGTTCAGAGACCGCCCCAAAGCGGAGCGCGTCTAGTTCCCACTGTTTCTGGTCGCGCTTGGGGACTCGTACCCGGTCAAACTCATCGCCGGCGAATAACTCCCGCAGCATATCAAAGGTATTTTCTGGCAGGAGCAGCTCAATATACCGATCCCCAATCCCATGTCGGTGCCAGTCTTGCCCATGATTCCCAGACACTCGGCGGAGTCTATGGGCATCACTCCCCTGAATACAAAACATTCTCCGCCCATAGTGTTCTGTCTTACCATTGTAAAAACTTGGTGACGTGAACTTTTCGTGGTCAGTATAAAAGTTAATAAACTCTAGTGCTGACAAAAAGGGACTCTGGGTTGCCGCAACCCGCGATTGTCCACTCGTCCCCATCCGTATGGTCTCGGTTATCACGCCATTGGGACCATTTGCATGGGGGGCTATCA
Source organism: uncultured Chloroflexaceae bacterium (assembly GCA_964559995.1). Taxonomy (GTDB): domain Bacteria; phylum Chloroflexota; class Chloroflexia; order Chloroflexales; family Chloroflexaceae; genus JAAUSY01. The sequence continues at coordinate 2,132 of CAZLKK010000285.1, forward strand.
CCAACCCTCCAGATTTAGCGATAATCTCATAGGCTTCTGTGACATGGCGCGTATTGGGGATACCACAAATGCCTGATTTCAGCAAACTCGATGGGATACCTAGCTGGAGCAACGTTGCTTCCAACACACTGATAGGGGTATCTGGCGAAAACACCCCAAGGACATGTGCGCCGTAATGAGTAGTAAACTCAAATCCCGGTAGCACCGTGATTTTCTTCAACAACCGGCGAAATTCCAGTAACCGTTCTTCATCTTCGGATATTAGCCGTCCTCGTTCTTCTAAGGTCTCCAAAATATTGATTTCATGCCGAAATTGCTCATATCCATGTACCGTATTATGGTCAGTAAAGGCAATAATCTCTAACTCACGATTTTCGGCTTCCTTGAGAATATCTAAGTAACTAATCTCCGGTTCAGCATAATCTTCTGATGCAGGCGTGTGTATATGGAAATCAGCACGTATCCAGCGCATTTCTTTGCGTTCTTCTAATGTATGTATCATTTCTCTAGCTCCATAAATAGTTTCCCAATGACAAAGCGATTTCTTTTCAATGGCTATATTTCACAAAAAGTTGTCTTGGGAAACAGAAAAATAATCAGCCTTTAGCCAACTTCCTTTCGCCACTGGTCTTTACGTGACCTATAAATGATGGCAAAAAAGTATGCCCATACCTTTGGTCGTGGGGGAACCAAGAATAATACCCCTTTCTATCAACCAATATCGGGGCTGTGCCAAAAGCAATACGCCTGGAACAAAGCGTCTCTGTCTATGTCTGCTCCTTCCTGTTTTAGTATGCGAATACCCGTGGAATATCAGGGATGCCCTTTCCCCCGGTGCCTCAAAGCCAAGAACGTTTTGATTGATTTCGTTTTCAGTATACCGTAAAGCAGTCTCCATGACAACACCAAAGCGAGGGGCAAGGGTAGCAGAGAGGTTCCCGCTCGCTCTATTTGAGCCGCGAGGGTCAACAAGCGGATGTAGGGGGGGGACGGAGGCTAGGTGGGAGAGGGGGTATTGCCCTATTCGAGCCGCGAGGGTCAACGAGCGGATGTAGGGGGAACGGGAGCGAGAGGATGGACAGTAGAGACAATATATTTTTGGGTAATATAAGCTATAACGAGGAAAAAAGGTCTGCCACACCTGCGTGTGGTGGTGAAAGATTAGGTTAGGGAGAATTGGGAAAATGGAGCATTAGGAAAAGGGTATGCTTGGTGCCGAGGGAGGGAATCGAACCCTCGACCTAACGATTATGAGTCGTTCGCTCTGACCCCTGAGCTACCCCGGCGTTCGCAATCACCCGATAATAGTACCATGCTCCTGCACAAGCGTCAAGGGGGAATTTTGGTATGTTGGCACCAACACAGAATTGACTCCCGTCTCACCTAATGCTACAATGCACCATATCAGAGCCAGCAAGTATCTGGTAGAATGGGTATGCCATGCAAGGGCAAACTCCCCTTTGATACTACCCTGGCTGTTCATACTATGATGAACAACTTACACAACAAACATATTGTTTTGGGCGTGTGTGGTAGCATCGCCGCTTACAAGATTGCAACCCTCGCCCGCAACCTAACCCTAGCAGGCGCAAAGGTTGAGGTCATAATGACCGAAGCTGCCCAACGGTTTGTCGGCACCGCGACATTCCAAGCCCTCACTGGTCGCCCCGTGCTCACTGACATGTGGGATCTGCCAGAAGATGGCGTTGTTGGGCATGTCGCCCTCGGCACAACCGCCGATATGGTCGTCATCGCGCCTGCTACCGCAAACACGCTGGCACGTCTAGCCGCAGGCATCAGTGATGATCTCCTAACCACCGTCGTACTGGCGACCACTGCGCCTATCCTCTGTGCTCCGGCGATGAATGTGCAAATGTACGCCGCCACCGCCACGCAAGAGAACATCGCCACGCTACGCCGCCGTGGGTTTACCATCCTTGAGCCTGAAGAGGGACGGATGGCTGAGCCTATGCTTGGCAAGGGCAGGCTGCCAGAACCCTACGAATTGGAAGGGCAAATACGCGCCTTGTTTGGGCGCATGCGCGGTGCCCTCCGTGAACACCGGGTTGTTGTTACGGCAGGCGGCACTCGTGAGCCAATAGACCCTGTGCGCTACGTTGGCAATCGCTCATCCGGGTTGATGGGCTATATGCTGGCAGAGGTAGCCCGTAATCTTGGGGCAGAGGTGACGCTCATTAGCGGACCAACTGATCTTACCCCGCCGGCAGTTGTTGATGTCGTCTCTGTAGAGACGGCACAAGAAATGCGCGATGCAGTGCATCAATATTGTGAACAGGCAACTATTCTGGTGATGAATGCTGCGGTGGCAGACTTTCGCCCAGAGCACTTCGCTGAGGAAAAGATCAAGAAGCAAAAACAGTCCGGCATGGATCTCCATCTTGTCCCAAATCCAGATATTCTTGGGGAACTAGCGCAGCGTACTGATCTTTTTAAGGTCGGGTTTGCTGCTGAGACTCACGACATCCTCGCCAATGCCCAGGCTAAGTTGGCACAAAAAGGGCTACACATGATCGTTGCCAATGAAGCTATCGCCAGCATTGGCAAGGAAGACATCCAAATAACGATTATTCAGCCGGATATGTCGGTTGTCTATTTGGAACGACAGCCAAAATACCAAGCAGCAGCAGCAATTTGGGAAGCTGTTATCAATGCCTTCACAAAGAACTACTGAAACAAACCGGGATAAAGGGATTACAGAGATTACAGGCATAAAAGGGATTACAGGCATAAAGCGAACACAGGAAAGAGCCAAGAACGCTCTTTGTATAACTATAAGATACTTATGGAAAAAAAGCCAAAAATGACACCAACTGATACCCCTTCAACACCAAGTACCCCTGGACAAGCAGATGGGACAAGTGGGACAAGTGGGACAAGCGGGAAACCAAGTGGGCAATCATCCAAGCCCACCACACCGCCAACTGCGCCAAGTAGCCAGTCGGCAAAATCGTCTTCGCTATCAAACTCGCGGGCGACTGCGGGCAACCAGACGACCCCCATACCCGCAAGTCAGCCGTCTGGCAATGCTGCTGCGAAGCAGGAGTCTCCAACAGAGCCGCCTCCCGCTGCGGTACGAAAGCAACAACCATCGAATAATCATGCTGCGGCAAAGCAGGATCAGCCGATAGACCGCAATGCGGTAACGCAAATTGGGCAGGTTATCCAGGGGTTGAGTAGCAAGATTTCGCAGCGATTGCCCACACCAGATACCGCGTCACAGCAGCAGCACAAACCCCACGATAAGCCGACCCTGAGCCGTGAGGAAATCGCCTCGCTCATCCTAGCCCTGGGCGACACAGAACACCCCGATCACGTCAACTCCTTAGAGTTGCTGATAGAGACAGGCCCATACATATATTTGATGTGAGGGTTATGTACCAGATAGGCCCCTATACCCTGCCATAGATAATCAAGTGCGCGTGATCCCCAATATTTTGGCTGAACAAAGCT
>CAZLKK010000286.1:0-5588 GCA_964559995.1 uncultured Chloroflexaceae bacterium
GGGGAGCTGAACATTGGGCGCACCGCAGTGCGCCCCTACGGTACCCCTTCTCCCGTGTACGGTGGGGGAATCGGCTAGAGATAGGGGGCTGCCCGGTGAGACGTTGTATGCAACGTCTCTACAACCTAACCTACCCCTGAGAGGGGGGGAAACATGGGTAGTGGCTCTTTTCACCGGGTGTTGTGGGTACATCGCATAGGTTTCTCTGTGGTAAAATTGTTGCTTGATAGCGGGAAACCGAAAAAAACCTACCGTGCTCATATCATACCCAAATGCTAGAAAGGTCTCGTATGCGTATCCTCATGCTCTGCCCCTACCCCCCCTACCCCCCACGCAGCGGGGGAGCTATCCGTATCTACCACCTGTTGCAAGGGTTAGCCCGTCAGCATGAAGTTTGGCTCTTGACCTTTACCCCCAATGTCCAAGCGACACATGGGCTAGAACTGCTTCGCCAAGTGTGCAGGGTCGTGACAGTAGATGAGGTGCCACAACGCAGCCTGCTCCAGCGCGGTATAACCACGCTCACCTCGCCGCTGCCCGATATGGCACTCCGCAATGCTTCACCTGCCTATGTCCAAGCGGTACAGCAATTGCTCCAACAGCACCATTTTGATGTAGTGCAAGTGGAAAGTATCGAGATGGCTGGCTATCGCAAACTGGCAATGACTATGACTATGGTAGAGGGGGCAGCAGCTTTGCCCAACATACCCCTATGGATATTGGATGAGTTTAACGCCGAGTATGTGTTGCAATGGCGGGCAGCTATGACCGATGTTGCCTATCTTCGCGCTTGGCTAACCTCCCTGCTGCCCCCTTCACGGCTGCCAATACGCCTGCTCGTTGGTGCGCTCTATTCGCTGGTCCAGTCGCTCAAACTGGCAGCCTATGAGCGTTCAATGTTGCATACCTACGACCATGTGGTAGTCGTCTCTGAAGAAGACCGCCAAGCGTTGTTGCGCTTGCAGAGCAAGGCAACTTTGAGCATCATCCCCAATGGGGTAGATACCCAATACTTTGCCCCCCCAACTCACGATTTAGGACATTCCCCTATGTCGCCTTATCCTCTCGATAGTTGCTCTCCTAACGCAACGTTGGTCTTTACCGGCACGCTGGATTTTCGCCCAAATATTGACGCGATAACCTGGTTTGTGCAACAGGTGTTGCCAATCATCGCCGCCCATCGTCCTGATGTGCAGGTTATTGTGGTGGGACGCAGACCTACGCCAGCGGTGCAAGCCTTGCATACTGGCGATAGGGTGCAGATTATGGGGGAAGTAGACGATGTACGCCCAATGATAGCATCGGCGGCTGTGTATATTGTGCCCATGCGTATGGGGGGCGGCATACGGCTCAAGTTGCTAGAAGCGTTGGCAATGGAGCGGGGGGTAGTCAGTACCACGATGGGGGCGGAGGGGGTGCCAGAACTTCGCCACGGTTCCCACTTGCTGCTTGCCGATACTCCCCGCAGCTTTGCGGCGGCGGTGTTGCTGTTGCTCAATACGCCTGCCTACCGGCGACAGTTGGGGGAAGCGGGAGGTGCCTTAGTACGTGATTACTACGATTGGCAAGCGATTGTCCCACGGTTGTTGCAGCTTTATGCGGGGTAGCGGGGGCTTTTCCCCCCTATCTCCCCTAGCCCTTTCCCCTGGGGGAAAAAGGGGACAGGACAGGGGGCGGCAGCATTTAGCATTATGTACCTTTGCCATGACCCCGGTTCCTCACCGTGTCCACTTGAGCCACAAGGTCATTGCCTGTTTGACCCGTGCCGTCAATCGGGTGCGGTTGTAGGCATCAGCGACCTTCTTTATCGCCTCTGCCTGCGTGGGGTAGGGGTGTATCACCGTTGCCAGCGTCTTTAGCCCTATCTTGCCCACCATTGCCAGCGTGATCTCGCTGATCATATCTCCCGCATGGCGAGCGACAATCGTTGCCCCAACAATTTGGTCTGTCCCCTGCTTGACCAATATTTTGACAAAGCCGTTTTCTTCCCCGTCTGTCAATGCCCGATCAACATCGCGCATATCTACCTGAAACTGGTCTACCGCTATGCCCTGCTCCTGTGCTTCTTGCTCATACAGCCCTACATGGGCAATTTCCGGGTCGGTATAGGTACACCAGGGAATGGTCAGGTCACTGAGCTTGTCGCGTCCCTTAAACAGCGCATTGCGAATGACGATGCGAGCGGCAGCATCGGCAGCATGGGTAAACTTGTGTGCCATACAGCAATCCCCTGCGGCATAGACATGCGGGTTGGTTGTCTGCAGCTGGTCATTGACCACAACCCCCTTGCGCGTATCATACGCCACCTGTGCAGTTTCTAGGTTGAGGGTGTCTACGTTGGGAACGCGCCCTGCCCCGAGCAATAGCTCATCCACAGCTACCTCGCCGTCCCCATCCGGGCGGGTATAGTGGAGCAGCTTTTTGCCATCCTGTTGGGTCACTTTGGTAATCTTGGCATTGAGGATAAGACAGATACCCTCGCGCAAGAAGACCTGTTGCACCCGTTCGGCAGCATCGGCATCTTCACGGTTGAGCAGATGACTGGCATTGTGTAAGAGGATAACCTCGCTGCCAAGCCGCCGAAACGTCTGCGCCAATTCGCAACCAATGGGACCGCCACCGACCACGGCGATCCGTTCGGGACGGGATGTTAGGGAGAAAACCGTTTCGTTGGTCAAAAAGCCTGCGGTTTCTAGCCCAGGGATGGGTGGCACAAAAGCGCGTGCGCCAGTGGCGATGACGGCTTTCTTGAAGCGCAGGAGAGAATCGCCAACGGTGATCTGGTCAGGAGCACAAAACTGCCCCTTTCCAAGAAAGACCTCTACGCCAAGTTCCTGAAACCGATGGGCAGAGTCGTTGTGGCTAATGTCTGCCCGTATGCGCCGCATACGTTCCATCACTGCCGCAAAATCAACGTCTCCTATGGGGGAAGTAGTAGGGGAGACTCCAAAGCGGGCAGCATCCTGTACATCGTGGGCAGCATGGGCAGAGCGGATGAGGGCTTTTGAGGGGACACAACCAACATTGAGGCAGTCGCCGCCGAGCAAGTGCTGCTCAACCAACGCGACTTTTGCCCCGAGCCCTGCTGCCCCTGCTGCTGTAACCAGTCCAGCCGTGCCTGCGCCAATGACCACGAGGTTGTAATGGGGTGCAAGGGATGGATTGTGCCAATCCTGCGGATGAACATTGGCGATAAGCTGGCTATTATACTGGTCGGGCGGCACGAGAGAAATAGACAAAATACACCTATTGGCTTTGTGACGGTTTTTTCTAGCCACAAAAAACCGTCACATATGTGTTACCTACAAGTACGCATTAGCCGTGGGCGGGAATTTTCTCCACGTCACTGGAATGTTCCGGCGTACCAAACCGCACTTCCAGAATCCCATTACGGAATGAAGCTCGCTCTGCTGGTCGGTCTGCGAGCGACATGGGCAAAATCATATCCCGGCGGAAGTTGCCTATTTCGATGAAGAGCTCATCGCCGCGCTTCGTCAATGAGACCTTGCCTAGCTCGACGTGGGGGAGGGGCATCCGCATAATGTAATCTTCGCCATCCTTGACAATTTCCTGGGTCGAGCCACGGAATTGGACTTTTATCGGGTCTATGTCTTTGAACAACGCATTACCTATATCCGACAAATCTTTTAGCCCACTAATATCCCGCGCATAGTGGGGAGCTTCCCAAATTGGGAGGGGGGTAAAAAGATCGTAAATCTGGCTCCGATACCCTTTTTGGATATTTGCCAAGTTTTGCATAAAAGCCCCTTCGATAGAGTCGGTGGGTAACACTCGATTGAGCACGACCCCATCTATGGGATAGCCAAACAGGGCGAGATAGGTTGAGGCACGCTGCGCTTCTTTGAGCACCATACGCTCAGGGTTGACCACGAGGCGGTAGGAGCTCACTTCCGGGTCGGTCAAGGTTTGTTGCAAGGCTTCGACCCCTTTGGACAATCGCTCAATAGATGCGAATACATCGGTTGCCGGGATGAGCGTTTTCACGAGGGGGCGAGCAGCTTTGAGGGTATCTGGTTCCCAGTCCATAATGCGACCAGCATACCACTTGAATGTATCTGGCATCGTGAGCAACCGCACCGTTTCGCCGGTTGGGGCGGCATCTACAATCACGACATCAAAGTTCTTTTCTTTTGCCTGCTGGCGAATATGCAGCAAGCTGACTACCTCTTCCATACCGGGAATGATCGCCATTTCATCGGCTACTACTTCATCCATACCCCGACGGCGCAGCAGCGTTGCCAGGTACGTGCGTAGTTCTCCCCAATGCTGACGCACCTCGTCTAACACGTTGATTTCCTGTCCCCACAAGCGTTCGGAAATTTGCGTAGGTAGGGCACCCAGGGGGACATCGAGGGCATCGGCGAGGCTATGAGCCACATCTGTACTGACCACAAGCGTCCGATAGCCGAGCTCTGTTGCTCGCACGGCGGTTGCAGCTGCTGTGGTCGTTTTCCCAACACCACCTTTACCAAGATAGAGAATGAGACGCATCCTGACTCCGTTCTTTACAATACTAACCTGCACGTTGCAAATGTTACGCCTATTGTTAGCCCATTATACCACAATGGGTATAGCCTGCTTGCAAAGGGGGGTGACAGATATTTTTTCCCTCTCGTCATAAACAAGAACTAGTATGCTACCCTTGTTTGCTGGTCAGCATCATAGGTTGCATCTGTGAGGGTACAGGCAAAGAATTTGCCTTCATGCTCATACCGTGCTGTGCCATACCACCACCCGGCATGCGCTTGCGAAGGGATGGTATAGCCGCCAAAGGTGCGTTCCGCGGTGGGGACAAACCCAAATGGCACATGGCAACGTTCATCAGTGTGCCAACGATGGAGCACAATTTCTTGTACGCGCCCATCTTCGTCTATTGTGAAATTCAGGGTGATAGGTTCGTTTTCAAGCGGTATGGTCGCTTGAATATGGGTATCGTCCAGAGCCGCCCACGCTACCCCCCGCTCTGGCAGGAGTGCCGCTGGTAGCCAGCAACTTTCGCCAGCCAGCCGTCCTGCTCCTGAACGGCGCACATCATCGTTGCACACAGAGATAACGGGAATCAGTCCAAAGAGGGCAAACGACATACAGGCTTGTTCTTGGGTATAGCTGTCGGCTCCTTCTATCCAGAGTCGCCCCAGAGTTGCCCGTGTTGACCAAATGAACCCACGGAAGGGAGAGAGTATCTGATTGGCGGTGTATGGTACCCACCGTTCCCCAAGTTTAATGTCGCCGTGCATCTTGAGCGTAACGGATGAGACCAGCGGCGTACCTGGAGCTATGGCATGGGTAAAGTAGCGTTGCACTGGTTCGGGGAGATGGGCAACCAGAGATGGCGAAAATAGGGTTGTGGCAGGGGTTGTTGGCTGGAGATTGCGCCAGTCCCGGTCTAGGTTTTTGCGTAGGCGAGCACGGCGTAGGGTCAAGGCGATGAGTGTGGCGGTGGCGGCGGTAATTGATGCCACCAAGAACACCCCTATGGTTTTGGTACGTTTCATAACCATGTAGCTCCTTTAGCTTGTATCAGTACCAGAAGCATATCTATCATACCCGATGCCACCCACCCGATG
>CAZLKK010000287.1:0-5527 GCA_964559995.1 uncultured Chloroflexaceae bacterium
ATTGGGCGCACCGCCGTGCGCCCCTACGGATCGTTTTCTCCCCTCGGTGGGACGCGGGGCAAGGGGATGGGGGGCTGCTCTGCGTTTCGCGCTTCTTGCTCCCCCGCTACAACGTTGCCATCTCTAGGTTGTCAAAGTTGCGGCGATAGTAGCTCATCAGCTGCACCTTACGGCTAAGGGATTGTATTACCGCCTGGGCAAACGACACCCCCTCAAACTTCTGAGCACTGCCAATACCACCGGGGCTAAACACATTGATTTCCATGAGCTTGTCGCCCACAATGTCTAGCCCAACAAGAAACATCCCATCCTGTACCAGCTTCGGACGCACAATATCTGCCACCCGCAACGCTACATCATCTACTACAGCCGCTTCCATCTTGCCACCTACATGCAAATTGCTACGTATATCTTCACTTGCACGGATACGACGAAACGCAGCATACTTCCCCTTGTAGCGCAGCGGCTCGCCATTCATCATAAAGAGGCGTATATCCCCCTCGGCGGCTTTGGGCAGGTATTCTTGTGCGATAACGTACCCATCCCGGCTTACCGCGTCTATCATCTGGTTGAGATTGGGCATATCATCAGGGCGAACGAGAAACACGCTCTGCCCCCCTGAACCCTGGAGCGGCTTCAAGACGATACTGCCCCCCTGTTCTTTGGCAAACTGCTTGATTTCATCGTGATTGCGGGTGATGAGCGTTTGTGGGCGTACCTCAACAGGGAAGGTCTGAAAGTACATCTTGTTCATTGCCTTTGCCAGACCGTTGGGGTCATTCAGCACAATCACCCCATGCCGCATTGCCACCCGCCCAAAGATAATACCTGCTGACTGCGCCCAGGGGCGTTGGATGGTATCGCCGGAGGGATCATTTCGCAACATCAAGATGTCCAAGTCATCAACGTTGATCCGTTCTCGTTGGGCTTTTTTCCCCTGAAGATCGTTGAGATAGGTCTCATTGGATTTATACTGCTTGCCACTGACCCGCCGCGCACGGGCATGGATATGTTCATCGGGATCATACGCCAAATCCCCAACACCCATAAGCCACGTCTCATGACCTTGATTAGTCGCTTCCATTGCCAAGCGTATCGTTGTGTATCCCGACTCTTCTGTCATAATGTCATTAACGACAAATCCAATTTTCATAAATTCTTCCTTTCTACTAAATCACTGACTGTCACGCCTTGACGCAATCGTTCAAGCCGTGCAGCGGTTGAAGGTTCTTGCATATAGCGTGGTTGCATCGGCGCAGGGTGCAGAATCGTTCGCAATTGCAACTCGCGCACGAGCGGTATATGCGAAGCGGCTATCTTGCCCACAAAAAGCGGCGCAAGCTCCCCCCCACGTTGTACATAGTCCAGCACTGCCAACAACCCCCGCAAATAGATAGCATCTTTGGTCAACCCTCCCCCACGGTAAATACGCATCGTGATGGTAAATGCCGTGCGCTGGTCAAACTGGTAGGTCGTGTCTAGCTCACGGTAGGTCTCCACAAACGATGCCCCGTCCGCCAGCATATGCGCCGCCACCACCCGCGCCGCCAACAAGCGCACCCGTGGGCGGCTCAGGTTGCCCCCCAGGTATTCTGCCAATACTGCCAACCCCTCTTGGAGCTCATCGTAGCCTGCCAACCCCGTATACAACTGTTGCAATGGTTGTGAGTAGCCATTGAAGTAGGTCAGGACGTGGGTACCAATCTCATGATGGAGCAGCGGCTCTACCCGGCGCACAGGCACTCGCGTTTGTCTCCCTATCAGGAGGTTTCCCTGCGATACCATCAACCCACTACTCGTTATGTCATCACGCACTGCAACTTTGGCAGAGAGCGGCGGATAGCTTTGGCGATAGTAGGCAATCTCCTCCTCCGCACGACGAGCAAACCGGTATGCATCCCAGTAGCCGCCGTGGGAATCGTCCCGGCTACGTGGCGAAAGTCGGCGCAGCAGGTCACGGGCAGTCTCCAACAGTGAGTCGTCTACTTTGCCAAAAAGCTGCAAACTCCCATACAGAAAGTTTGGAGACCCACGCTCAAGCAACATCGAGAGTTGTATATCTAGCTCGCGTTGCTTCTCATAAAAGAGCCGAAAGAGCGAAGGGTCTTCTACGCGCTCAATGCGAATGTTGTAGAGGGTGCGCTTGAGCAACACCGGGTCTATGGGTAATGGACGATAGGTAAAAACTGGTGTTTGTTGTCCATTCCTTCGCTTGAACGTAGCCCATGCTTCATCACTGTTGATGGGAGTCACAAGCAGCAAAAAATCACTGGCATTGCTGATAGTAGCAAGCTGCTGGTCTACCTCCCACACCGCCTTGACAACCGCATGCCTACCAAGCACATGGTAATGGGCGGGACGTTGCGTGGTGTGCGTGCGTACAAAAGTAAAAAACGTATGCTTCAGTGCGCGTGCCATCCCGTGATGGAGCGTTTGTAGTACCATCGGGTAGAGGATAGTTCCTGTCTTATCGTAATAGACCGGCACAACCTCTAGTCCAATCATACGGCACCCCACACTACGGGCTTCCTTGCTGGTGAGCAGGGGACCTGCCCCTGGGGGGGTGGTCTTACGTGCCGATAGCACCTCAACAGTAGCATATTGCTGCGCGATATGCAACCGTTTAAGGCTCTTTTCGAGTTGCGCGAGAGTGGGCAAGATCGGGTCGTTGGGGCTAGTCTGCGCTAAAATACGAAACGTAGGGCGCGAAAGTTGTTCGTCTGTTGGCTCACCCGTGATATGGAGAGGCGCATATGAAGACCATATCTCAACCAACAGGAATGCATCGAAGATGTCGGCTAGGGTTGCCACCACCCGCGAGACCAACAGCGAGAGCATCTGATGATGCTGGCGACTCGTTGGGGCTATCAGGTAGGAGGCTTCGCCGGTGATGAGGCGGGCAGTCTGGTCGGCAGGGTTTCTGGCAGGCATACGGTAGATGCACAGGAAGGGCACCTGCCGCTCAACATGCAGCCTGCCCCCATCCGGTAGCACCTGTTGCACCCGCTTGTTTTCCACAAGCCGGGTGCAGATGCGATCTATCAGATCATGGGTAATGGTATCGGGTTGTGCTGCCGCCATATAGTTGGGAGTCCTCAATGCTACAGGCTATGGGCTAGGGCTAGGGCGCGAATCTCTTTTGCCCCGGCTGCTTGCAAGGTGTCGGCACAAGCCGCAAGCGTAGCCCCGGTGGTGAGTACATCGTCTATCAGCAAAATACGGCGTGGGGGGGCTTTCTTGGAACGCCACACAAACGCCCCTTGCATATTGGTGAGACGGGCATGGGCATCGAGCTTCACTTGGTGAGCGGTATCCCGCTGGCGCACGAGTCCTCGCCGCAGCAATCGCAGGTTGCACGTTTCCGCCAACCCCTGCGCCAACAGTTCGCTCTGGTTAAAGCCGCGTTCTTGCAGCCGGTTGGGATGCAGCGGAACCGGTATCACCGCGTCTACCGGCAATCTTGCCTGCCGCATATGCGTTGCTAACAGGGTCGCCAGCACAGGGGCAATACGCTCGGCTTTGTCATACTTGAGCGCATGGATCGCCTCGCGCAGCGGCGACTCAAACAGACAGGCAGCGTGTACTTCCCCTAACGCGCCATACGTTACCCGTTGTACCCGCGTGTCTGGGTAGGGGCGGATACGTGCGACACAGGAATCACACAACAACTGCCCAGGTTGCCCACACCCGACACAGCGGTCTGGGAACAGCAACTCCAGTGCGCCATCTATCAATGAGCGAAACGAGCGAGACACCATACAGCTATTCCCTTTGCGCTGGCTTATGGGCAACAGACCCGAATGTCTACAATTTCTTCGACAATCGGGGAGACCAGTGTTTGTACCTGTTCAAGATTGAGGTCAGTTACCTTAAACGCTGTGAGCACGTTGGATGGGTCTTCACCAGCAAAGGTGCTAAACGACACAAAGTTGCCCCCCGCATCGGCTATAGCCGAGGCAATCTGGGCGAGTTTGCCGTGGGTATCTGCTATCAGTGCAGTCACCCGCACGCCCATGCTTCGCGCTCCCATGAGTTCCAGGAAAATCTTAAACAAATCGGTTTCGGTAATAATTCCCACGACATGATGATCCCGCATCACTGGCATTCCCCCGATCTTTTCGTCTGCCATAATGCGGGCAGCCTCTTCAATGGGGGTCTGTTCTGTGACGGTAATCACCGTCTTGGTCATAATCTCACCAATGGTAATCTTGCTCAACAGGTAGTTGAGTTCCCACACGCTCAAACTGGTTGCCTGCGAAGGCGAAGCGGTAAACAAGTCTTCGTCTGTTACGATGCCAACGAGCTTTCCATGCTTATCTACCACCGGCAGCCGGCGGATATGCTCATGCTTCACGAGGTTGAGGGCATCGTGGATGGGCAGGTCTGGGTGGGCAAAGATTACCGGATGGGTCATACGTTCACCAACAAGCATTGGCGTTCTCCTCACATAGTCTCAAATCAGAAACCATAACGATACGCTAAACGATACGCTATTTGGGTAGCGGGTATATCCTCACCACACGCGGGTCATGGCAAAAGGGGGTACGTTTTTTCCATACCAACGTTACCCAATGTAAAGATGCATTTCCCCGCTGTTTCCCCGCTCCCCCTGTCCCCACTCCCATAGCCGTTGCATGCAACATAGCTACAATCTGACCTACCCCTGAAAGGCAGGGGAGGGGGAACATACCGGAGAGCCATTGCATGCAACAGCTCTCCAAACAGACGATATAGGCTAAGGGGTTAGGTACTCTTCAGTCGCCCGGCTCGCATATCCCAGTACCTATCTATACTGTAGGTTATGCGCTCTTTAGCATACATAGCATTTTCCCACCCTACCGGTTCAACCCGTGAGCCTTCTAGGTCTTTGTATACGGTAAAGAAGTGTTCAACTTCCTTCAAATAGTGCTGGGGTAGCTCGGTATAATCCTTGTAGTCTTGAAAGAAGGGATCATAATGGAGCACAGCAAGGACTTTATCGTCTGCCTCACCTTTATCAAGCATGCGAAACATCCCGATGGTGCGAGCTTCCACGATACACCCGGTAAACGTAGGCAGGTTGGTCATGACCAACACATCGAGGGGGTCGCCATCATCATAGAAGGTTTGGGGGGTAAATCCATAATCACCAGGGTAATGCACTGCTGAATAGAGCACCCTATCGAGTTTAAATGCCCCCGTTTCTTTGTGGTATTCATACTTATTGCGAGACCCTTTGGGTATCTCAACAATCACATGAATAACATCGGGGATTTTTGGTCCTGGATCAAGATCGTGCCAGAGATTGACAGGCATGCGACAGAACAGCACAGGTATGATATGGTAATGTGCTGTTCCTCCTCCTTTCTACTTACTGCATTTCGGCGAGAAACCACGATGCTGGTAGCGATAGACCAACGGTTTCTCTATCCCCATTATAGCACTAGTCGCCAATATCTTAACGGGGTACTATCAGGGTTGGGGCAAAGTAGGGACACACAGCGGTATGCCCAATGTTCGACTCCCCCCACCGCGGAGAGAGAGGGGA
>CAZLKK010000288.1:0-5511 GCA_964559995.1 uncultured Chloroflexaceae bacterium
GTACCGCATTGTAGCTATACCACGAAACACGCAGACTGCCTTCTGAACATGACCTATTCGGAACCCGCCGCAAGCTCCCGCACTTCTAGTGCGAGGAGATAGGCGGGTTTCGCGGAAGGCTTTAGCCCTTGTCGTCAACGAAAACCCATGCCATAATATAGATAGGTATTTTGTTGTAGAAAGGTTTATCTACACATATGGACTATCAACGTGATGAGCACCGAATACATCTGATTGTCTACCATCTCGTCTGGACACCAAAACGCCGCAAAGCGGTTCTCACTGGGGCTATCGCCCAGGACTGTCGAGCAATCATCGGACAGGTTTGCGAAGAACAGGGGTGGATTATTCTGGAAGTCGCTATTCAGCCAGACCATATTCACCTGTTTGTCCAAGTCTGGCCGAACACGAGTGCCGCTGATGTCATTAAGGCGGTCAAAGGACGTACCAGTCGCATCCTCCGCGAACGGTATGCAGTTCTGCGGAAATTACCGTCGCTCTGGACGCGCTCGTATTTCGCCGCTACTGCTGGCAATGTCTCGCAAGAGATTATCCAGAAGTACATTGCCGCACAGAAAGGACTGTGATGATACGAACACACATTGAACCGTGCCACTTGAATCGCGCTGAGGCGGATGCCCTCAACCGCGCCAGTGGCGAACGCTACACCCAGGTCGCCGTGTTTCACTGGCGCGTGTATCGCAAGAAAGGACACTGGCTCTCGCAGAACGGCGCGGAGCGGTGGAATGATAGAGCGAACGATGGGGTACCGAAGTTGCTGCACGCGCACTCGATAGATGCTGCCCAACAGGGCTTCTACAAGGCTATCAAAACAGCACGGGCATGTCGCAAGGATGGGTTAGAGACGCGCTTCCCATACAAGCGGAAGAAATACCGCACGACCATTTGGAAGAACAGCGGGATACGCCGCGACGGGGACATGTTGCTCCTGGCACGGGCACGAGGATTGTCGCCTATTCGGGTGGCACTTCCCACACATCTGCGCGACGTACTGGCTATTCGGGAAGTGCGGCTGGTCTACGACACAAGCAAGCGACGGTACTTCTGGCATATCGTGGTTGAGGATGGCAAACAGCCGAAAGAAGCACCAGGAACAAACGTCGTAGCGGTAGATATGGGTGAAGTACATCCAGCGGCGATGTCCGATGGGAAAGACACGGTGGTGATAACCTGTCGGGAACTCCGTAGCCAACGACAGTACACAAACAAACGTCTCGCATCCCTGCGGCAACGCCAAAGCAGGTACAAGCGCGGTTCTCGGATGGGGAAGCGGTTACAGAAGCGTATCAACCGCTTTCTGTATCAGCAGGCGAAACGTGTCCGCGATATGGAGCACAAGGTTTCCCGCGAGGTGGTCAACACAGCGGTGGAACTGGAAGCAGGGACTATCGCCATCGGTGATGTGCGGAGTGTCGCGGACAAAGGCAAGCTCGGCAAGAAGAGCAATCAGAAAGTGAGCAACTGGTCGCATGGCAAGCTGCGCCAGTACCTCACCTACAAGGCTGAGTCCGAAGGTATCACGACGGAACTGGTGAACGAACGGTACACCAGTCAAACGTGTCCATCATGCGGATGTCGGCATAAACCACGCGGCAGGCGGTATGTCTGTGGGCAGTGTGGTTTCAGCGGACATCGAGACGGGGTGGGCGCGGTCAATATCCTGTCGGTGCAACGGTATGGTGTGCCTGGATACATTACACCGACAGGCAGCACAACGTATCGTATCCCGTACAACGTGCGGGTTCTGCGTAGTCCCCTGGACACGGGGCATGTGGCTTGCGAAACGCAAGAAGCCGCGCCACTTTAGTGGCTGCGGAGTGTCACCAAAGACAGGGGGGAGAAATGAGTAGTCCAATGGCTGATAACGAGGCATTGCAAGCAGAAATAGACGCACTGCGCCAGCAGGTCGCGCTGCTACAAGAGCGAGAAGTCTTCTATCGTGATTTTGTTGAAAACATAGACGATTGTGTCGTGCAGGTAGGGCCACAAGGAACGATTCGCTACATCAACCAAGCGGTAGAACGGTTGATTGGCTATACGGTTGAGGAGATGATGGGGGCTAACCTATTCGATTGGTTGCACCCGGAAGACCGCGAGGTTAGCCAGCAGGTCATCACCGGCTGGCAAGAACACCATGTCCAGACCGACAGGTACGAAAATCGCCTTTTGAGCAAGCAGGGAGCTACCGTATATGTCCTCTGGTCTGCCAGTATGCGCTACGATGATGACGGCAATCTCCTTTTCGTAAAAGCGGTAGGTTGTGATATAACCGACAGAAGACGGCTAGAAGAAGAGGTCCAACGGGCAAATGATGAATTGGAAGAGCGCGTTGCCAAACAAAACGTTGCCCTAGATCATCAACAAGCCTTGTTGCTAGGGGTGATAGACAACCTGCCTGTTAGTTTAACCGTCCGCGATATGGAAGGGTTGTTTTTGCTGATCAACCGCCATTTTTCGCAACTCCTCAGCGTTGACCGCGAGCAACTCATCGGTAAATATGACCATGAGCTATTCCCGGAAGAGGTAACAGCATGGCGCACAAGCGATCAACAGTTGCGCCAAACCGGTAAACCGATTGAGCTAGAGGAAAGCTACGACCTGCCCGATGGGAAACATACTTTTATCTCGGCAAAATTCCCTATCTATGACAACGATGGCTCTATCTATGCTGTTGGAGTCATCACCACTGATATTACTGACCGCAAAAAGGCAGAGGATGAACTCCGCAACTTCAAAGCCCTAGCAGAATACGCCCCGGATATTATCGCCGTGTCTACAATGGACGGCATCATTACCTATGTCAATCCTGCCCATCACCGCGAAATCGGCTATGGGGAAAGCAGCATTGGGATGTCCATAGCAGATTTTTACCCCCCAGAGAGCCAAGAACGGCTCCCAGAGATTCTCCATACGATACAAACTGCAGGCATCTGGCAGGGAGAACTTCTGCATATGCGGGAAGATGGAAGCACTTTTATGGCACTGGCATCTGGATTTCTCATCCGGGATGATCAGGGCAACCCGCAGGCTATGGCGGCACTTGTACGCGACATATCCGACTTGCAGGAAGCGCAACAGCAAAAGGAAGAACTCCAACAGCGGATTATTGCAACGCAACAAGCCACGCTGCGAGAGCTTTCTACGCCGCTCATCCCCATAGCCGACCATGTAGTCCTGATGCCGTTGGTTGGCTCTATAGATAGCAAACGGGCACAAGATATTATGGAGATGCTGTTGGAAGGGATAGGGCAGTATCAGGCGGACATTGCCATCGTTGATATTACCGGTGTGCCCGTGATAGATACGCAGGTAGCCAATGCGCTCATCCAAGTGGCAAAAGCAGTTCACCTGCTTGGGTCAAAAGTCGTGTTGACGGGCATAGGGCCCACGATGGCACAAACGCTAGTTCACTTGGGGGCAGACCTCAGCACGATCATTACCCGTGGCAGCTTGCAAAGCGCAGTGCAATGGGCATTGTCTACGTGAATGAGCGGCTCCCCCCCACGTCCCACCAAACGAGCCGCGAGGGTCAACGAGCGGTTTGTTCCGGGCAAGCCTCCTTCCCCTACCCCCTTCCCCCACTACGCGGGAGAAGGGGAACCGGGCAGGTGTTCCCCCCCCTCGCCCTTCTCCCACTACGCGGGGAACAAACGAGCCGCGAGAATCAACGAGCGGTTGTCTGGGAGCGGGGACGGGGAGTGGAGAGGATAGCGGGGGGGTAAGCAACGGTTCTCCATGATGACCGGGTGCTACCGGTTTACGTCAAGGTGTATCTATGGTAGAATTTAACAAGGTAGACTCTATAGAAAAGGAAATCTTCTATGGATACAAGGGCTATTACCATACCGGTGGATATGATAACAGCGACCAAATATGCTGTTGCCTCAAGGGAAGAGCGTCGCAAAGTGCAACTTTTGGTACAAATGCTGTTCCAAGATACTTCTATTCCTGCTGATATACCTCTTGAGCAAGTGATGGATGAGATGAGCGACGAAGCGCAAGCCAATGGACTAACGCCAGCAATTCTTGAGCACATTCTTCATGATACTCGTGAATAGCTACTACGTTTTTGATACGAATACCATTTGTATTATGAAGTGGAGATCAAGACCTTCTCGTTTTACCTAGCTAACTTATCCTTTTCTCTGCGTCTCTGCACCTCTGCGTTTCTGTCAGGAATCTCTTGCCCGGTATCTCTGCGAACCAAACTACCCCAGGGAAAGCATATGCTATAATAGGAGCAGGAATCTTTGTAATGGGTATTCAGGATAAGGTATGCTGCGTCTTTCACGGATTATCGGTGCTGGCTATATCCTGCTCGCACTCGTCGTTATTGGCTTGACGGTCTGGCTAGGTCCCTTGCCGCTCAGTTCGCCGCCATTCCCCATTTTTCCCACGCCCACCCCAGAGCGGAGCGTCAATGAGCTCTTCAGAACAGATGTAGAGGTGCTTGTGGCAAGCAATGCCAGCGATACAGCTATTCGTGAAGCCTGCATCGAAGCCTACCGCGAACAGGCAATTGAGCAATTTGGCTCACGGGTGACGTTTCAGGCGAGCAATGTCTCTTTTCAAGCACGCGGCGGCAGTTTTCAAAACTCCAAACCGTGGGAGAAAATCGGGGAAGAGAACGGCAAGGTGCGCTACCTTGCCACACTCCAGGCATTTGTGCAATACTACCCATAGCGAACGCAGCGAAAGGTAGGAACTCTCATGTACACACTCTTTGTTGCAGCCCGACAACCGTTGGCAATTATCGTGCTAGTCCTCGCCATCGTCACCGGCTTAACCGTTGCGGTATGGATGCTGCCGCTTGGCGTAATAACCTATGGGGCAATGGTCGTGCTCGCCACCCGCGACCCGCAGCTTGCCGCAAAAGCGCAGCGTTCTGCCCCCCGTACCCGCCTCAGCAGCAAAACCTTTCGGGTGCTGATGAAAGACATAGCCGATGCCCAACGGGAGGTTGAGCGTTCTGTTTCCCAAGCAGAGGGACCACTGGCACAGCTTTTGCAAAAAGTCACAGACCAAACCCACGAGTTGGTAGACCAAGCGCAAGTACTGGCACAGAAGGGGCAGATCATTGAAGATTACCTGGAAGAGATAGACTTTCAGCAGCTAGATGCCAATATCCATGAGTTGGGCAGCAAGATAGACCGCACCACAGACGGCTACATCTTACAGCAGCTTGAAGAGACCCGCTCCGCGCTTATCAAACGCCAACGCCACGCCCGCGATTTGCAGACCTTCATCAAGCGCATTATGGCACAGTTGGAAAACATCAAGGCAAATATAGACAGCGTGTTGGCAGAGACGGTGCGGCTCCGCACGGCAGATGTGGTCAGTGCCGACTCTAGCAGCAACCAAGTTGCCGACCACCTGAAAAACCTCAATGCAGATATGAGTGCCTTTCGGCAGGTGCTCGATACTGCCCTGCAAGATAGCGAAGTGGCAACGTGACTACTCCCAACCCTAAAGGGATGGGCTTCTAGGGGG
>CAZLKK010000289.1:0-5477 GCA_964559995.1 uncultured Chloroflexaceae bacterium
AGAGGGATGGGATGTCACTGGCTCTCTCCACATTGTCCCATCAAACAAACGCTTCACACCGATTAAAAATATCATCTTTCGCAGTGCGCTTGTTGCGCTTGGCTGGTATCCGCCTTTCTCCCATGCACTCAAGGGGGGTATTCGTAAGACGCTGATGCTTGGTCGCCGTCCTGTCTTTATTCGCTATCACCGTTCTTTCCAAGTGGGTAATGATGGGATTCAGCTGGTAGACAAGCTCCAAGTTTTGGGGAGCGAGCAGGTGCAATCCCTGACCATAGGGGATGAGTTTTTTGTGCGGTATGTCCCACAGAGCCGCTATTTTCAGAGCCAAGAGCTAGGCATAAGCGGATGGCAGGCAGAGCCAGAACATCTCGCTGCGCTCAATCAGGGGGCGGTGCTTGTTCGTACCACGCAATTGGGCAATGGTGCGCCAGCACAAAGCACGATCCAAATGGAACGTGAACAGCACAACGTTACTCCTGTTACTTCCACGCCATTCCCCACTGCTCCTGACCTAACCCAAGATAGGCAAAAAGCCTATTGGGAAGGTCAGCGCAAACGAAGACATCCCACTGACCCCATTGTAGCTGACTTTGTACAGCCGAAGTTGGCTTTTGCTGCTCAACATATCACGCTTCCACGTAAAGCCCGTATCCTTGATGTTGGCTGTGGCAATGGCTATTTTACATGGTACTTTGAGCAGTTTGGTGAGACCATAGGGATTGACTATGCCCATGCAATGCTGGCAATGAATCCGTGCAACCACCTTGCCCAGGCTTCTGCATTGGAACTTCCCTTTGCTGACCAGTCATTTGATCTCGTTTTTTGCTCAAACATGCTGCACCACATTGAAGAGCCGGCAAATGTCGTTGCTGAAATGAGTCGGGTAAGCAGTCGGTATGTGGTTATCCATGAGCCAAACCGCAACAATCCCTTAATGCTGGCTCTTGGTATAGCCAAGCCAGAGGAGCGGTTGTCATTGCAGTATACCCGTTCTTTTGTCCAACAGCTTGCCCAACAGGTTGGATTACGGGTATTGGCGTGTGAAACTATCGGGTTTATTACCCCAAACCGGCTGCCACGTCCTATAGCAACTCTGGTAGGGAGTATGAATAAACCCACACCTCTCAGTGCGTATATTGTATTGGTGGGGGAGAAAGAGGACATTGCAACCGGCATTGCACAATGAATACCACAAAACCCCGCTTCCCGTGGGCAAGTCTCATTGGACTAGTGCTGCTCGTCGTGCTGATATGGCAGGTAGACTATACTGCCCTTATTGGCGTATTTCGGCAGGCAGCACTGCCCCTGCTCCTGCTGGCAGTGTTGCTCAATATCCCAATGTTAGCCCTGAAGACGTGGCGATGGCGGCTTATCCTGCGCTCGCAGCAGGTAGACTACGCTATAGGCAAAGCCTTTCTTGCCTACCTGGGCAGCATCTTCATTGGGCTTGTCACACCGGGGCGGTTGGGGGAGTTCGTCAAGATGATGCACGTCACCCGCGACTGTGGGGTGACATCAGCGCGGGCATTTTCCAGCGTGTTGGTAGATCGGTTATTTGACCTGGGTATGCTTATGCTCTTTGGGGGAGCAGCGTTGCTAACGCTAGGACATGCAGGGTCGCCGCTGCTCTCCTTTGCCCTCTCGGTCATCATCCTTGCTTTCCCCTTTGTGCTCTTCTTGCACCCCACCACCTTTGGGTATATGCAGCATATGGGGGTGAAGATGGGGCGCATAGGAACCAAGCTCTTTGCCCCCGATGGGTGGGTAGTGGAGATGCGCCAGGGGATGCGCGAGTTGTCGGTAGGCAACGCGGTAGCCTCTGCTCTGCTGACCATTGCCGCCTACGCCGTCTTCTTTTGCCAGTGCTACATTTTGGCACTAGCCCTCGATATGCAGGTTGGCTTCCTAGCTGTCAGCTACACCATTGCGCTTGGCAGTCTTGTCACACTGCTGCCCATATCTATCTCTGGGCTAGGCACCCGTGAGGCAACAATTATTGCCTACCTGCATACGCTGCATGTCCCCAACGATCTCGCCCTCGGCTTCTCGCTGCTGGTCTTTGGCACATTCTACCTAGCGGGGGGAATGATGGGAGCGGTAGCGTGGTGGATAAAGCCGGTGCCGCTGGGTAGGAGGGTGTGACAATCAGCCATCATCGGATATACGAGAACTGTCCTCAATGGATGGGATGAGATGAGATGAAAGGATAGTAAGGAGGTTCTTATGACATACGATTCCTATGATCCAAAAACAACCCCCTGGGCAATCAACGAAGCTGATTTTCCCCACAACGCATCAACAGCGAAGCAGATGGCTTTCCTGCTACGCTACGCTATTCTTGCCCCCTCAAGCCATAATACCCAACCCTGGCAATTTGCCATCCAGGATACTACTATCTCCATTTTTGCCGACCTGTCACGCTGGCTCCAAGTAGCCGATGCCGATAAACGGGAACTGCACATCAGTATTGGCTGCGCCATAGAAAACCTGCTCATTGCAGCTGATCACTTTGGCTACCGGGGCAAGATTACCTATCTCCCCAATCCAGACCAACCAGACCTCAAGGCAATAGTTGATCTCTCTTCAGACGAACACCCCCAAGCCGTGTATGATTCTGTGCTCTTTGCTGCTATTCCTACACGCCACACCAACCATAAGGTTTATCAAGACCAATCCATCCCAACAGACACCTTGCAACGGTTGGAAGCCTGTTGCACCGAGCAAGACATCTCGTTGTTTTTGACTGATGATATGGCTACCAAAGAACGGGTAGAAGCCCTTATCACAGAGGGAGATGCCCGCCAATTTGCCGACTCAGCCTATCGGGAAGAACTCGGCTACTGGATTGGGCAGGGGGTCTTTGGTGCGCCCTGGTTGTTGGCAAAAATGGGGCAGCTTGCTGTGACCTATATCAATATGGGCAAGAATATTGCCAAGCAAGATGTCAAGGTTTTGCTGAGTGCGCCTGTGCTTGGAGTTGTGGCTACCCAAACAGACCATGAGGAGATACCTATGCGGGTGGGACAGGTGTTTGAACGGGTGAGCCTGATGGCGACTGCCCTCGGCTTGCAGATACACCCTATGAGCCAACCGTTGGAACTCCCTGACTTACGCCAACAAGTGGCAAGCCTACTGCCAACAGCAGGGTTGATACCACAGCATACCTTTCGGCTTGGCTATGCTGAACCTGAACCATCCCATACTCCCCGTCGTCCGCTAACAGAGGTGTTGCGTTTATGGTGAGTATGTGCAGGAAAATCAACGAAAGCAACTTTATCAGGTGTAATCTTACGAAATACAACAACCCATGTAATCTAGCATACAAACACCGGTAACTAAAGGTGTTATACTACAAATATCTCCTTCTCCTCTCTTCTCTTGTTTAAGGGGGTCTGGGCCACCAGACCCCCTTAGACGTTTCTGGGCTATGCTCCATAGGTCGGTCAGAGGGGGCAAAAAAAGAGTGGTATTTTAAAATCCAACGTTAGTTTGTTAGTTTACTGATGGTTGTCTCTGCTCGTGTTTGCGAAAGCTCGTAGCACTGCGGCGCACGTTGGCAAATTCTGCTTCACTCAAGGGAACCTCGCCGCGAAAATAGATGACTTGAGATGGTACCTCATAGATATATCGTTGGCGCATCCATTGTCCCTGCTTCCCCATACGCACAAGATCAATGAGCCACTGCGTCATTTGGGAGTTGTAGGTCTGCTCAAGTATCCAAACCCGCTCATATGGCTGAAACAAAATCGCCAATCGATGGTCTCGCTGCTCAAGATATGCCGGGTCCGTAGTCGGGTCAATCTGTTCTGGCATCATTTCATGCATAAGGGTGACAACTCCTAATCTAAAGAATTGGGCTTCTCAGACAACAGTCTCCAAGCTATTATACCATGTTGCTCCAGGGTCATAGCAAAGGCTCATTTGCTCTGTCCCCCTTACAAGATTACTGCCCCCGCGTTATCGCCGCCTGCCGCACTGCCGCCACCTGCTGCTGATGGTCAGCGGCGGCAGGGTGGTCTATTGCCTGCTCATAGGCAACCCGCACCTGCATCAACTCAACCGCCTGCTCCAGTGCCGCTGGTGTTTGCTGCTGCAAAAGTACCCCAAGCTGCCAACTACTCATTGCCTCACCGCGGCGATCTCCCGTTGCTTGGGCAATAGCGAGGGCTTCTTCCAACAATGATTGGGCATATGCTCCCTGCTGCTGTGTCAAAGCCAACGCCCCGTTTGCTTGCAGGACGCGCCCTTCCATCCGTTTGTCGCCTATCTCCCTGGCTATGGTCAGGGCAGTATGGTAGTGGTCCTCTGCTTGTGGGGGAGATTGCTCGGCTTGCTCTGGTTGCTCCGACTGCTCGGCGGCAGTAATCTTGCCAAGCAAAAGGTAGGCATAGCCTTCATCGCGGCGATTGCCCGTCTCTTGGATAATGTGTAATGCCCCTTCACAAACGGCTCTGGCGTTCTCTAGCTCGCCTTGCTCCAGATAGACTGTCCCCAACCCCGTCAGGATTTCCTCCTCATAGTCCCGGTAGCGATGTTGACGGGCTATGGTGAGCGATTGTTCATACAGGGCTATGGCATGGTCATACTCGCCGGATTCAGCATGCGCCAAGCCAAGCTGCCCCAATGCGGCACTTTCGCCGCGCACATCTTGCCGCTTGCGGGCGGTGTTGAGGGAACGTTTGTAGTGCTTGGTTGCCTGTTTCCTATCCCCCAAGTTGAGGTAGGCATTGCCCAAATTGCCAAGCACCGACACCTCATTACTCTGTTTGCGAACAGTACGGAGCAGTTCAAGGGCTTTTTTGTAGTAGGAAATGGCTGTGGGCAAATCGCCAAGCGAACGATAAGCACTGCCCAAGACATTGAGCAAGTGGCACTCATCGCCGCGCCGCTTGAGCCGACGGGCAGCAGCCAGCGTCTCTTCTGCACGGGGGATGTACTCATGGCGAATGTGGTAGCGCACTAAGCCCGTATGCCCAACAATACACAGGAATTGCAACAGGAGCGTATCCTCGCCCTGGGCTTTTGCCCATATCCAGCTGGCTTCAATATGAGACCGTTCTTGGTCAAAAATATCTAGCCCTTCAAGCATCTGGTCGCCCCCTTGCAAGTAGAGGCTCTCTATATCGGTAGCTATCTGGGCATAATATTTGGCGTAGCGGCGAAACACCCCCGCTTCAGCTTCGCGTTGCTGTGTTGTGGCAAACTCGCGCACGAGCGGGTGGAGCGTATAGCTCTCTATGGGAGAATCGTAGTCTACTAGGTTACGGCTCCAGAGTTGGTGCATAATGTGCTCACCAGCGGGAGGCGCAGCCCGTCCGCGTGGCTTCTCATTGGCTGAATCGCCTGAATCGCCTGAATCGCTTACCTCGCCTGAATCGCCTAACTCGCCTGACTTGACAGTCTTTTGGGTCGGGGGTTTTGTTGGCGATATGCCGTGTAAGCTCACGACTGCCCGTGCTGCCTCCATATCAAAG
>CAZLKK010000290.1:0-5431 GCA_964559995.1 uncultured Chloroflexaceae bacterium
GCGGTGCGCCCAATCCAATGTTCGGCTCCCCCTCGCCCTTTATGGGAGCGGGGGTTGGGGGGAGAGGGTCTTTGAAGCGCAAAGCGCAAAGCGCGGAGAGCCGTTGCAAGCAATCGCCGGGCAGCCCCCATCCCCTCGCCCCGCGTCCCACTACGCGGGAGAAGGAGTACCGTAGGGGCGCACGGCGGTGCGCCCAATCCAATGTTCGGCTCCCCCTCGCCCTCTGGGAGCGGGGGCAGGGGGAGAGGGGAATAAACTAGGGAATTTTGCCCACTGACCTACCCCTGAAAGGGGGACGGGGGGAGCGGATTGTTGCTCGCCCTGAAATGGGACAGGAAAACAGAGGGAAAGCTATTCCTCGCTAATCGTCACCTTGAGCATTTTCTCGCCCGGTTCAGTTGCGGTACCCGGATCACGAAGCGGTATATTGTTGACAATATCTTGTCCTTCAATAACTTCACCAAAGGGAGTATACTGCCCATTAAGCCAGGGAGCGGGTCCTGTGGTGATGAAAAACTGTGACCCGGCACTATCGGGGTCGTCTGAACGTGCCATAGCTAAAATGCCCGGACGGTCAAAGAGTACCTGATTGGTAAACTCTGCCCGGATGGTATAGCCGGGACCGCCCATACCCGTACCAGTAGGGTCGCCCCCTTGTGCCATAAAGTCTGCTAGTACGCGGTGCCATGTTAGCCCATCATAGAACCCCTCACGCGCCAGAAAAACAAAATTGTTGACGGTTTGCGGGGCTATTTCTGGCATCAACCGTATCACGATGTCGCCGCGTGGGGTGGTAATCGTTGCCATATAGGTTTTGGATGGTTCTATGGTTATTGGGGGGGGGGCATCATAGGTTTTCCGCTCCCCATTTGCCTCAGCCTCAACGTCAGCCTCAGCCTCAGCCTCAGCCTCAACGTCAGCCTCAGCCTCAGCCTCAACGTCAGCCTCAACGTCAGCCTCAACGTCAGCCTCAGCCTCAGCAGCAGTAGTAGGTTCGGTTTCCTCGTTTTCCCCTTCGCCTTCTATTGGCGATTCTATTGGCGATTCTTCTGGCGATTCTTCTGTGTCATGACTTGCTGCTGTGTCCTCATCGTGGCTATCAGCTGCGATTTCCTGGCGTGGTACTGTTGGAGTACCAGTAAAGGATGCCTGCGTTTCTGGGCGATTGGAGAGCATCATGCCTAAAAGTACAAAGACGGCAAGCACGACTATTGCTGCCATAGTACCGAGAAGAGTCATAGATTGTTTGGTATCAGTCCCCGTTGTTTCTGGGGTTTTTCCTGTAGATTCCTTTTTACTCACAAAAGACCTCCCTAACATATGCACGAACTTGTCTTTAATTACAAGATGGTATTGTAGCAGATTTTGTCTGTTTGTGGGTTTTGCGGTTTGAGCTTATTGCCCCCTGCTCCCTCCACACCCCGCTGATTTGCTGATTTTGTTCGCAGGGCGAGCAATATTTAACCCGTGCTATAATTACCGTTGTTGCATTGATTTCAACAACTGTATGTGCGCCGTCCAAATGAATGGAATTTGCTTATGACGACACAACTTCCCTTAACCCAATACCATAACAACCGCCAGCTGTTTGCAGACCATTACCTCAATACCCTACTGCCCCAACGTCCTGACTGGAACGCCCTGGCAACTTCCCCCAACGTGCAAGCGGTCTTGGAAACCATACAAACCATCTGGCAAGCCTATACCCCCACCAACAACGAAGCCCAAACCGAGCAAGACCTTATCCGTCCCGTGCTCCACGCCCTGGGGCATACCTTTGAAGTGCAACCGTCACTGACCACCCCAGATGGGACAAAACGCCCCGACTATGTGCTCTATCGCAACCAAGCCTTGCTGTCCGCGAACAAGGGGCTCACGCTGACCGAAGAATCCCTCCAGCACACTGCTTTTGCCGTAGCTGATGCGAAGGCGTGGGATCGTTCGTTGGATAATGCTGTACAGGGGCACGGGGGCGACCCGTTCACCAACCGCAACCCTGCCTATCAGATAGACTTCTACATGCGCCATAGTGGTACCGCATGGGGCATCCTGACGAATGGGCGGCTTTGGCGGCTCTATCACCACGCCACTTCCAAAAAGCTAGACCGCTGTTATGAAGTTAATCTCCCAGATTTGTTGTCCATTGGTACCCCCGAAACCTTCCTGTACTTTTACAGTTTCTTCCACCGCTCGGCGTTTGATGACCACCCGCTTGGGGTGGCAGCGTTGCTCCAAGAGAGCTTCGATGCGGCGCAGGGCATCAGCGAGCATATCAAACAGCAGGTCTACACCGCTCTTCGTCATCTCGCGCAGGGCTTTCTCGACTACCCATCCAACCAGTTTCACCCTGACCCAGAAACGCTCAATACTATCTATGACCACTGCCTCATTGTGCTGTATCGGCTGCTGTTCATTCTCTATGCCGAAGCCCGTGATTTGCTCCCCCTACGGAGCAGCGCATTGTACCGCGATACCTATAGCCTAGCAGCGATTGCGCGGGAATTAACCCGGCATGTGGACATGGGAAACCACTTACCATCAACCATAGCCATGTATTGGTTACGCCTGCGGGAACACTTCCATATTATTGAACAGGGCAGTGCTCCTATCCAAGTTGCCACATTCAATGGGGGACTCTTTGACTCCCAACGCTACCCCTTTCTCGAACGCTACCAGATTGGGGATGCCCGTTTACAACAAGCAATAGACCTATTGACGCGAATAGATAGGCAGTTTGTAGATTACCGTGACCTAGCCGAACGACACCTGGGTACCATCTATGAAGGGTTGCTAGAACATCACCTGCGCCCAATAGCCCCGGAAGATCACTGGACGATTGACCTATTCAATGACAAAGGCGAACGCAAGGGGACGGGCAGCTATTACACCCCGGACTTTGTTGTAGAGTACATGGTTGAACAAACACTAGGACCGGTGTTGGAGAACGCTGTGGCTGATGCGTCTGGTGCTAGTGCTAGTGCCAGTGCTGATGATAATGCTGATGCTGCCAAAATTGACGCGGTGTTGCATATCAATGTCGCAGACCCGGCTATGGGCAGTGGGCATTTTCTGGTTGCGGCAACCGAATACATGGCACGGTTTCTGGTAGACCTAGACGTAAGGGTAGAAGATGGCAATGGGGAACCTGATCTCGCCTATTGGAAACGGCGGGTTGCTCAAACGTGCATCTATGGCGTTGACCTCAACCCGTTAGCGGTTGACCTTGCCAAACTCTCGCTGTGGTTGGCAACCGTTGCTCACGACAAACCCCTGTCCTTTCTGGACCATCACTTGCGTTGTGGCAATGCGCTAGTTGGCACACGCCTCGATAACCTGCGCCCTGCGGATCGTGTCCATCAAAAGAAAGCGCAACGGGAAGCGCAACAATCTGTGGCAGCGGGACAACTGTCTATGTTAGCAGATGCCAGCTTTCGCCAGAGTATGCGTACTGCTGTCGATTCTATGGGGCGTATTGAGCACACCGCTGGCGATACGATAGCCGAAGTGCGCGAGCAGGCGCGGCTCTATGCAGCATTACGGGAACAATTGATGGGCAAGTTTGGCAACCTGGCTAATCTGTCCAGCGCCACCTCCTTTGGTATGGAGTTAGACCCCTCATTGTGGAACCCGTTGTATGATTACACCACGGGACGATTGCTTACGATCCCTGACCAGCTAGACCAGTTGCTCAACACTGCCGAGGAACAGGCAAGAACCTTACGTTTTTTCCATTGGGAACTAGAATTTCCAGAGATATTCTTTGATACGCAAGGGCAATCGTTGGGGGAGCAGGCGGGATTTGATGTAGTCATTGGCAACCCGCCCTATGTGCGCCAGGAATCGCTGGCGGCTATCAAGCCCTACGTAGCCCAAACGTATGCTGATGTCTACCACGGGTCGGCTGATCTGTATGTATACTTCTACCAACGGGGGATGCAGTTGTTGCGGCGGGGGGGGCGTATGGCGTACATTGTCACGAATAAATGGCTACGGTCTGGCTATGGAAAGCCACTACGGGGCTATTTTGCCAACAATGCAGCTATTGAGCAGATTATCGACTTTGGGCATGCACCTATCTTCCCTGATGCAGATGTTTTTCCCTGTATCCTTGTGTTAAGAAAGCCCTTTTCAGCGAACGTCCCTGCTGATCAGCAGGTGCAGGTTACAGATATTTCCCGTGAAGAGCTAGGGAAGATAACCTTGCGCGAGTATGTTCCTGAACATAGCCACTATGTCCCACAACAACAGTTCAATAGTGCCGCGTGGAACCTAGAGACCAAAGAAGTAACCCGGCTTATGGAAAAAATCCAGGAGAAGGGTATACCGCTCAGGGAGTTTATCGGGGCAAAACCAACTTGGGGAATACTCACCGGGTTTAACCAAGCATTTTATATAGATACCCCCACAAAAGAGTACCTCGTGCAGCATGACCCAGGGTGTGCTGAGATTATTCAGCCCTATCTGCGTGGGCAGGACATCAAACGATGGTCGCCAGAGTGGGATGGGATGTGGATGATCGTTCTGAAGTCAAGCAGTAATCATTCATGGGCATGGAGCCACAAGCCTGAAGACGAGGCAGAAACGCTTTTTCAGCAAAGCTACCCTTCCCTATATGCCCATATGAAACCATTGGAAGACAAGTTAAGAGCGCGTAAGAATCAGGGGCATTACTGGTGGGAACTGCATACCTATGCTTCCTACCCATTGTTTGCTCAACCAAAGCTCGTCTATCAAGAAATCCAGTACCATGCTCGTTTTGCCTTAGATACCGCGGCATATCTGGCAAACAATAAGGTGTTTCTCCTACCAACAGCCGACTTATATCTGCTTGCCGTGCTCAATTCTCCGCTTATGTGGTGGCACAACTGGCGATATTTGCCGCATATGAAAGATGAAGCCCTAAATCCAGCCGGCTTTGTGATGGAAACGCTGCCCATAGCCCCGCCTACCGATGAGCTTCGTGCTGAAGTTGAGCCAGTAGTGAACCAGCTTATTGCTATGACAAAGACGACCCAAGAAGCACACCACACGATGCTAGACTGGTTGCGGATAGAGTTTGCCATTGAAAAGCCAGGGCAAAAGCTAGAAGATTTCGCCAGTCTCAGCGTTGATGATTTTATTGCTGAAGTACGCAAACGCTGCCCAAAACAAGCAGGTATTTTGAAACCCGTAGCCTTGAAGACCCTGCGTGAAGGCTACGAAGAGCAGGCGATTCCTATACAGCAACTCCGTACAGAAGCCCACAAACTTGAACACCGCTTGTCTGAACTGGTCAATACTTCCTATGGATTAACTCCAGAGGATGTAGACATCCTTTGGCGCACTGCCCCCCCACGTATGCCGTCGGGGAGTGGGTAGTGTTGCAGCATTACCTACGGGTAGAACAATAGGGAAAATAAGTGGCGACCCAGGAGGGACTCGAACCCCCGAC
>CAZLKK010000291.1:0-2238 GCA_964559995.1 uncultured Chloroflexaceae bacterium
GTAAAGCCCAGGTGCTTTAGCCCTGGGATATACGGGCTTTCTCCGCTTCAGCCGCAGGGCAATTGCATTACCTGTACGATATTTCACAATCAGGTAATTTTGATACTTTTGTTCCATTTTTAATACCCATTTTCAAACAAAAGAGCGGAATAATTGTTTCTTACTCCGTTGGTAACGTAACGTGAAACCCTTGATGTACTACAAAACCAGCATATACGGTTGATTTTTTGGTGCCATCACCAGTACTGGTGATACATTTCACAGGTAATGCAATTGCTCTGCCATATCCCCTTGTGTTTGATAACAAAATCCGGTATACTACATAATGAGAGGTTATGCACATTTCCATCACGATATGCATTTCCACATTGTCAATGCCCCAAGCCTGAAACGACTTGTGCGAGCAAGCCGATGTTGACCAAACTCCGCCCATGAGGACTCCGATAGGCAGGTCACGATACCCTGGAGTGCGAGGTGTCAGATACGGACGACTAGGGCGTTGGCAGTGGGCTACAGCCACTGAAACCGGGCACTTCATCCCACCACTCAAGCGGGTGGTTTGCTGTGCTTGAAGGCAAGCAACTATGATGCTGCTCTTTCCAAAACAAGCACGTTCTAACCAAACCCCTCACTGAAGCGTAAACAAACGATCAATGGAGATCACAAAAAGAGAGGTAGTCTATGATAGACCTAGATGTTCACATTCTTGTGGAAAAAGCTGTCAATTCACGCACCAAACTGCACCTTCTGCTCATCTTCTATGAACATGTCCGTTCTGGCATCACCGCATCATCGCTTGCTCAGCGGTATTGTCGTGATATTTGGAGTGTCAAACAAGCCCTTGAAGAAATGGCTGAGGATGGTATCTTGTTGTTAGGTAAAAGCGTTAGTGGGGAACCATTGTTTTACTTTGCCCCTCGTATCGAGTATGCCAAGACGGTTGAAACTCTGATACAACAGTATGATGATCCTATCCAACGCGACTCCATTTTGCAGATGGTCAATGAGGCTTCCGAACTTACCCATCTGCACACACCATTTGATCGAAGACCCCTATGAAGCGGACATACATCCGCTCGTTGACCCTCGCGGTTCGTTTGGCGGGACGCGGGAGCGGGGCAGGGGTCGTTCCGGGCAGCCCCCATACCCCTAGCCCCTGCCCCCCCTCGCCCTGGAATGGGAGCGGGGGCAGGGGGAGCGGGGAATAAACGAGACTAGCATGAGGGGCTAAAGGCTAAAACCTGATACTCACGCCCTATCTCCACCTCACCGGTAAAGCCACTCTTACGGGCTTCCTCCAATGCCTGATCTTCTGGCATAGTCCACTTGGGGCTATAGTGGACCAGCACAAGCCGCGATACCCCCGCCTGTCGCGCAATCTCGCCGGCTTCGCGTGGAGTCGTATGGACACAAGAAGACTGAGCACTCGTTGCTTCATGGATGAGTGTAGGCACCCCGTGGGCAAGGTCTACAACGTTTTGGCAGGGTGAGGTATCGCCTGAATAGGCAAGCGATTGTTGCGTTGCCTGCTGCTCAAAGCGCATGGCTAAACACGGACGAGGATGATCGTTGAGTTTAGTATGGATGAAGCGTCCTGCGCCGAGATCGATGCTATCGCCTGCATGAATAGGGTACCACTCCACTGGCGCAGCATGATCCTCAAGCGCAAATGCCTCAAGGATACGGCGGACAAGAGTTAGCGTTGGCTCCAAGCCAAAGATTGGCACAGGGGTTTTTCGTCCAGCCAATTCCATACTAAAGAGCAGCGGAGGTATTCCATTGATATGATCAGCATGACTATGGGTTAGCACCATAGCCGTAAGTTCCTGGGGGTCTACACCGGCTTTAAGCAACCGTTGGTAGGTGCTGCCCCCGGCATCTATCAACACAGGTCCCCCCGCACCATCCCAAACCATATGGGTATGTCCCCGTTCCGCATCAGGGACCCCCGTCCCCACTCCAAGCAGTATTATCCGTTCTTTCCTATCCATGATGTTCTAGCTCTCTCCTCTGGACTAAATCAAATGTCCCAATCATTTGGTTAGTATCTTTTCTGCTTACTCTGTTCTACGCCGTTTTGGTCTAGATCGGGTATCTGGTTTCCGTTCGCGGTTGGTTTGCTGCGATGAAGTCGCTGGTGATGGGGATGAACTACTCGTCGAGGACGAAGGAGGAGGTGGAGGCGACGGTGTTGTTGGAGCTGGAGAAGTTGCAGATCCTAAAGAATGCAAAATGATT
>CAZLKK010000291.1:2248-5410 GCA_964559995.1 uncultured Chloroflexaceae bacterium
TCGTCCTCAGTGAGTGCAGCGAACGGTCCTCGTCCGTCGTCCTCGGGGGGTGCAGTACTATGACTGCCGAGGACGAGGACGAAGGAGGAGGACGCTTCCGTCGACGCTTGCTCGTTCGCTTGTTCTCTGCATCCGCCCCCCCTGCCGATGGTCGAGAGGATGAGGTTGATGATGGTGCTGCTGATGGAGATGAAGGTTGCGCGGAACGAGACGATTTTCGTTTGGGCTTGGAAGTACGGGAAGAGGCTTGCTTTTGCTTACTTTTAGCCGTATTCCGGGTCCCATCCTCAGATTCAAATTGGGCAAGAAGCCGTTGGTTCTCTTGGTCATCGTCTGAAAGAAACGACAACGATTCGGCAATCAATGTTTGGAGCCTGTCGGCACGCCGTGCTGCAGCAAGTTCTTTTTCCTCTTCTATCAATGCCTGTTGTTCTTCCCTTGTTGGGGTATGGATTTCGCGTATATCAGCAATGGGATACTGTTCTTGCATACCACTACTAGCAAGCTGCACCGTGACCCGTTGTTGCAGCACATTCACCTCTACCACATGTCCCTTGCCATCGATAGTTTCTACCCATGTCCCCCGGCGGGGAAGATCGGCTTTGAGTTCAAGGTACTGCTGATGTTCATAGCTGAGACAACAGAGCAACCGATTGCAGATACCGCTAATCTTTGCTGGATTAAGCGGCAGGTCTTGGTCTTTTGCCATCTTGATAGAAACGCGGGTGTAGTCTGGTAAGAAGGTGCTACAACAGAGCATACGTCCACAAATCCCCACCCCCCCAAACAACTTTGCCTCATCCCGTGGGCCTATCTGTCGTAGCTCAATACGGGTCTTGAACATCCGGGCAAGGTCGCGGACGAGCAGGCGAAAGTCTACCCGTTGCTCGGCGGTAAAATAGAAGGTGAGACGGGAACCATAGCTATATTCTGCCTTGACCAAGCTCATATCTAGCCCATATTGTTGAATCTTCTCATTGCAACGAGCCATGATGTCTTCATAATCATACGCTTGGGTCGTAAGAAGATCATCTTTTTCAGCCCGTCGCAAGACCGTTTTCAACTCACCAGATACCTTGCTTTCTGCGACCTCCATTTGTTCATAGGCAACTTTTGCCAATTCTGGACCATGGATGGTATCTACAATGACCATATCGCCAGAACGCAAATCCAGATTGCCTGGGTCAAAATAGTAGGTTCTACCACTATCCTTAAAGCGGACACTTACAACAATTGCCATGCTTATTCCTTTAGGCAGGGTTTCTTCCAGTAACGACATACGCCCGGACGAGATTTTGCTTGCCCTTCAAGCGCAGTTCGCCCATTTCTTGCACAATGAATGCTTTCCCGATGGCTTTTACGGTATTTTCGCTAATGCACACCGTGCCAGGTTTTGCTGCCGACTCCAGGCGTGAGGCGGTATTTACCGTGTCACCTATGGCGGTATATTCCATACGATGGCGTGTCCCAAAGAAGCCGGTGTAGGCTTTGCCGGTGTTGATCCCAATGCGTATCAAGAAGGATTTTTCTTTATCCAACTTGTCAACTAGCCGTTTTTGCACTTGTTGCATCTCTAGTGCGGCAGCTACCGCATCGGTAGCGTGGTGCATGTTTGGGGGATCGTCAGGCAGCCGGGGTGCGCCAAAGATTGCCATAATGCCATCCCCAATGTACTTGTCTACGGTGCCACGATGGGTAAAGATGACATCGGTCACTTCATGAAAATACTCATTGAGCAAGTCTTGGACTTCGTGCGGGAGGAGGGTTTCTGAGAGCGTGGTAAACCCAACAATATCGGCAAATAAGATGCTGATGTCCTGTTCTTCTGCCTCCCAGAGTTTGCCATGTTGTGAGACATAGCGGGCTAGGGCTTGGGCAACATTGGGGGAAAGGAACCGTTCGAGGTTTTGGCGCACTTGGGCATTGAGACGGAGTTCTTCGGTGAGCCGAGCCCGCTCAATTGCCACTGCGGCTTGGGTTGCCAACGCAGAGATAAGGTCACGCTGATGTTCGGTAAATTGGTCTCTGCCAGGAGAATCGAGCAACAACAACCCGATAACTTCGCTACGCAACAGGAGCGGGGTCGAGATAGCGGACCGGATATTGGCACTGATGACACTTTCTGAGCCGGCAAAGTCTAGCCGGGCATCGCGGGTTAAGACAGACTCTCCCTTGTCCAGGGCTTTTTGAACAATACTACTACTGATAGTAATATCGTCTGCATCACCAGAACGTATCACCATAGGGACAAGTTCATGCCCCTTTTTGAGCATCAGTATTCCCCGCTCGGCTGGCACCATGCGAAACACCTCGTCCATCACTACGTCGAGCAAGTCTGCCAAATCTACCGTTTGGTTGAGACGAATACTGATAGCGTAAAATTCGCGTACATCTACGGTGCTGGCAGGAAGTTCGCCTTCTTGGACAGCGCGTCCATCGGAGGTGAGGGGGAAATATTGACTGTCATCAAAAACGACACTTTGTGCTGCGCGATCCTCAAAGAGCAGTTCAAATGGACCTATCGTGATAGTATCCCCATCATGAAGTTGCTCCTCACGAACACGCAGGCGGTTGACGAAGACCCCGTTGCGGCTATCCTTGTCACATAACCATGCATGACGACCACGCAGCTCTATGTGGGCATGGTGTCGTGATACAATGGCATGGTTGAGTACTATATCATTGTCTAGCTGCCGCCCAATATGTAGCCCCTTTTCTGTCAGGGCAAGGGTCTTTTGGACATCATTTATCGTGACAGAAATTCGTGCCATAGTAGCTGTTCTTTCCTAGTTGCTTGCCTTCAAGCACAGAAACCCTCTTGGGTCGTTGACTTCCTCATCCATTCATGAAGGTTGTGCCTGACGTACTGGGTACAGTCAAGTATCTTGTATTATAAGGTTATCATATAGAGTTTGCAATAGGTAGGGGGGATATTTTTCCCAACCACGATTGGCTATTGGAAAGCCGGTGCATGCTCCGTTGTCTCACCGGGCAGCCCCCATCCCCTTCCCCCTGGGGGAGAAGGGGAACCGTAGGGGAGCACGGCGGTGCGCCCAATGTTCGGCTTTCAGGGGTAGGCGATATACCGGGACATTCCGGGCAGGAATACACCATAGATGCCCACAGATGCCCACAGATGCCCACAGATACCGGACAGGATTT
>CAZLKK010000292.1:0-5352 GCA_964559995.1 uncultured Chloroflexaceae bacterium
TCAGCCAATTCATCAGCATAGAGGGCAATCGTCATCGTGATATGTGTGGGCGAAAAGCCACGACACCGTATCACCGGTTGGGTTTGGGATGGTTCAGGGAGCACCTCTTGCATGACCTCTTGGGCAATCTTGGCTAAAAGCCGTTCTATGTACTCCAAACTGTCGCCACTCGTTACCTGCACATTCAGGAGCACCTCTTTTTCCCGTTGGTTGCGATAGTGCATCACCACAATGTCAGAAGCCATCCGCGAATTGGGCACCGTGACGACCCCCGGCTCGGTATCTGGCATAATGCGGTCTGCAACCATACGGATTTTCGTACATCGCCAAGTAATATCGGTAATGTACCCCTTGACGTGATCCCGTTCATCTATCTTCATCCGCACATAATCACCCGGTTGTACCTGCTTGGAAGTAATGATATAGAGACCAGAGAAAACATTGGAGAGTGTCTCTTCCATAGCCAGGGATACCGCAAGACCACCAATACCAAAGGCGGCGATAATTGGCGTGATAGACACCCCAAGCGATTGCAGCAAAATGAGCGTACCAGTGAGGACAATGAAGGCTTTGAGCAAACTACGAGAGAGCGAAACGGTAGCCGCAGCCCCTCCCCGTTTTTCGCCGGAATAGTCTATTAACCCAACCCCCAAGCGCATCACAAAGATCGTGACAGAGAGAATGAAGGGCACAAGCAGAACCCGTTGCCAAAAAACGATTTGCTCGGTGTTGAACGGGGTATAGACAATACTGGCATACACCCCCGCTAATGTTGCCCAAATAACGGGCATCTGGCGAAGTGAATTGCCCAATACTCGGTCTGCTTGCCAACCCGTTAGGCTTCCGTAACGTTGCATCCTTCGGGTAAGCAACAGGTCAAGCAAAATCCCTACGGTAAAGGCTGCCACAATGACCAAAAAGGGAAGGTAGAGCGTTTCGAGCATTGCCAGTGGTTGCTGCTCGGTAGAACCATCTTGTACCATCTATACACCAGGAGAGGGCATACAATTCTTCGTATAGGCGCGGTCACAAAAACCCCTGCTATTATACCATTCTTTGCCAATTCGCCATACAACTCTTTGATGTGCTATAATCACTAGCATAGCAAGGTTAAACACGCAAGGAGCAAAGTAACGTTATGACCGAACCACAGCAACTCATACAAGAACGTATGGCAGAGAATAGGTGGGGCATACTTGGTTCTCAGGGGCATGTGCTGGGTATCGACCTCGGCGGCTATGGGATACGTGCTGCACTGGTTGATCTCCAAAACCAAACCTATACCAGTGTGCATACGCCGGCTGAACAAAAAGACCGTGAGAGTATGATTACCACTACATTGAACGTAACCCACAAGTTACTCCAAGAACATGGGGTTCCTGCTAGTCACTTGGTACGGGTTGGTGTGGGCTTTGGGAGTCCAATAGAACCACACAAAGGGACAGTACTGCTCTCCCCACGCATGAGTGAATGGCACAACTTTTCCCTCAAAGATACCTTTGAACAAGCCTTTGATACCGTCACGCTCGTAGACAACGATGCCAACCTAACCGCCCTCGGTGAGGCGACCTTTGGCATTGAGCATGGGTGTGCAAACCTCTTTTACCTGCATCTCAGCAGCGGGGTAGGGGGGGGGATTGTGCTAGATGGACGGATACACCACGGGGCAAATGCGCTGGCTGGCGAAATTGGGCATGCGATTGCGGAAAAGAGCGATGCCAACCCCGAAGGCACGGAAACATTAGAAAATCTCGTGTCCATTACGGGTCTGCTCCAGCGGGCAAAGCACCGGGGCTACACCACCGACAACCTTGAAGATATGTTTGGCGACCACCCAGTAGCCCAAGAGGTGATACAAGATACTGTCCACATTCTCGCTATGCGGTTAGCCCACATTGTGGCACTGCTCGACCCGGAAATGATCGTGCTTGGGGGCATTGTCGTGCGTATTGGGGGTGAGCCGTTTCTCCAAGCCATTACCGAGCAGGTCAACAAGTATTTAGCCCCCGCCCTAGCCCGGCCTATTCCCGTTGTGCAATCGGTGCTTGGCACAGAGAGTATCGCCATTGGCGCACTTGCGCTGGCATTAGAAAGTCTCCAAGAGTAACCATTTGCATAGGAGGCTTCAGGATGCTATAATTCACTCCCGGACCAGCGGAAATTCCCTGTGGTATTTTTTGGTGTGCAAGAATCAAGAATGAACAACCGAGAAAACCCAAGTAGCAGTAGAGCAGTACTATGGATGTAAAAACCATTGTCTATGGAGAAACAGCTATAGATAGCCTTGTACAGTGGCTAAAGGCAACTGGAGAGCCGCAAGATTTGGATGTACTGCTTGAGCAGTACTTGGAAATGTTGCGTGAGCTTGTGCTGGAGGAACAGCAATGAGTACACCTGTGTTCAGGGGAACATCTGAACAACAAGAACTGGCAAAAGAAATCTTCCAGATTATGAAGATGCAGGGCAGTTTCTTTGCGGCTGACGCACCTATTCGTCAGTCGCTCAAGAATCTGTCAGATTATCTGGCTACGACACGTAAGACTGACCAGCAGCATATAGCCCAAGAAATAGATGCTGCGTTGCGCGAGAATAGTATGGTCTTCTATCGTGTGGAAGATGACGATGAGGTGTTCTATATCACCTCACGCACCGGTACCTACCAACCGACCCATGAGGAATCGCGTCATAGCTTTCGCCAGCGGTTTTATGAGCCAGAAAACCCGTTGCCGGTGGATGATGTGAGTGTCGTTTTTTCTACTTCGCGGCCTGTGCTCACCTCGGTGGAGCCGGTGCTCATTTCAGACTATTGGCAGGAGCAAGCAGAATTTGCTGTTCCTGTTGAGCGGCCTTTGCCAGAAACAGACGAAGGTACTGCTGGTGAACCGGCTGAAGACCTTGATGCTGTTCGCCTTGCTGGTGAGGATGGGGACGCAGAGACTGCCTCAGCAGAAGGGGAAACGGACGCAGCGGAAGCTGCTCCAGAGGGGGCAGCAGCTGCTGCTGGTCAGGAGGGCGAAGCCGAACAAGCAGAGCCGGTAGAAGTCATTGATCCCAAGTTTGCTTTGACGATGCCGAATGGCACACAGATAGACTTGAGCAAACCAACACCAGACCTGCTCCAGCGACATGGCGATCTGTTACGAAGGACGATTATTGAACAGCTAGAAGAAGACCCCCTACGAAGGATTGTCTCCTTTGGGCGATGCTTCTATCCAGAAGCAGGTATCGTCAGTATGGGCAAAAATGACCTGCGCCGCATCCGTGACTATATCATGGAGGTAGGCGAGCCGCTGTTGGATACCGCTATCATAGCCGACCTCTACTACCACAACCCCCGCCAGGGGGACTATGAGGGGTTTCGTTTTTCGCTCAACTACCGGTTGAGCCGAGAAAAGGACTTTGAATTTGTGGGGGTGGAAGGGGCGCGTCTCTGGTCTACCAAAGGCTTGACGATTACCAAGACCAAGCGGGTAAAGATTAGCGAAATGGGACAGTTGGCGAATTTTTTGACAGAACCCTATGACGATAGCTTGGAAGGGCAGAGCGTTGATTACATTAAAGAAGCCGGTATGGTCAATCGGTTGTTGACCTTTTTTGAGTGGGAGTATGGTATTCTCCCGCTTGACCAGAGCTTAGAAGCCCTTTTGCCTGCTCCTATGCTGGCAGAGCAGCGCAGTGCTGTGTTACGTATTGAAGCCCCACAGCACTATATGAACTTCTTGGTTGAGTTGCGCTACCCTGCTGGCAACCGTGGGGGATGGCTCCAGGGATTTGAGAGTTTCTTTCATGAGCATTTGGTGGCGGGGGCACTTATCACGCTGACCCGCACCGAGGAGCCACACGTCTTCACCATCACCTATGAGGAAATTACCCCAACCAGTGAGCGGTTGCTTACGCTAGACGAGAAGAAGAATAAATTTGCCTTCTCTACTATGGAGTTTTACTGCGCGGTAGACGAAGACCAAATTATCTCTCAACAGCGGTTTGGCAAGCTGAAAAACCTCAAGTCGCTACCGATGGGTGAGCGGCGCAAGGCAGATGTGGTACTCAAGCATATCTTTGAAGTCTTTGGCGACCAGATAGGCTCGCGGGATGAGCCATACTATCGCCTCAATATCCAAGATTTGCATCGAGCATACAATGTCTTGCGTCCTGCGTC
This sequence comes from uncultured Chloroflexaceae bacterium, assembly GCA_964559995.1. Taxonomy (GTDB): domain Bacteria; phylum Chloroflexota; class Chloroflexia; order Chloroflexales; family Chloroflexaceae; genus JAAUSY01. The sequence continues at coordinate 4,160 of CAZLKK010000292.1, forward strand.
AGTATCCTACCTGCGCGTAATCATTGACGAGGAAGAGGAATTTACCGTTGATGAGCTAGACGCAGATACCTGCTTCTACAAACCGGAACCAGAACCGGTAGAGGAAGAGGCGGATGATGAAGAGTTAGAAGACGAAGGGTATATTGTCGGAGGTCGCCGTTGGTCATATGGTGATGATGACGAGTAATTACCAAAAAGACCCTGTGGCTTATTTACAAACGTTGGCAGATACGCAAGAACCCTTCTCCCATGAGGGCTTGCGTATCTTTTCGCATCTTACCGCGCAAGATGTCGCCTCCCTGTGGCAAGTTTGGCAGCAGATACCAGATGAACGCCGCATAGCTATCCTTTGTGAAATGGGAATGATTGATGAAACGACCAGTGAGTTTGATTTTCAAGCATTCTATGTGGCGTGTTTGGATGATCCTGCTCCCACCATACGGACGATAGCGGTAGAGGGGCTTTGGCAAGAGGCAAATATCCCTATCTTACGGCGGGTGCTTGAACTTGTGGATGATGAATCGCTGGAAGTGCAAGAAGCGGTGATGCTCGCATTGAGCTATTTTGCATCCCTTGCCATAATAGAAGAGATCACCGAGGAATTAGCCGATCTCATCTATACTACCCTTTTGCAAAAGGTTCAGCAGACCAATCATCCCATCCAGGTGCGGCGGCGAGCGTTGGAGAGTTTGGCCTACTTTAGCGATAAACCCATTGTCCATGAGGAGATAGCCCAAGCGTATGCCCATACTGACCAGCACATGCGCGAGAGTGCCTTGTTAGCAATGGGACGCTCAATGGACAAGCGGTGGCTGGCAACTATTCAGCAGGAGCTTACGAGTCCCATACCTGCGTTGCGCTTTGAGGCAGCACAGGCAGCGGGGGAGTTTGCCGATATGGGGAGGTCGTTTGTAGAAAAGTTGGTGCCGCTGACCGAAGATGAAGATATTGAGGTAGCGGTTGCTGCTATTCTGGCGTTGGGGGAAATCGGAGGGAAGCAAGCCGAACGCACCCTTAATCGTTTGATACAGCATAGGAACAAAGCTCGTAGTGAAGCAGCAAGCGAGGCGATGGAGTCGCTAATGCTGTTTTACAAAAACAGCCCGTAAAGCCCAGGTGCTTTAGCCCTGGGATATACGGGCTTTCTCCGCTTCAGCCGCTTGAGCTGTTGCAAGAACCAGTGTTCTGTAATA
>CAZLKK010000293.1:0-5326 GCA_964559995.1 uncultured Chloroflexaceae bacterium
TCTCCACCTCTCGCCCATGCACTGCCGTGAAGACTCCTGCCCCATCAGGATACGGGCGAAGGGCAGACGGGGGGATACCCCCAGCTGCAGAGAGTTCTTTGGTCGTCAACCCTGTGTTGGGTTGATCCTGTGTCTGCGATGGTTGGAACCCGGCGAGATACAAACTGATCTGGGATCGCCAACGGGTAGCGAAATTGCTTGCCGTTTGTGTCGCCACGATATACCGCATCCCAAACGCTGCACCTGCGGTCAATTCTGCATTGAGCCATGTTGTCAACTCAGCCTTGCTGGTCGCATCCTCCAGTAAACTCAACTCCGAGATGTAGCAGACCAGCAGCGGCACATCATCGCCGGTATAGTTCTCCCACTTGCTGACCTCCGCCTGCCGCAAGATACGCCCCCTTCGTTCCCGTTCCCGACTCAACGCTTCCATTGTGGGTTTGATGTCCCCCACATCGCCTGCCATACGCCATGTATGGGCTTTGGATGCGAGTCCCATGAGGTCTAGTCCTTTCCCATCGATGATGCAGTATTGCACCCGCGATGGGGGATGGGTTAGGGCGAGTGAGATAAGTATTTGGAGCGCGAGATTATCCTTGCCAATCCGGGATTGTCCACTAATCAGGATATGGTAAATGTCGTCTTGCAAGGCAGCGGCAGCACAATCGGCTGTGCCTTGACTCGTCTGGTACCACCCCAGCGGAAAGAGAAACGGCACATCTCCCCAACGATGGTGACAGAAGGCGATAGTCGTTAGCAAATCGTTGGGGGGCGTAGCAAGTGCCCGTCCTGCCCACGGCAAAGGGGACTCTGTGTCGCAGGATACTGTTGGGGCGGGAGCATATGATACGGGCGACCACGATGGGGGAGCCATACTCCTTCGATCCCGCCAAGCCCACACTTGGCGCAGGGTCCAATACCACGTCCCAAGTGCTGCCAATAGCACCACTGCAATCAGTTGTAGTTCAATCCCGCGAGTTACCGACATGGCTCCGCTCCTTTTTCCTATCCTGTTTCCTGCGGCTATGGTACCACAATTTCGGCTTATGTACGTCGTAGATCGCGCCAAATGCTTCGCAAGGCTGGTTCGGGAATAACCGCAATGGCAATCCCTAGCAACCCCCCAAGTATCCAAACTGTCACATCGTTGTGATGCCCAGGCTCTCCGAAGAGGGCATGCGTTTGTCCCACGACCATCAAGCCCTGAGCGGTAGTGGTGATGTCTATGAGAAATACGCTCCCCCAACAGAGCCATGCCCAACGACTTTGGGGACGAGCATGCAGCATTCCCATTTCTAACGTGGTAATCGCCAATGGGATAATCCATGCGGCTACTCCAAGAGTGACAACTGGAATACCCATCTGGGCAACCCAAACGAGGGTAAAATACCCCCCGACCCACCAGATGCCGCCGGCGGTCAAAGCAGCCAACCCCAACGCGATCCGTGCTACTACCCGTTCATATGGTGATCGCTTGGTACGACGGGATGATCGATTTGGTGGTGCAGGGTGCGACCAAAGATAGTCCAAAAGGGTTTCAATATCTGATCGGGGAGCCGCAGATGAGGGGGTATCGGGATTGTTCTGTGATTCCTTGTACACCTTCTCCTCCGTTTCTGTGGTATTGCGTCTTAACTCATGAAAATGGTTCGGAGTCATTTGGGAGCTTGTTCCTTTCAACTAATGGTCCAACCAGCGGTAGACAGGATAGTATCGAAATCGTGCTCTTCTACTCCATCGGTAGCAGACGTACAAGCATGGGTTGGGCGAGAATCTGTCGCAATGGCTGGCTCAGAAGTATCCCCATTTTCGCGGGATGCGGAAGAGCGGGAGAAACCAGAGCCAGTATGCGGTGATCCTTTCTGGGATGACGAATAGGTCGTCTTGCCAGAAGCAACGGCAATATGCCCGTGGGAAAGCAAGAACCCAAGCAATGCCCACTCTGCCAACATCCGGGAGACGGGACTATGCTTGCCCCGACCCTTCACGGCATGGATGATGTGCAGCATTTCGGCAAAGCGCGGGTCGTTGGTGGGTATGGTCACATTGTAGCGTTCACCAGACATCAACACCTCCTTTCCTTCCAGGTACGTAGTCTTTTTATCGGTTCAGGCAAGGTCCCCCAGATAAAGGGACTTTGCCTGAACGCCACATGGGAACGGACCTTGAACTTGAAGCGGATAGGTATACCCGGTAGGGTGTCCGTTTAATGAATCGTTTACGTGGTTTTCTCTGCATCGTATCCTCCAGATAGCAGGCATTTTTCCGCTTCAAATACCCTATTTTCCCGGCAATACGAAAAGGATCGTTTTTGGGCAATTTGCCAGCCGCTATTGCGACTCCAGAGTGGCTTATGGGGCATCATCCACTGCTGTTTTTCTGGGATAATTGCCGCCGGGCTAATCGTTCAATACCATCCAGCACTCGAAATAAGGGGTCGGATAACAGCGTCACGCGAGTAAAGTCTTGAAGTACCTGTTGTATCGGGGCAGCCATTTGTGCTCCTCCCCCACCAAAGAGGACAACTTCCCCCTGGGCAAGGTGGCGTTCCCATTGGGGCAAGATATGTGCGAGAATTTCGTGACTCGTTTGGGTCACTGCCGCATCTATTTCCGTCTGGATACTGAGGGGTTCGCCACTGAGATAGATGACGGGATCGCTCTGCCGCATCTGGGCAAGGACCTGCCCGGTATCAAGATGCTGGAGAGCAGGGTAGCGATGTTGGATAAGTTGCCGGGCAAGTTGGGCAGCATTCTGGATACCGAGGCGTACTCCCCCCTCGGTGCCAGGAATCACATTCAACCCCGTGCGCCCGGTGTAATCTGTTGTTCCCCCCCCAATGTCTAGGGCAAACCACTGGTGATGGAGAGCATCTTGGGATGGAATATGTCCATCAGGATCAAGCAACAGGGTAGCGATACCTTCGATAGGTTGGGGCACGAGCATCACGCCGGTAATGGTGAGGGTATAGGTTGTGTCCCCCCACGTTACGAGATGGGTGCCTTGGGGGCAAACTCGCCAAAATGGTGTAAAGGTGAAGAAGCACATATGCGGCACTAGCGAGACGCATGTGAGCACTTCCAATTACGGCGACATCACCCGTTCCCCCCCGTTCTGCATCCTGACCAATCAGGTAGGGGGTAGACGCAAGGTTAGCGGGTCCGCTGATATAGGTAAGCGGACGGATGGGCGTGTCGTTGGTAAAACTATAGCCAAGCGTGGTTGGGGCAAGCCGTACTAGCGATGGTTCAACCACTGCTTGACCATCCGGTAGACGATATTTGAGTTGGATATTGCCGATGTCAGCGGCAACAAGAGTTATACGGGGTGATACCATAGGAAAAAGTCCTTTCTAAATGATTAGGCGTTGCAGTATTTGGTTTCGGAATGGTGGGAACAGACGAAGAATTCGGTTGGGAAATAGGGTAATCAAACCGCTGGATGGCTTCTGCATCAGCTAATTCTTGGCGTAGAGCCGCCCCGACCACCCGGATTGGGTCACAATCTATATTTGTGCGGGTTCCATCCTCTTGACGAATTAACTGATAGGGGGTATTTCCCCATTCCCATCCATCAGGGCGATCACGGTCATCAAGCAAGGCAATGAGATAGTTGAGGCGTTCCGACAAAAATTCCGGGGGGAGCGCAGACGGGAGGTGCTACCTCACCAATAGCGTTGCGGAGCAATTGGGTTGCCTGCACCATCTCATGCAATGGTATGGGTTGTCTGTCTGGCAAGGGTATATGCGGCAGGGGTGCGGGAACAGGGGAAGTACAAGCAGGCTGTGCTAGGGGATGTGATGCTTCCCTATGTGTAGCCGCATGCCCCATATGCTCGCTCGATTGGTTTAGCCTAGCCGCATCTGGATGGCGAGGGGGATCGGCATTCGATTCAAGGTTCGATGTATCCGTCGATTCTTCGTCGGTTCCCCCCTTATAGGGGGGGGAACCGAACGAATCGACAGGAAACGGGGAGGAAACGACCGAATCGTCCCCGAATCGCCCGAACTGTTCGTCGGATAGGGCTTCAGAAGGCGATGGTTCGTCCCGAACTGTTGCAGAATGAAACGAACCAACAGTAACTTCCCAATTCGGAACAGTTCGCACAGGGGGCGAACTGTTTTCTGGACAAGCAGGAAGGGCATGCTCGGCAGCTTCTATCCGGGCTTGTACGGTGGCTTTTCCCTTCTCGGTAAGGGCAATGGTGACGGTACGTCCATGCTTTTCGCGGGTAACATAGGCTTGGGCAAGCAGTTTATTTACCGATTCGGTCACTCGTGCTGGCAGCAGTTTGAGGTGTTCGGCAATCTCTTTATTGTTCGCTTCGCCTCCAAAATAGGGCATGGCTAACACATCTAAAATGTCATACTCGCGGGGTTTGAGTTCCCCATCATAGCGATGGGTCATATGCACTGTTGGGAGTAGCACTGCACTGGTGATACTTTCCCCGGTAGACGGATCGTGTAAGGTACTCGGTTGCTCCACCAATTGAAAGTAGCGGGGTTCAAAGAGGCGGTCACTGCGTGATTTATCCCCCCGAACAGTAATGCGTCCTTCGCCATTATTGGTCAGTTCGATCATCGTGCTACACGCAGCCCGAAGCGCAGAACTGCCCCGTTCAATACCCCCACTTTTCCCCGTGTGATGGCTCAAGATAATGGTTGCCCCGGTCATACGCCGAATATAATCACATGACTCAATAGCAATCCCCATATCTTTAGCACTATTTTCATCCGCCCCCATCATACAGCGAGCGAGAGTATCAAAAATGATAGCAGCGGGACGTAAGGGAAGAATAGTCTCAATAAACCATTCTACTTCACTATAATCAAGCAAATTGACCGCTTGTGTCCACATGTAATGGTGAGCTTCGGTTAAGTGATAGTGCTGACACCACACATTGACCCTGGGGGTATAACTAAAAAGTGATTCGGCAGCCACATACACAACAGGAGCATGTTGGGCAATACAGAGGGATACGTCAAGGAGAAAAAAACTCTTGCCGACCCCACTTGCCCCATACACGGTTACGAGATCATCCGCCGGGATGAAGTGGGGGATAATCCACGTTGGTGGTGGCATAGTCGCTAGGTCGCGGGTGGGGATAAGCCGGTTTTGCCGGAAACGATTCGCCGACGATTCGGAAAAGTTCTTCCCTTCTGTGTGGGGGGGTGAAGAAGATGCCCCCGTGGTTGTCTCATAGCCTGGGGGAAAACGAGCGGATTCGGGAAACGTTCGTTCATCATCCGAATCGTTATAGACAGACAAGTCTACCCAATGTGCAACTCTTTTCAGTACCTTGACCCAAAAAGCCTCTCTGCGTACA
>CAZLKK010000294.1:0-2986 GCA_964559995.1 uncultured Chloroflexaceae bacterium
TGGACTATATCGTGCAGCAGACGCTTGAACCACTCTGTACCGACAAGACGGCAGCAGAGCTACAGCATATCGCCATCCTCGACCCATCTATGGGCAGTGGACATTTTTTGGTGATGGCTCTAGCCTACATAGCCCAGCAGCATGCAACGGCAAAAAAACGGGCAGAGACCCCACCACCACAGCGTGCGCCTGGGGAAACCGATGATGCATTGCATGATCGCACGCGAGAATATCTTGCCCGATGCGAGCCAACGGAAGCAGAAGTTGCGGAATCTGAGCGAGAGTTGGTTGAGCACTGCATCTATGGGGTAGACCTGAACCCATTGGCAGTAGAACTCACCAAACTTGCGTTGTGGCTTTCTACCCTATCCCAAGACCGTTCGCTTGCGTTCTTGGACCATCATCTGCGAGTGGGCAATAGTTTGGTAGGGGCGCGTATAGAACACCTGGGCAGATTGCGACAACCGTCTATAGCCAATGGGAATGGCAATAGTAATGGCAATGGGAATGGCAATGGCAATGGGAATGGCAATGGTCAAACTCGCCAGATGGGGTTATTTGAGCAACTGTTTGGGCAGGTGAAAGAGCAAATTCTGGAGTATTTCCAACGCATTGCAGCATTACCCAATAAATCCCTGGAACAAGTCAAGAAAAAAGAAACAGCCTATGCTGAATTTCGGGAGTACAGTGAGCCATTTCGTAGGGTTGCGAACGTCTGGATTAGTCACCACTTGGGAAACCCGGTTACGGAAGAGCAGTATGATCAAGTAGTAACGGCTCTTGGTGATTATTATGCTGAATCACCAAATACAGATACATGGGAGCAATTGCAACAAGAACCGTGGTTTATCCAAGCGCAAGCACTTGCCATACAACACGACTTTTTCCATTGGGAACTGGAATTTCCCCAGGTATTCCTGCGCGAGCCAAGCGGCTTTGACGGCGTGGTGGGGAACCCACCATATATCAACGCAAATGAACTCAACAAGACACTTAGTGAATACGAGAAGAAATACTGGAAGAAGCTGTTTGTGTGTGCAAAAGGGGCTTATGATATATATGTCTTATTTATAGAACAATCCCTGTTGCTTACCTACGAAACAAGGCGAGTTGGCGTTATTACCCCCAATAAATACCTTGCTTCTCCCTATGGATTTGCCCTAAGAAATTATATCATACAACAGCATACCTTTTGCCTTCTCGGGGATTTTTCCAAAATAGCTGTTTTTAAAGACCCATCAGTATATCCTGTTGTATCTATTATTGAAAAAGGGTTGAGAGATTCTGAATATCAAGTATTTGTACAACAATTCTTGGGAGAACACATAAAGACCACGCAGCAGTCATCACAATTGTTGCAACAGTTACCAGATTATGTGTGGAGCTTTTTGGTCAGTGAAGGTATTACAACGGTGCAAAACATAGCCGCTATCTCCCAAAACTTGCGTGAAATAGCGCAAGTAAATGCCTCCTCTACCCCTTCGGAGTCCGATAGCTATACGCCATATATTGCTGAAAATCCAGCACCAGCACTGGATACGCATTGGAAAATTATCAACACTGGACTCATAGACCGCTTCCATACGCTCTGGGGGCATGAAGCCATGACCCACCAACATAACCAATATCATCATCCCGTTCTTGCTAAAGATACTGCGGTAATTTCCCAAAACCGAAGATACCAATATACACAACAAAAAATAATTTTTGCTAAAATAGCTCTAAAAATTGAGGGATTTATTGATACTGCTGGTAATTATGCTTCGTTAAACACGAATTTTGCTATACATAACCACCAAAATTATACGATTTTAGGTATTGGTGCTTTGTGTAACTCACGTCTTATGAGTTGGGTCTATAAACAATACTTTGGTGCTCTGAAAATGAGCGGTGATTATTATCAATTTCAGTCCCCACAACTTCGAATATTGCCCATACGCCGTATCCATTTCACCACACCGCAAGAGGAACGGGAGCAACGGGGGCATAACCTCATCAACCTAGCTGAAGCTATGACAAAACACGATGCTCCTTTGGCAACGTTGCAAGATACAATGCTATTCCGTACCAGTACGCTAGGACAAACCCTCACAACCCTGCTGCCGATGGATGATACTGGACAATTTCTTGCCTTTGCTGAAGGGGCAACAGGGGGGGAAGAACAATCTGATGTGGTGCATGACCTCTTGGCACATCTTGCCCAACAGATGATTGATCTGAATCGCCAACACCAGCAGTTGCTTACCCACCTACTGACTGACCTAGAGGGCATTATGACCACAAACGACTGGAACTCGTTGGGGAAGACCCGCCAACTTTGGAACCCCAACACGAAAAAAGCACAGGAAACCCATAATGCCGTGACTATTTTAGGGGGCTTACATGGGGAAACGCTCACGATTGACCAGGATATTGCTCGGATAACCCGTGATCAATGGCAGTGGTTGCTGAAATACAAACTTGGAAAGGTAAAGCACCTCTCGGATATGCTCACCATCTATGACCAGTACCAGCCGCAGATTGCGGCTCTTGAGCACCAACGCTCTGCGACAGATACCCTTATTGACCAGATTGTCTACTTGCTCTATGGACTGACTACGGAGGAGATAGCCTTGATAGAACAGGCGTAAAGGATGTAATCATCCGCGCCGCTCCCGTCTCTCAGGGGGCTAGGTCAACCCCACCAAACTGCACCCCCACGACCCGCTGGTCTATCTGGCGAGGGTCTTCCTGCGCTGGCACCCACGTCTCGCTCTCCAAGCGCAACAGCATAGCCCCCGTATGCGTTGGCATATCAGGTATGCTCCCGGCGTCGGATCCGCCGATCGGCCGACACGACCGCGCCCGCGAAGGGAAGGAGCGCATGGCGAAGATCAAGGTCCTGATCATCGAGGACAACCGGCTGCTGCGCGAGGGGATCGCCGCCATCCTGGATGGGCAAGGGGATTTCGAGGTGATCGCGGTGGCTGAGGACGGAGACGCTCTC
>CAZLKK010000294.1:2996-5312 GCA_964559995.1 uncultured Chloroflexaceae bacterium
CTGTCAGACACCCCAACGGTAAAGCGGGGGCATCGGGGGTATCTGCTGGCACAAGCGATAGACAGACCTCCGCTACGCCGAGGTGGTCGGGACGCTCACCGCCACCAAGCTGTACCGTAAGGGTTACTGGGTGGGTATGCGGTTGCGGTTGCCAGGGAATACGCAATATTGCGTTGCCGTCAGTCCAGGCATAGGTAGTCGTGTCTGGTGTGGTCTGGTTTGTCGTCCCCTCGGCAAGATAGAAGCCACGTACTTGTGCTGCCACATCGGTAGCGGTGAGGGGCATGGGCAGCACCCCCATTGCGCCCGGCTGTGGGGTGAGCTTGTACATTGCCATTGGCAGGACAAGACGTGATACATTGCGCGGTTTCTGATTCGTCAATTGTTCAAACTCTGGTAGGTCAAGCGTCATCTCCCCCACTGGCTCAAGCGCAAAGCCCGGTGGGATAGCATCGCCCCCGCTGGCACTCAAAACGAGATACACCGCGTGTCCCTGTGCATACCAGCGGCGTATCTGTGCTGCCAGTGGCTCGGCATAGGCAGCAGGATTGCTGCTCTTTATCGTGAGCGCGTCTAGCCCATAGATAAAGTGCAATGGGGTAGCCACAAGGTCTGGCACATCACGAAATGCCCCATACGAGGGACCGCCCCCGCGCATTAGCAGAATAGAATCATCCTCAACCTGTGCTGCCATTGTCGCAAGTTGGTTGACGGCACCGGCATACTCAGTGTGGCGATAGATTGGTCGTCCTGTCCAGACGAAAAAGGCTACCAGCACCGCCACCATTGACCAGCGCATCCCATTGAGCAGCGATAGCCGATGGCTCCCCACGCCTAGCGCGTAGGCGATGCCCAAACTTAAGGCAGGGTAGGCGATAGGCACAAAGCGGCGTAGAATGTAGATGTAGGTTTGGTCGCTGGTGCCGTAGGTTTGGCGTATGTAGAAGAAGGTGCCAACAAACCCCACCACGAGAAAGAGCCACGAGGTCTGGCGCAGCCCACGCCACCACCAGAGCGCAAACCCTAGTATCCCTAGCGCAATGCCAAGCGGCGATAGGTACCACCCCACCCGCACCATATTTGCCATAGGGATGACGTACTTGTCGTCTATCTTGGGTGTGGGGATATTGAGTACGCATAGTTCATCAAAGGAGAAACCAATGACCTCTTGCGAAATGGGGTCTAGTTGGCTAATGATCTCGTCTCGCTGTTCTACCAGTGTGGGGGTTTCCCCCGTTTGGGCTATCTGCTCTGCAATAGCGATGAGACGCTCTCTATATCCCTCAACCTCAACTATGGCAGCGCGTGACTCGTCTTGCTCCATATGGCTAAGGAGCGCGAGAAAGCCGGCGGTATAGTAGCCTACGGGGTCTTGCTGACGAATGTTCACCGGGTCGAGGGTGGGTTGGGGTTGGGGTATGGCGATTGGTGCGCCAATGTAGCCTTGCAAGGTGAGGCATGCCCCCTGTGGGGCTTGCAATTGTTGGGGGGACAGGCAGCCGGGGATGGCGGCGAGGGTATCGCGTGAGAGGATTTGGGGACGGACAAGGTAGGTGTGCATGCCGAGGAGCAGGATGCTCATAGCTATACCTGCCCGTAGCCACCCCTGCCAGCGTTGGGCTAGTCGGGTGACAAACCGTATACTGCCATTCCATCGCCACAGTGCCAACAATGCTCCCATTGCCATTGCTATGACCGCAAGCTCACGCCACAACGCGAGCGGGTCTTTGAGTGGACTGCCCGTGCGGGTGTGGTAGACCTCGCGTAGCAGCGGGGTGAGGAAGGGCAAGGCAGCATAGGCAGTAATCGCGTAGTCTTGCAGCCGGGCGTAAGCGGTGTCAAAGAAATATGCTCGCGCAATGAAGAGCACATGCAGCCCGGCGTGGATGAGCACTACCCCCAAACTGAGGGCGAGTGCGGTGTGTCCTCTGTGCCATGTGTGGCTCAACCAACGGTAGAGCAGGTAGAGCAACACGGGGGCTACAACCAAGAAGAAATCTATGCGGGTCAGGACAATTTGCCCAAAGGCGACACCGGCTATAGTGGCGTAGACGATGGGGATACTACGGGGGACATCAGCATGAGTCTGGTCGCGCTGTCGCCACGCCTGAAAGGTGGCAAAACCATACAGCCCGGCGAAGGTGAGGAACTGCATGGTTGTCTCTGAGGTGGAGTAGCGGGCAAACCACACTTGCACCGCATTGAGCGCGAGAAACAGGGCAGCAAATAGCCCCACCCGTCTGCCTGCCAACCGTCTCCCTAGCATGCCCACGCTCCATACCCCCATGACCCCCATCACGCCCGGCACCGCCAACC
>CAZLKK010000295.1:0-4143 GCA_964559995.1 uncultured Chloroflexaceae bacterium
TTATCTGTTTGAGTTCTTTTACCTGGTCCGGTTTCAGGCCGGTATGCCGGTTGGTGGAGGCGGCGTCTGCCGTGCCGGGCACGAAATCGGGGCGGGTGGCGATGGTGACGCGAGCATGCGGGGTCTCCTGGGCGATCTGCATCTTGAGCGCAAGCAACCGCTCCGGGCGGGGGGCAATCAGGATGACATCATGTAGTGCCATAGCCAATAGCCGCGCACACGCCGCTCCAATGCTGCCGGTAGCCCCAAGAATAAGCGCACACCCCTGGTCAATCGGTTTGCCCATACGCTTTGCTGCCCACTTAGCCGATTCCAGCGTTGCCGCCACGGTGAGCGAGTTGCCAGAGGTGATGCCAATGGGACTTCGCTGCGCTACCGTTACGCCGGCATCCCCTACGATAGAGGTAAACGCTCCTAGCCCCATAATCTTTGCCCCACGCCGCTCTGCCATACGTGCCGCCTTGAGCAACCGTTTGTAGGTAAACTCTGGCGGACGACGCAGCATCTCGCGGGGGGTAGCGGTCAATGCCAGCATCACCCCCTGGATTTCCTCGCCGGTGGCTTGGCTGCGTATGCCACGAATACGGGAAATGTACAGTGGCAGCATATAGGCTGCTGCCCACTCCACGAGCCGCTGTGGGAAATAGCGCGTAAAGCGAAAATCCGGGTGGAGGGCTATTTGCTTGGTGGTGAGCGGATGCACCACAAAGGCAAAGCGTGGCTTGGGGGCAGCGGGAGTCAATGGGTAGACTGTCGGCTGCCAGTAACCTGTCGCTAGGATATGCAACAAACGCGACTCCTCTAGGGGGGGAGGACTGCCAGCATAGGTTACAGCAATCATCGCTTCTAGCGTAGCAGGGGAGAAATGGGGGTATGCGGGGCTATCGGGGCTATCAGGGCTATCGGGACTGTCATGGCTAAATATCGGGGCAAAGGTGATAAGCGTTTGCAATTGACGCAAGCGCAGATCGGCTATTTCAGCACGAGTCGGGTTGTCGGTAATGATCGTCTTTTTGGTCAGATCAGCGGGTAGGTAGCGGTGTAGGGTGTCGTAGTCACCGATGATGACCTCTGCCCAAGCCATGAGCCGTTGCATACGGGGGAGAGGTGATGGTTGGGTAGGTTGTTGGGTATGCGTATATCGCTGGATGAGTGCGGCTATGGGGGCAAGGGTCGTGGTGTACCAGCGTAGGTGGGTAAGCGAGCGGGGGGTGGGCAGCGGCAGCAGTCGACAATGCAGCAGCGGGTCGGCAAAGCGCGTATGGGGAGCATAGCCAGCGAGGGCTTGGGCGATGTGGGGGCGATCTTGCCCACTGATGATCAGGATGCGCCGCTTGGAGAACAGGTCGGGGTGGTGGTCGGCTATGCGCTTGATAGCCCAACGCTCAAGGGTCGCTTTGAGGGCAGAGCCATCAAAGATCGGGGGCATAGTCTTGGTATTGGCATTGGTATTGCGAGAAAGCAACCGATGTATTTGGCTAGGATACAGCATATATCCCCCCATCTCTAGGCTGATAGCGTCTGCCTGCCCCCTATGCTGCTGGATAAGCGCGGCGGCTTGGTGGGGGTCGCCATCTGTGCCCATGCGCTGGATGGTGAGGTCAGTGTTGTGCCAAGTGAGGGTTGTTTGGTAGTCGCGCTGTGGCGAGCCGAGGCTGATACTGATGATCTGTTTCACGTCATGCTCCTTGCCTTGCTATCGGGTATGGATGCCAGTATAGCACAATAACGAGCCGCGAGGGTCACTGAGCGAATGTACGCCCCCCCTCCCCTGCCCCTTCCCCCTGGGGCTTTCAGGGGTAGGTCGATATACCGGGACATTCCGGGCAGGAATAAACCATAGATGCACACAGATGCACACAGATACCGGACAGGATTTCCGGGCAAGGGGTATGATGCATCCTTCAGCAAGGGAGCATGCTCCCTTGCTATTCTGCCCCTCGCCCCACTACACAGGAGAGGGGGAGAGCAACCATAGGCAATAATCTGTTGGTTGTGCGACTTGGACACAGCCCTGTCTGCTACGTTGTCTCTGCCAATAGGGGGCAAACCTGCTGGTACACTGCTGCCCATTCATCAAGCGTCAACGTCTCAGCCCGGCGATCTGGTGATACCCCCGCTGTCTGCATTGCTGCCATAGCCCTCTCCCGCGAGATTACCCGTCCCTGGCTGGCGAGACCACTGGGAAGCGCGTTTGCCAGCTTCTTGCGCGATTGGACAAACCCTGCTTTGATGACCTGAAAAAAGGCATAGGCATCATCCACGGCGACAGCCGGGGATGGTCGGGTATGCAAGCGAAGTATAGCCGAATCTATCGCAGGTTGGGGAAAGAAGCTTTTTGCCCCCACGCGCCCGACAATCTCCGGCTCAGCATACATCGTGATGGCGTGGGCAAGCATACTCAATTTACCAGGACGGGCTGTTATCCGTTGGGCTACTTCCCACTGCACTAGCACGACCATAATCGATGGATGTGGGGGGTGTTCCAGGAAATGACGCAACACTGGTGAGGTGATAGCATAGGGCAGATTTGCCACGATCTTATACCTGCCATCATAGGCAAGCGGGGAACAAGAGCTCCCCGCCACCTGCTCCAACATGTGCGCTGGCGGTATTTGTAGGACATCACCTTGCATAATGTGGATAGGGGCAAGGGATGTTGGCATATCTGCTGTCCCTCTAGCAAACTCCTCATCAAGCCGTGCCGCTAGTCGCTTATCTAGCTCTACCGACACAACCTGCCCTGCATGACGAACTAGCTCCCACGTCAACACTCCTAGCCCCGGTCCCACCTCAACAACCACATCATCACGAGTGAGGTGAGCCGCTTCCACAATGTGTTGGAGTACTTCCCCATCTATCAGAAAATTTTGCCCCATCCCACGGGTTGGGTGTATATTGAGCCGAGCAAGAGCAGCACGAACATGGGATGCTGAGAGATAGGGGTTCATGCTTCAGCTTTTTCTTTTGGCTCAAGCTGGACAACCAACGTGACGGTAGACCCCTCGCCCGGCGCAGAGTCTATGTCTACAGTTGCATCTATCAGTTGTGCTCGCTCGCCAAAATTCTTTAACCCAAAGGATGCCCGCTTGGTAGCAGATTGGCGTGCGGCGTTCAGGTCAAACCCCTTGCCATCATCCTTGACCGTAGCCGTGTAGAGTTCGCCTTTGCGTTCTAGGGTTATCCAAATATTGTTTGCCTGGGCGTGTTTGAGCGCGTTGTTTACCGACTCTTGGATAATATCAAAGATAACCCCCTCGGCTTCTTTGGAGAGAGCTGAGTCTACTGCCCCTTTTGACTTGACGTGGACTTGGGTAGCCCCTGCGCGGAGCTTGAGCTTTTCCGCATATTCTGTCAGGGCTGCCCGCAACCCATCGGATTCGAGCGTCAAGGGGCGCAGCTCAAAGAGGGTCATTCGCATCTCTGCATTTGCCACCTTTGCCAGTGCTGCAAATTTATCGAGCTCTTGCGGCACCATAGAGGGGTCTTTCTGCATAGCTTGCTTGATGAAATCTACCTGCATCATAATCTGTGCCACCTTTTGCGTTGGACCATCGTGGAGTTTGCTTGCCATACGGTCACGGATTTCTTTTTCCTTGCTGTTCAATTTGCTTTTAATTTGGCGCAGGTCTACCGCCATTTGTGAGCTATGAATGGCGACAATCAGGTAGTTGGCTATGCCATGGAGGATGTCGAGGTGTTCTTGCTGAAATGCCCCCGGCTGGTTGCTGGCAACAATCAACAACCCAAACGTTGTCACCTTGAGACGCAGCGGAAGGATACAGGCAGATTGGCACTGGCGAAGGCTGGCGACAGGTTCTAGCTCTGGTTCTTGGCTAATATCATCAACCAGGCGTGGCAGCGAAGAGGGACGCAGCATCGCAGCTATGGAGCCTTCCCCAACATTCAGCACCTTTGCCAAATCGCCTGGGCTTGCTGGTTCTATCAGTTCAATCTTGAGTTCTTTTGGGCGACCAGTCGAGAACATCACCATGGCGGTAGTGTAGGGGGCGAGTTTTTGTATCTCGTGTAGGGTAGTCGTCAACACTTGCTTGGGGTCTGAGGTACTGGCAAGGGTCGAGGCAACCGATGCATAGGCGTGCATACGTTCGCGGTACTCTTGCGTCTCGTTTTGCGCCTGTA
>CAZLKK010000295.1:4220-5311 GCA_964559995.1 uncultured Chloroflexaceae bacterium
CTTAACTGCAATACCTGCAAATGCCCACATGATAACCAGGGGATAAACAGGATCATCAAGGCATACAAAACGAGGGGGAGGTATAGGACAGCAAGCCCCTTCTCGCTGCCGACAATAACCACAACACAATAGAGCATAGCGGTAATCACCCCAATAGCAAGGCTATACAACGGTTTGAGCCAAATAGACGCGCTAATGAGCGGCAGGAAGTAGAAGGGGAGAAAGATTATGGCGTTTGTCCCATTGAACAGCGAAAGCAGCACAATGAAGAAAATATCGCCGAGGTAGGCTTGTTTCAGCACTCCGCCGGTGGGGGGGATAAAGAGCAGGATACTCATAATCAGGGCATAGCCGGCATAGACCCACAACACAAAGACGATAGGATCGCTCTTGGTTGAGAGGGGATAAAGCGGCGTGTCGAGCATCGGGATGCTGATAGCAAAAACGAGGATGAGCATGACCCATCGAGCCATTGCATAGAACCGCTCTCCGCCTAGCGTTTGCCAATATTCACGATAGGAAAAGGCTTTTTTCCCTTTCTTTGCAGCATTCATGTGGTTAGGATACCTCTTCTGGTTGTTGTTGCGTAGGATTGCGTTTGTTGTTGCGTAGGATTGCCCGATTGACGTTTCGGAAGATTGCCCATAACAAAAATGGATGGGATACCGAACCCCACCCGGAACCATTCTAGCTCCCTTTCAGGACGTGTTTTCTGCTACGGGTACTATAGCATACTCTGGTTTTGGTGTAAATAGGACAATAGGCTTTATGATACCAGTACGCATAGTACACTCGTGGTTGATGGCACAAAACGCCAGAAAAGACGATAGACACGTTGTCTCGTTGTCTCGTTATCTTGTTATCTTGTTGTCAAACTTGTCAAAGGATGGATGCAAAAGAGCTTCGTCCTTGATTATACCAAAATACTGATAAATTGGGTAGTAGGGATGTTGGGATGGGAGGGAGGGTTGGGAGGGTAAAAATTCCCCTTGACAGCAACGCTATACATACTGTACCCTCTATAGACATGACGACAGTCTTACCGGAAATATTTTCCAACACAAAATGCGAACCGGCCGGATTGGGATACA
>CAZLKK010000296.1:0-1724 GCA_964559995.1 uncultured Chloroflexaceae bacterium
TGTAGGACAACGTAGAACGACAACGTAGGACAACGTAGAACGACAACGTAGGACACGTAGGACAACGTAGAACGACAACGTAGGACAACGTAGAACGACATTGTAGGACAACGTAGAACGACAACGTAGGACAACGTAGGACAATGTAGCAAATAACACACGAGCTTATGATACCAAGCCAACGTAGCACCACAACCTAAAAGAACCTTTGGTATAGACTGGGAGCATAACCACCGGGTCGTGCCAGATGAAACGAAGCAATGAAGCAATCAATCTCAAAAACCCTTCGTTTTGTCTGGCACCTCGGTGGTTTTTGCTGTGCTCTACCCAACCTAGCGACACCGACTATCATCCTCTCCCATAGAGTTTCTCTACCAAATATGCACTCTTTTTCTCTTGACTCGCACGGTAATCTATGGAATAGTAGAATCACGAGATAGACAAGGGAAAACAAATCAACTTTAGGGAATGGACTACCCCCTCTCTCTGCGTAGGTTCCCTAAAGCAAGCAAAAAATAGAGAGCGCGTTTCATTGACGAAATGACGAATTAACGGATTGATGAATTGATGAATTGACGAATTGATGAATTGACGAAAGGATAAACCGATTATGCATATACTTATTTTTGGGGCTTCAGGTGGCACAGGGCAACAATTGGTCAAACAGGCGATTGAACGCTATGGCTACCATGTCACAGCATTTGCCCGTAACCCAGATACCTTCCCCCTAGAACACGAAAAATTGACCGTTGCACAAGGCGACATCCTAGATTACAACGCGATAGAAGCCGCGGTAAAAGGCAAAGATGCAGTACTATCAGCCCTCGGCGTAAACGAGATGAAGAAAAATACCATCCTCTCTGATGGCACACAGCATATTATCAACGCAATGCAGCACCATGGGGTCAAACGGTTTATCTGCCAAACAACGCTTGGGATGGGCGCGACCCGCCAGCAAATTGGCTTATTTTGGAACCTCGTGCTGATACCCTTTGTGCTAGGTAATGTCATGGAGGACAAAGAACGCCAGGAACAGGTGATTATGCATAGTTCACTGGACTGGGTGATTGTCCGACCAGCCGGTCTGACAGACGGTCCGCTTACTGAGGAGTACAAAGCAGGCTTTAGTCCACGCGAACGGGACATTACCATGCGTATATCACGGGCTGACGTAGCAGACTTTATGCTCAAGCAGATCACCGACGACTCCTACCTGCAACAAGCAGTTGGGATGTCCTACTAAACCGACCCTATGCCGGGTTGTTTCACAACGCTAGACCTGACAATCAACGCGATTGAACAGGCACGACAACAGGCTGCTGCTGGCACAGGCTACCTTGACCTGACCAGCAGCAACCCAACCCACCAGGGACTCCTCTTTCCTGCTGATGTTCTCCGGGCTGCTGCTGACCACTACTGGACAAGCCGACAGTATGCCCCCGACCCTCGCGGTCTCCCCCTAGCTCGCGCCGCCATCGCCGCCAGCTATGCCCAACGTATGCCCCCCACCCCTATGCATCCCCCCTCGCCTATGGTCATTGCTGCAGATCACATCTTCATTACTGCCAGTACCAGCGAAGCCTACGGCTTGCTGTTTGCGCTTTTGGCAGACGCTGGCGATAATCTGCTGGCACCAGATGTTACCTACCCATTGTTTGATTTTCTAGCAGAGATACACCATGTGGAGCTACGCCCCTATCATATGGATGAGGCGTGTGGTTGGC
>CAZLKK010000296.1:1734-3543 GCA_964559995.1 uncultured Chloroflexaceae bacterium
AGAGCTTGCTTGAACAGGCGGATGAGCGAACACGGGCTGTGCTGCTTATTTCCCCACACAATCCAACGGGGGCAGTATTGCATACGCCCCTGGCAGCCCTAGACCAGCTAGGTATGCCGCTCATTTGTGATGAGGTATTTGCTGCGTTTCCCTACCAACAAGCCTCCATACCCGTAGCAACAACCTTGCACCCCCACCTGCCTGTCTTTCATCTCAACGGCATCTCCAAGCAGTTTGCCCTACCCGATATGAAGCTCGGCTGGATTGCAGCCAATGAGGTCGCCTATGCTGAGTATGGCGAGCGGCTCCAATTGATCAATGACACCTACCTGGGGGCAAGCAGTCTGGTACAGACCATGCTGCCGCACCTGTTTGAGCATGCCCCCCCATTCGTTGCTGCTATGCACACGCACATTGCTGCCAACATCCGCTATGCCCTAGAACACCTAACCTGCTGCCCGTCGGTTTCCCTACGCCCACCTGATGGCGGCTACTATCTTTTTCCTAGCATAAGCGGGTGGGGAGATGACAGTAAGGGTGAAGATGCACTAGTGCTCTTCCTGCTAGAGCAAGCGGGGGTGCTAGTCCATCCTGGTTACTACTACGGGGACGTAGCCGGTACGCATATTATGCTGTCTGCGCTAACCGAACGCCAGCAGTTTGTTGCGGGTATAGAGCGTATCTATGCAGCATTGCAACCCTGATGGGGCTATGCTATTGTCCCCCCCCTATGATTGGAGACTTGCTTTTGCCAGATTCTCGCCTTGAGGAGGCGTAGGCTTTGCTGGTCTATTCGTTCCTTGCCGTTGCGGCTTGCCTTTCTCCCTAGTTACCAACACCCGATAGAAGAACAGGAAAAGCAGACTGCCCCCACTAAACCAATAGATCGCCTGCCCCCATACTGTTCCCGTGTCCGTACCGCTCCAGATACCATGCGCCAGTGCCAGCACAAACACCACAAAACTTAGCCCATGTATCCAACGCCAAAGGGTTCGCCCGATAGGTTTACGGACATAGAAACTCAAGGCGACCAATGCCAATAGGTAAAAGCTCACCTGCCCAATGCCCACCCAAAGCGGGCGATACCCTTCGCTGGCAAATGGCACAAGTACGGTATACGGCGTATAGGAAACGTAGGAGTCGCCCATCAAGATAAGCGCGTGGAACAGCGCAATAGCCAAACCAAGCAAACTGGCATACTGGTGGAGGTCATAGATAACCGGTCCCTTGTTCCAAAGCCGCGCCATTTTGTTGGTTATCATCAAGCCAAGAGCCATAGCAAGCCACAACAACCCATAGGCGACAAACCCGCTACTGCGTGCCAAGTACCAAAACATCTTGGCATTGGCACCGGGCATGGAAGCACTCAAGGAAGGTAGCCAGATGGGAAGCACGCCCACCGCTAGGAGTGCGCCGGCTGCCACCGCTACCATCAAAGTCTGACGTGGTAGGGGAGGGGGTTGGTGATTTGCGTGGGGGATGATTCCCCGTTGGTTTTGGTGTTTGCATAGGTGTCTATCTCCTGTACTCTAACGCTTATTACGTCTACTGTTACGTGTATCTCACCATGTGTAGTGGCGCAACCTTCGGCTCCGCCGCACTGTACCATCTTCACTCACGATCACCCCGGCGAGACTCTGCTGGTGCTCCAACCAGGCGAGACCTTCACGACTACCCATAAGCAATACGGCTTTTGCAGCCCACTCAGCATAACCAGTTGTTGGGGCAATCACCGTTGCCCCGATAACATCGGTTTCCGCGGGGCAACCTGTGCGAGGGTCTATGATGTGGTGTTGCCATACGCCATGA
>CAZLKK010000296.1:3553-5303 GCA_964559995.1 uncultured Chloroflexaceae bacterium
CATCGGCGGTAATCGCGCCCCGATGTCGCTACTCCCCCCTTTCGCAGCATTAGCAGCTCAAGTTGGGAATCTGGGTCGTGGGGGTCTGCTATGGCGATAGCCCAACGTTGCCCATCTGACCGTGGACCACTGATGGCAATGTCGCCGCCAGCATCTACCAACACCGGTCCGCGCTTGCGGAGCCGCTCCATAGTCTGTTCTGCTGCCCATCCCTTCGCTATGCCCCCCAGATCAATCCGCACACCGGGCGCGAGCCGCACCGTCCGGTCCTTGGGATTACAAACGAGGGCTTGCTTGAGTGGGATATGTGGCAGGGGAGATGGAACAGGATGGGAGAGAGCCGAGGGTATGGTTCCCTTTTCATGGGGCTTGCTCTCGGCAAAACTCTGCGTATAACCTGCGGCTTCTAGGGCTGCCAGCATTAGCGGCGAGACCAACCCATCGCTCTTGGCTTCAACACTGATTGCCACTTGCAACACCAGCCACAATGGTTCACTGACCTGCTGAGCAGATGCCCCATTGGTTCTGTTGAGCCGTGATAGCTCGCTATCGGGAACGTCTTTGTCCAGAGCTACCAGCATATGACATCCCATCGCCCGAAAGGTTATTTGGTGCATTGTTCGCCGTCCCTATCCTATCCTAGTCCTATCCTATCGTGAAGACTGCGTTCTAGTCACTGGTGCCGGTTGTGGGGGCGCACTCATGATGCGAACTGTTGGCTGTGGAGGCGCACTCACGATGCGAACAGTCGGCTGTGGGGGCGCACTCACGATGCGAACAGTCGGCTGTGGGGGCGCACTCACGCTACGAATGGTCATGGTCGGCTGTGGGGCTTCTGATGTACCAAGCATAGGGGTCGGTACTAGGTCTAGTCCTACGCCTTGCTGTGGAGTTAGTACCCCGTCATTCACTGTGATTTCTGTTGGTCTAGCATCCATCGAAAAGACTGTTGGTTGTGGTATGGTCTCGGTATCGGGGGTAGTCTCTGCCATTGCAAAGACCACCCACCCACCGAGAATTGCTGCTATAGAGATGATTGTCAAAAGCGTTTTCATAGGGTTTGCTCCGTATTTTCTCGTATCTGTATGAAAGATAGTCTATTGTTCTAGGGCAAGGCTTGGGCTAATCATCGTCATGTTCGTCATGATCGTCATCGTCATCATCGTATTCGTACCGCTCATGTTCGTATCGCTCATGATCGTCATCGTCATCATCGTGTTCGTATCGCTCATGTTCGTCATCATCATATTGTGATGGGTTTACTGAATTGGTATCAGATGATGTTGACTGCACAAAAGGAGCCTGGGGAGCCGCCGGGGGTACCTGGGGTGCCTGGGGTGCCTGGGGTGCCGCCTGGGGTACTTGGGGAGCCGCCTGGGGTGCCTGGGGTGCCTGGGGGGCTACTTGGGGGGGGGACTGAACCACCACACCGTTGTAGAGAATATCCCCGGCAGTTGCGTCAACATAGACCATCCCTTGATCAAAGACGACCTCATAGGCGACTGTCCCTTCAAAGTTGACCAATTCAGGGACACCGATAGTCTGTGCAGTATTGGGGACTACCCCCAGGGCAATTGCAGTGGCTTGGTCTGGATGTAACCTATCCGTAGCGGTTTGTGGGGACGTATCCCCAGATATTTGCGTTGCCGGTACCGTTGCCGGTACTGTTGCCGGTACCGTTGCCTGTTCCATTACCTGCTGTGGGAGTTGCGCTGTTGGCTGCTGTGGGAGTTGCGCTGTTGGCTGCTGT
>CAZLKK010000297.1:0-5280 GCA_964559995.1 uncultured Chloroflexaceae bacterium
GGAGGGTCTTTGAAGCGCAAAGCGCAAAACGTGGAGAGCCGTTGCAAGCAATGTTCCCCCCCTCGCCCTGGGATGGGAGCGGGGGCAGGGGGGGAGGGGGAATGGTGTCCTTGCCCTAGAAGAAACGGGAAACCTATCTGGCACACCCGGAGGGTGTACACTCCAAGACAAGAAGGCAAAAATCGTGTACAATGAGCCGCATAGTGCTTCTGTCTCAAATGAGGCAAGAAAATCCAAGTTTGACTGTATTTCTATGATAAGTAAGGAGGAATTATGTCTTTCCTAAGTCCATCTGTCGGGACACTAGCCCATCAGGTACAACCGCGCCGTGGTATGCTCGCCAATACAACCCTCTACCACATGCTCCTTATTCTAGGGGGTAGCCTCTTTATAGCCCTCTGCGCTCAGATACGCATACCGCTGCCCTTTACCCCAGTACCCGTTACGGGGCAGACATTTGCGATCTTGATGGTCGGGAGTTTGTTCGGTTCACGTCAGGGGGGGATAACCCTGCTGTTTTACCTGTTGCTTGGAGCTATTGGACTGCCGGTCTTTGCTGGCGGTGAAGCTGGTTGGCAGTATATCCAGGGGAGCACCTTTGGCTACCTGCTTGCCTTCCCACTGGCAGCAATGTTGACTGGTTGGTTGGCACAGCGTGGGTGGGATCGCAAGGTTTCTATGACGATACTGTCTATGATTTTAGGGAACGTGGTTATCTATACGTTTGGTGTGGCATGGCTGTCCATGCTGGTTGGTATGCAGCAGGCGGTGGTGTTTGGGTTGTTGCCCTTTGTTGTGGGTGACATCCTCAAGATTGGGCTGGCAGCATTGGCGTTGCCAGGTGGTTGGAAACTGCTCGCCGCGCTCAAAGGCGAATAGCTATTGACCTCTTGTCTCGGTTTTTTGTTGCATGTTGTGTTCGTTGCAAAAAGCTAAGGCAAACATAACGAGAGGAGTACTTCGCTAACACGAGGGAATCCCCTTCCGCACCATCCCTTGCCCCTTCAAGGGTAGGGTAGTTTGTCGTATCGTTGAGAGCGGTTGCAAGCAACGGCTCTCCAGGAGGGGCGCACCGCCGCGCCGTGCGCCCCTCCACGGGCAACCATAGGGTATTACAACCCTCTCCCTCTAGCCCCCGCTCCCTTTCCCATTTTCAAGCAAACACCCCGTAGGCTTCTGTGGTAAGATATGATTAAAGATACCTAGAGATGACCGTTTGCTTACGGTATGGGTTCAGCACAGGGAAACCTGGGTACTCCGAGCGTTCATAGGGACAAGAGAGTTATTGATCCCCATTTCCTAATGGAAGGATAACACCTATGCATACTGACCTCCTGAAAAAGAAATTCACCGAGTTACGCCATTCCTCACAAGAGGATGCTTCCCTAATAGATGCGCTCCACCAATGGATTACCCAAAGAACCCCCATCCAGCGACACCGTATCCATCCATACCCAGTCGCCGATGACCTGGGTTGTCCAATAGATACGCTTGTCCGCATATTGTTGTATGGTGTCCCGATTGGCTTGTTTGATCTCTATTGGGATACCCACTGCCCCCATTGCCATATGATCGCTGCTGAACATGATGACCTTTCCCATCTCACGGGACCGTCCTATTGTCCTATGTGCGAGATGGATTTCGAGGCAGATTTCTTGCAACGGGTAGAAGTAACCTTCTCGCTCAACCCCGCCATAGAAGAGCTAGATATACCACCGGTTTGTATCCCCCCGGCTGCTCTCAACCCCCGCTTTTCGCTTACTGCGGCGCGGGATGAGCAAGTCCGTGGTGTAGAGACGTTGGCAGCAGGCAACTACCGCTATTTCTGTCCTGCTACGCAAGCCAAAGGTAGCTTAACAGTGGCAGGGGAGCCTACCGAAGAGGTGCAAGAACGACATGTGACGCAGCGGGCAGGCAGCACGTTTGCACCCGACGAACTTTCTGTCCGTCCTGGTCCTGTCGCCATCACCCTGTCTAATGTGGGACACCCAAATTCTGCTTTGTTTGTTACCCACAACGAGTTGCCAGTCCTAGACCCAGATACGCTACCCCCACAGCTATCAGGATTGGACATCATCCATTATCCAGAGTTTCAGCAGTTGTTTGGGGATCAGGTGCTATCGCAGCGGGAACGGTTGCAGATTGCCGCAGTAACCACGCTGTTCACCGACATCACCGGCTCCACCCGGATGTATGATACGCTTGGTGATGCTATCGCCTACAACATTGTGCGTGATCACTTTGACATTTTGTTTGATGCCATTGAACAGCAAGGTGGCAGGGTAGTGAAGACGATAGGTGATGCGGTGATGGCATCGTTCATCACCAATACCCAAGCTATGCAGAGCATCGTTACCTTTTTGGATAAGATAGACCGCTACAACCAGCAACGTGAGGACAACGAACACGTCTATCTAAAAATAGGCATACACCGTGGAGCGGCTATCCTGGTCAATCTCAATGGTCGGCTTGATTACTTTGGCTCGACTATCAATAAAGCGGCACGTATTCAAGCCCTTTCGGGAAGTTGCGAGATTACCCTTTCAGAAGAAGTCTACCAGGATGAGACGTGGTTTCCTATCTTGCAGGATGCTGGTTTGGAAGGGTTTCGTCGCCATACCGTCAATTTGAAGGGGATAGAGGGGGAGCAGACCATCTATCAAATTTCTTGCAAGGGGTATCTTCCCCCACATCGTCCCCATTCGTTGCTCAAATCCCTGCGTGATATGTTTGGGGGTATGTAGGGGTTTGCTGGCAATGAGGAGTAGTTCGGTTTGGACAAGATTTTGTGGGTTGGGGCAGGCGGGTTTATCGGGTCAGCCTTGCGCTACCTTGTCGGTGGGTATGTACAACAGCTTTCCGGGAGTGTCAGCTTTCCTTACGGGACGTTTGCCGTAAATATCATCGGCTGTTTTGTTATTGGGCTACTCTCCCAAGTTGTCGCCCTTCGGGGCATATTGAGTGATGAAGTACGGTTGTTAGTATTAACCGGGTTACTAGGCGGCTTTACGACCTTCTCGACCTTTAGCAATGAATCGTTTGCTCTGCTGCATAAAGGGCAAACTTGGTTGGCATTGGCAAATATCGGGGGGCAGCTTGTGCTTGGGTTGGCTGCTGTGTGGGCAGGTACCGCTGTGGCGTGGTTTCTTTGGCGGTGAGCCACGACTCATTGAACATTACCGCCTATCCCTCGCCCCTGTGGATATATGCGGGTGTAGGGGCGCACGGCGGTGCGCCCAATCAATGTGCGGCTCCCCCCTCGCCCTGGAATGGGAGCGGGGGCGGGGGAGAGAGCCTCCTTAGAGATAGATCTGTTGGCTACCGCCCTTGTTCCGCCTTAATCGCTGCAATTTCTTGCTGGAGTTGCAGATACACTGGACGGGGAGACCAATCGCCATTGAGGATGCCAAACGAAGCCTGTTCGTGTAAAGGTTGCGCTGGATTTTCCTCATTCCAATACAAGTCGAGCAATTCTTGCTCCTCTGGGGTAATATCATCCTTCTGCTGCAAAAACTCTAGGTGTTCCTTCCATGTCACAGCAAAATTCAAATTCCACAGGAACATCACCCCTACCCAGGGATAATCTTCATAGGTCATACGCACCGCATTGGTGATATACTCTGCCTGTTCTTCAAACGTCACTTGATTACCAAACTCATAGCCGGGGGTCGTATTCTCTGTTGCCCACCCAAACTCGGTAATCCATATATCGTGATCATCCATCCCATACTCAACCATCACCTCACGCACATGCTCAATGTGGCGATAGTAGAAGGTACTATCTTCAGTCCATCCCTCAGCAGTGCTAGGATTATCGGGCCAAAACGTTTCAGGAGGATTGGCAGAGCCAGCAGGGTGTACTGCTTGAATATCAAAGTAATCAGCAATAATGCCATCCTTGTAGGCATACATTGCCCGGTAGTAAGCAAGATCAGCGAGAGCTACATCCTCTTTAGTAAAGCCCGTGGTTGAGGGCGCACCTGCTAACACATAGACATTCGGGTTCACCGCTTTGATGCGGGTGTAGCACTCCATCAGGATTTCCACATAGTGTCCTACATCCTCTGGGCGAATGGTGCCGCCGGTCTCGTGTGCGAGGTTTTGCTCATTCCAGATTTCATACGCCTGGATTTTATCGCCATAACGTTGGGCTATTGCCTCAACGAAGTTGCCCAAATCCTGGGGATTTTGGGGTAGCCCATGATTGGGATTGTACTGCTCTGGTGCTTGCACTACGCTAATCATTAGCTTTAGCCCATAGTTGTCTGTAGCCTCAACAATCGTATCCAGCTGATCCCAGACATACTTATTCTCAGGCTCGAACATTTCCATATCTTTCCAGACCACCTGTTGGCGTATCCAACCAAAGCCGGCATTTTTGGTGAGTTGCAATGCCCGCTCATGATCGGTATAGAAGAGGTGGGGGACTACACCAAATTCAAGGTAGGGGGTATGGAGTGGTTCATCTGCTGCCGCAGGCTGAGATTCTGTCTCTCCTCCAGCAGCATCAGCAACGGCTGTTGGGGTAGCTGAAGTGTCAGTCGTAGCTTCCCCGGACTCTTGGGTATCTGTTACTGGGTCTGTTGTGGTTTCTTCTCTGTCAGCAGAGGTATCTGCCACGGGTGTTGGTGCTTGTTGGTCAGGAGCTTCGGTAGGTTGCGGTTGGGCAGGTTGCTGCGTGGCAGGCTGCTGAGCAGCAGGCCCACCGCATGCTGCTACGAGTACTGCTACGATGAGCAGCAGGATGAGCAGACTATTGGTCTTCGGACTACGGAAAAACGTGTTCATATGGTTTACTTCTCCTTGTGGTATTTGTTCCTTATCGTGAGTTTTCAATAACTCTATCATGAACGCTACTACTTACGGTTAAACTTTCTCAGAGGCAATACCTTACCTCATAACCCCTTTGTCGTTATCGTATCCGTCATAGGGTGACATGTTTTCCGTCCTTTGCCCCCTTCGGGCAGCCCCCGCTCCCGTACCATCCGCTCGTTGACCCTCGCGGATCGTATAGGGCGAGGGGGAAGTCGCTTCCCTTTCTCCCCGCGGTGGGAAAGAGGGCAGGGTGAGCGGGGGGAAAGACAAGGCTATACATCTTTATCTTGACAAGGAAAACATCTGTTGCACCCCTCTGACATACCATCGTTACGTGGCTCTATTATAGCAGCAAAGGACAAGTATGCTGCTGGTATATGACTGATAGGGAGGTGATGATTAGGTGAAATAATGGGAGCGGGGGCAGGGGGAGCGGGTCTTTGAAGCGCAAAGCGCAAAGCGCAA
>CAZLKK010000298.1:0-5280 GCA_964559995.1 uncultured Chloroflexaceae bacterium
CTTGAAAGCCCCCTTCCCCCTCCACAAACCCGCATCACTTCTGGTATACTGCATATAAAGAACCTTTAGGCATTGAGCCTCTCAGTATAGTGTACGAGGAGCTGGTCCATGAATATGGAAAGCATAGACACGCTCAAAGCGGAAATAACAACCCTACAAGAGCGTATAACCCAACTAGAACAGGAGAATACCCGCTACCAAGCCATTGTGGAACATCTCCCCCTCGGTGTCTATATCTACCACCTAGAAGACCTCAACGATGATCGCACCTTCCGCATGGTCGGAACCAACCCAATGGTCAAAGAACTGACAGGCGCATATCCCGATGTCGGGAAAACGCTTGATGAGAATTTCCCCGGACTACGCGAGCAAGGAATACCCCAAGCCTATGCCCAGGCTATCCGTCTTGGCGAAACGATAACGAGTGAGGCAGTCTACGGTGATGATCGGGTCATTGAAAGTGCCTTTAGCTTTCAAGCCATGCCGTTACCAGACAATCACATTATCATCACCTTTGAAAACATCACCAAGCGCAAACAAACAGAAGCTGACCTTCGTATACTCAACCTCGAACTGGAGCAGCGCGTTGCCGAGCAAACTCAAGCTCTTGAGCAAAGCCAAGCCCTATTAAAAGGGTTTCTTGGACACTCACCCGCCATCATCTTTGCCCGAAACAAAGCAGGACAATACCTCCTAGTCAATCAGAAATATCTCACCGTCCTACATATTGCCGAAGAAGCTCTGCTTGGCAAAACTCCGCATGATGTCTTCCCCGCAGAGATAGCCGACCAACTGCTCGCCCATGACCATATAGTGCTAGAAACCGGTCAAGCCATTGAATGTGAAGAGAGGATCAAACACCATGATGACCCCAATATGCACATCTACATTGCAGCAAAATTCCCGATTACCAACGCCCAGGGCGAAATCTATGCCATAGGGGGAATTTCCACAGATATTACCGAGCGCAAACAAGCATTGAAAGCTATTGAATGGCAATCATCCCATAATGCTGCGCTTGCAGAGCTATCACAAGCGTTGCTTACCCGCTTTACTATTGAGGACATCTCTACCCTTATCCTTGAGAAAGCATGCGAGATTACCAAGAGTCCCATCGGTTTTGCTGGCTATATAGAACCCCGTACTGGATACCTCATCTTGCCGGCTATGACCCCGCATGTTTGGGAGAAATGCCAACTCGTAGATACCCAACATCCGGTGGTTTTTGAGCAATTCACGGGCTTATGGGGATGGGTGCTCAACAATAAAGCCTCGCTGCTGACCAACGATGCCCCCCACGATGCTCGCTCCACTGGCACTCCAGAAGGGCATATTGGTGTCCAACGGTTTCTCTCGGCACCGGCTATGGCAAATGCTACCCTTGTTGGACAAATAGCCGTGTCAAATGGGGAGCAAGACTATACCCAACAAGACCTAGCCCTGCTAGAAAACCTCGCTTCCCTCTACGCTATTGCCCTCCAGCGCAAGCAGGTTGAAGATGACTACCATATGTTTAAGTCGTTAGTTGAAGGAGTCCCTGATGGGGTAGTTATTGCAGATTTCGATGGTACCATATCCTTTGCCAATAACGCCTTCAAGCAGATGTTTGGCTACAATGATGACATCTTGGGCAAAAATTTGCGCCAAGATTTTCATATGGACAGCGACCAAGAAACACCTGACCATATCCTCCCCATGATCCAAGAACAAGGGGCTTGGCAAGGGATGATTACCCACAAACGCAAAGATGGGACACCTTTTCCGGTCCAGGCTTCGATAACGAAGGTCTCGGATGAAAGTCAACGCACCCAGGTACAAGCGGCTATTTTGCGCGATATGACTGACATCATCCAACAGGAGCAGGCTATCCGTGCCGGCGCAGAACGCCTCCGTACTATCATTGAGAAGATACCCGTGGGGGTGTGCATCACCAACACCGATTACCAATTTGAGTATGTCAACCCTGCCTACTGTGCTATCTACCACTATACCAAAGAAGAACTCATTGGGCAGTCCTTTACTATCGTTTTGCCTGAACCAGAACGTGTAAGTGGAGCCGAAAAGCACGATAAGTTTATGCAGGAAGGGACAGAGATTCGCGGGGAATGGCACACGATGACGAAAGAAGGGACACAGCTCACCATTCTGGCGGATGCTGCGGCGATTATCGGGGAAGACGGCAACCCAAAGAAAGTAACCTTTGTGGTAGACATCACCGATATTAAGCGCAATGAGCAAGAACGCCAACAATTGCAAGATCAGGTGATAGAAGCCCAACAGGCAGCCATACGGGAACTTTCTACCCCCCTTATCCCCCTTTCACCTAGCGTTGTGTTGATGCCACTGGTTGGCAGCATAGATACCAAACGAGCTCAACAGGTGATGGAGACGCTGTTAGAGGGTATCGCCGTACATCAGGCGGATACGGCTATTCTGGATATTACGGGAGTGTCTGTCGTAGATACGCAGGTAGCCAATGCGCTCATCCAAGCTGCCCAAGCGGTGCGGTTGCTTGGCGCACATATCATCCTTACCGGCATTGGACCAACGATGGCTCAGACGCTCGTGCATCTTGGGGCAGACTTGAGTAGTATACAGACTCGTGGGAGCTTGCAGCGTGCCATTATGGATGCTTTGCTGGCAAGTACGTAGGACGGCGAAGGGTAAGGGGAACAAAATAGCCCCCTTTTGCCCAACGGTCAGCACCCCATCCCTTGCCCTGCGTCTTACCGCGGGGAGAAAACGATCCGTAGGGGCGCACGGCGGTGCGCCCAATGTGGGGAACAAATAGCCCCCTTTTGCCCAACGGTCAGCACCCCATCCCCTGCCCTGCGTCCTACCGCGGGGAGAAAACGATCCGTAGGGGCGCACAGCGGTGCGCCCAATGTTCGGCTCCCCCTCATCCTGGTATGGGAGTGGGTGAGCAACCAACCGCTACGTAGTACACTGCTCCTCATTGGTCTTGAGGCAATCTAGGTCATCTGTCTGTATCGTCTGGTACGCCCGCTTGAAGAGTACAATAGCAAACGCCTGTACTCCAAAACCAATCACAATAGCCGTGAGGATGAGGGCTTGCGTAAGCGGGTCTGCCACCGTCTCAACTGGAGCTTGCTCCCCCAATGGAATAAAAGGCGGCTTGCCCTGCGTCACCCGTCCCACGGTAAAGATAAGCAGGTTTGCCGCATGGCTCAGGAGAAACAAGCCGAGGATAACCTTCACCATGCTGCGCCGCAGGATCATATACAACCCTGCAGCAAATAGCCCCCCTATCACCAATGCCAGTACCGTTTGCATGTTCCCTCACTCTCTTTCTGCCAACGCAAAGATAATCGTCAGGACAATACCCACAACCAACAAATAGACCCCCACGTCAAAGACCAACGGCGTTCCCACCTTGCCAATAACCGGTATCTTGGCGGAATACCAGAGACCCGTCATAAAGGGCAGCCCCAAAAACACCGCTGGTAATCCACTCAGCAGCGCAATCAACAACCCACTCCCCATCAGTACTTGCGGGTCAATCCGTAGCATATCACGAGCATGCTGCACATCATAGGCAATAATAAACAAGGCAAAGGCAGATGAGGCAACCAACCCCCCCACAAATCCCCCGCCCGGCTCATTGTGACCACGAAGCAGCAGATAGAACGAAAAGAGAATCATCAGCGGCGCAAGCGAGCGGGCAGCAGTGGACAAGATGATGCTATCGCCACTTCGCGGTTGTTGAGGGAGGCGTGGTGGTTGTGGTACGGGACGTACCGATTGTTGCTCGGTGGGGCGCAGCATCAGCAGCGCAGACACGCCGATAGCTGCCACTGCCAACACAACAATCTCGCCCATCGTATCAAAGCTGCGAAAGTCTACCAAGATGACATTGACAATGTTTCGCCCATTTGCCATCGGCACACTCGCTTGCTCCATATAGGCAGACACATGTGACGACATCGGATAGGTGGTAATCACGAGCACGATCAACGTCATCACTCCCCCAAAAATAAGCGCGACAATACCATCGCGCACCCGTGCAGACGTGCGCGAGAGGATCGTATATTTGGGTAGTCGATAGAGCACCAGCACAAAGAGCAGCACCGTGAGCGTCTCTATGGAAAACTGGGTGGCGGCAAGGTCAGGGGCACTAAATAGCAGAAAGACCATCGTCACACCAAAGCCTACCCCCCCAAGCGCAACGAGTGCCGTTAGGCGTGAGCTTGCCCGCACAACCATCAATGCCGATGCCAAAATGAGGATTGCCAACATCCCCTCAAACATCGATACCTGCGGCAAGACGAGCAGGTTATCCCAGGGAATAATGGGAAACAACATTGCCCCCGCCATAGCCGCTATCGTGGTGATAATGATGAGCAGATAGGAGCCAAGTGTGCCACGCTGGATAAGGGTATTCAGGGTGCCCGCGATCCAGAGTAGCCCATCGAGTGCCCAAGCATACCAGCGTTCTGGTCCAAATGCTGCCATCTGGTCAAGTACTCGCCCGGCACGGCAAAAAATGCTGCGTCCGAAGAAAAGAGCCACACCGATAATCACCGTGATGATACTAAGGATGAGCATGGTATTGATACCATGCCAAAGGGCAAGTTTCACCTTTGTTGGCTCACCCAAGATGGACGCAAGCGATGGGGCTATGAGCGGCTCTGCTACGGTATGCGGCAATAGCCCCATCAACAAGCCTAAACTTGCCAGTACTACGGGACCTATCAGCATCAGTAAGGGGGCTTCGTGGGGATGCTGTGGAGATCGTGGTTCTTTGCCAAAGAAGGGGCGCAGCGTGGTCAAGCCGGCTGCCACAACCAACGCATTGGATACCACCGCAACGGCAGTTAGCACAAACGATGCATTGGGGGCAGTCAACTTGGCTTCATAGATAAGTTCTTTGCCAATAAAGCCAAAGAGCGGCGGCATACCAGCAAAAGAAAACGCTGCCAACATTGCGGCAACGGTGGTGATAGGCATGACATGGCGCAGCCCGCTCACCTGCTCAATCTGGCGGGTACCTGCCTCGTGGTCTACAATACCTGCGACCATGAAGAGAGCACCTTTGTAGACTGAGTGGACAATGAGAAACACCACCGCCGCCTTAAACGCAATGGTTGTCCCAATACCAAGTAATAATACCAACGTGCCAAGCGCACTCACTGTTGAATAGGCTAAGAGCCGTTTGAGATCACCCTGGCGCGGGGCTAGATACGCTCCCATAAGCATGGTTGCGCCCCCAACAATGACCAGGGTATCGTGCCAGAGCATTGTTCCCCCTAATACTGGCGT
>CAZLKK010000299.1:0-4492 GCA_964559995.1 uncultured Chloroflexaceae bacterium
ACCAGGGACGCATAGCCGAGCGCACGACCACGGAACAGGCAACGACCCCCACCGGACGGGTGGTGACGGTGGTACGGGCGTAAGGAGCAACCAACGATGCAACGAAAATACCATATAGGATGTAGTCGTGACGATTTGGGGCATAATCCCCCGACCATCGCGCTGCTCTCCGGCGACCCCGAACGTACTCGCCGTATTGCCTATGAAACATCAGGTGTAACCTGTGAAGCGTGTCTTTCGGAAAACCGCGGTTTGCCAAGCTACCTTGTGGTATTGACTACAGGGCAGCGGGTATTGGCTGCGACAAGCGGCATGGGCGCACCCTCTCTCAGCATCGTGGTCAACGAACTGGTAGATATAGGGATACGCCAGATTATTCGTGTGGGGACTAGTGGCTCTATCCAAGCGACTGTTCCCGCAGGCAGTGTGGTTATATCACAAGCGGCTCTCTGCCGACAAGGTGCAGCAGATGATATAGCCCCCCGCGAATATCCCGCTGCGGCAGACCCCTTTTTGACGGTGGCTCTCGCGCATGCTGCCCAAGAGCTTCAGGTCGCTTGGCACATGGGGATTACCGCCTCGGTAGATACGTTTTATGAGGGGCAAGAGCGCATCGAATCATCGGTAAACAAGCATCTCTTGCGTTGGTTGCAAGGCATCACAGAAGAATACCAACGGCTGAATATCCTCAACTATGAGATGGAAACGGGAACGCTCTTTAAGATGGCAAACGTCTATGGCATTGCAGCGGCGTGTATCTGTGCTATTGTTGCAGATCGCACGTCTAGCGAAGAGATTAAGGCTGAGGTCAAGCAAGCCGCAGAGCAAGATGCTATTCGTGTGGCACTCCATGCGCTTGGCAACCCTTCATATGCATACCATCCAGGGGGATAGGACAACATGATTAACTGGTAGATTAGCAGGTTTTAACCAGAGATGCACATAGATGAACACAGATGCGCCGGGCAGAGATTCTGAACAGAAACACAGCGACGCAGCGGCGCAGATAATCCGACACTAATAGGCTATACGGTATCATCTCTGGGAATTTTTATCCGGTATCGTAGGTGCATTTACGGGTAAGACACCGGGGTAGGGCAAAGTCCAGTTTTCCCCCAACCCCTGCCCCCCGTCCCACAGCGGGGGAAAGCGGGGGAAATAAACCGTCTATAATCCCTTCCTTATGCGACTTTGCTATGACCCTGGCAACAAACGCCTATTTCTCCACAAATTCTCCATGCAAATACCCCTGTCCTATGCTAGAATACTCATGAAGGTAAAATATGGTGTCTGTAATGCAGCTATACAGCATGATGTTTTATCATCCCAAAATATGATCTACAGGAGAGGCTGCACAATGAAGTGACCTAAGAAGGAGGTTATTTGTATGTCGTTCTTCGGAAGAATAAAAGACTTCTTTAGTGCGAATGTCAATGATGCATTGGACAAAGCCGAAGACCCAGGAAAAATGGCAAATGAATACCTGCGCCAACTGAACGAACAGTACTATGAAGCGAAAACTCAGGTGGCACAGGCTATGGCAGATGAAACCCGACTTCAGCAAAAAATGGTTGAAGCCGAAAAAGAGGTTGAGAAATATCAGGGCATGGCAGAGCAAGCCCTACGATCTAGCAAAGAGGACTTGGCAAAACAAGCCCTTCAACGCAAAAAACAAGCCGAACGTCTCGCCCAACAGTACACGCAGCAATATGAAGCCCAGTCTGCTCAGGTAGACAAGCTGCAAGATGCCCTGGCAAACCTGGAAACCCAGATAGGGGAGACCAAAGCCCGCCGTGACCTCATTACCGCCAAGCAAAACCGCGCCCGCACCCAAGAATCACTCCAAACTACCGTCAGCAGCATGGGCAAAATCTCTGCAATGGGCAAAATCGACCAGCTTGAGGAAAAGGTAGATGATCGTCTAGCCAAAGCCGAGGCATTGACTGAGCTCGAGTCGAATACGCTAGATAATCAGTTTCGTGAGATGGAAATGACCTCTGGAGTGGATTCAGAACTGGCAGAACTCAAACGTAGTATGGGAATATAACGTAACCTTGCAAGAAAGGAGCATGACTGTATGGCTCTCCTAGAACGGGTCAAAGACCTTATCAGTTCCAATGTCAACGACATGCTTACCAAAGCTGAAGACCCGGAAAAGATGGCAAATGAATACCTGCGCCAACTGAACGAGCAGTATTATGAAGCCAAGACGCAGGTGGCTCAGGCTATGGCAGACGAGAATCGCTTGTACCAGCAGATGATCACGGCTCAAAGTGATAAAGAACGCTGGCAACGGCGGGCAGAGATTGCGCTGCGTGATGGCAATGAGGATATGGCAAAGCAGGCGTTGCAACACAAACTCCAAGCCCGTCAACTTGCAGAACAGTATGAAAAGCAGTATGCTGCACAAGACGAACAGGTAGATGATTTGGAAGAAGCGTTAGCCTTGCTGGAGTCGCGCATAACCGAAACGCAAGCCCGCCGCGATCTCATCGTTGCCAAGAAGAATCGCATGCAGACGATGCAGGCAATACGAGGGGCTTCAGCCGCTATGGGCGGGAAGTCTGCAATGGACAAGCTCGACCAGATGGAGCAGCGGGTGGACCATCAGGTCGCCCAGGCAGAAGCAATGGCGCAGCTTGAATCTAACTCGTTGGAGTCTGAGTTTCAACAGCTAGACGAGGATTCGGCGGTTGATGCCGAATTGGAAGAGTTGAAGCGTTCGCTTGGTTTGTAAGTATTCGGTCTGGTATCTATATCTATATCTCTAGTAAGGAGAATAACCATGTCGTTTCTTGGTCGTATTAAGGACATCTTGAGTGCTAACATCAACGATTTATTGGATAATGCCGAGGACCCAGAGAAGATGGCAAATGAGTACCTGCGTCAACTGAACGACCAGTACTATGCTGCCAAAACAGAGGTAGCTTCGGCTATGGCAGATGAAACCCGGTTGCAACAGCGCAAAATCCAGTATGAGGCGGAGGTAGAAAAATGGCAGGGCAAAGCCGAGCAAGCTCTACGTGCTGGCAAGGAAGATTTGGCAAAGGCAGCCCTGCAACGTAAAAATCAAGCGGACCGTGTTCGTGCTCAGTATGAAGAACAGTATACTGCCCAAGCAGAACAGGTAGACCTGCTCCAGGAAGCCCTCGCCAATCTGGAGACCCGCATGGCAGAAACCAAAGCCCACCGTGACCTCATTGTCGCCAAGCAGAACCGTGCCAAGACCCAAGAGTCTCTCCAGCAGACTACCCGCAACTTGGGTAGGGTCACGGCAATGGACAAGCTCGATATGCTCGAAAGCCGCGTAGATGACCGTCTCGCAAAGGCTGAAGCCCTAGCCGAGCTGGAAACCGATACGTTGGAAAATCAGTTTCGCAAGCTGGAAGCGGAGAGTGGCGTAGATGCGGAATTGGAAGAGCTCAAGCGCAAACTTGGCGTGTAAGGCTCCCTACCCCCTTGCATTGGGGATATATCGCTGGCGGGACATTGCATGCAACGTCCCGCCGGTGTCCCAGGGGCATGGCAAAGTCGCGCAATGACCAGGATGCCCTTTTTTTTCCCCTCTCCCCCTGCCCCCTCTCCCCTAAAAGGCGAGGGGCAGCCAAACATATCCTTAATCTCCTCAGTGGGGGAAGGGCTAGGGATGGTTACACATTGGACATTGCTGGGTGGTTTCGGTACTCGTGATGGAATATCAACTATTGGGTAAGCTAGAATGAAGAGGAGTATAGTATGCGTTCGTTACGCAGTTGGTCATACGTCGTCTTGTTGGTGGTCAGTATGGTTTTGTCGGCTCTTCCACAGAGTTCTGCCCAAGCACAGTCAGGGGAACAGTGTTTTCCTGAAACCGGCTATTGCATTTCAGGGCGCATCCGTGAATTTTGGACTGAGCAAGGAGGATTGGCAGTTTTTGGGTATCCCATCACCCCACAACGTACCGAGATCATTGAAGGTGGACCCTACCAAGTTCAGTGGTTTGAACGAAATCGGCTAGAACTGCATCCCGAAAACCCCCGCCCCTATGACGTGTTGCTTGGGCGGTTGGGAGCAGATGAAGCAGAGCTTGCCAAGTCTGAAGGCGTGAATCTTTCTACGAAAGAAGAACCCATCAATAATTGTGTCTACTTTGACACCGGCTGGAATGTGTGTGGCGAGTTTTTGCAACGCTACAAGAGCTATGGGCTAGAACTGGATGGATCACCGGGCTACAGCATCGAAGAAAACATTGCCCTCTTTGGCAAACCCCTTTCAGGATTGCTCACCTACACTACTGACGGAGTTTCCTATGATGTCCAACTCTTTGAGCGTGCTCGCTTTGAACTGCACCCAGAGAATAATCCCCCCTACCATGTGCTGCTTGGTTTGCTTGGCAAGGAGGGGCTAGAACGTGAGCAGGGGAATGGAGGCGGAACACCTCCGGTCCAACAAGAAGACCCCTGTGTAGACGTGCCAGACCCGGTAAATGCCAACATTCGCCCTGCCAAGTGTG
>CAZLKK010000299.1:4502-5260 GCA_964559995.1 uncultured Chloroflexaceae bacterium
CGCGGGGGAAGAGATTGTTATAGACATCTATGGCTTTAAACCCGACGAGCAGGTTGGCTTCTGGATTACAAACCCAAATGGAGACATTGTTGGGACACAGGAAACCGTAAGTATTGGTGATACGGGAGCAGTCTATGACATGCCATTTGACACCAGCGGTATGGCGGCTGGTCTCTGGTCCATTATCTTTGAGGGGACTTCTAGTGGCAATCGATCTATGGTCTATTTCCGCATTATAGGTACCGGGTCAGAAAACACCAACACCTCACCGCCACCGACATCGAGTGGGACGTGTGCGGATACGCCAGACCCGGTAAATGCCAACATTCGCCCATCCAAATGCGTGAACCGTGGGACAGCGGTGTCTATGGACATCTACGGTTTCAAGCCCAATGAGCAAGTGGGCTTTTGGATTACCTCCCCGGATGACAGCGTTGTGGGTACACGGGAAACGCTAGATATTGGCGATACGGGAGCAGTCTATGATATACCGCTCGATACCAGCGAATTGTCCGAAGGTATCTGGACAGTAGTTTTTGAGGGGACTTCAAGCGGGAATACATCTATTGTTTATCTCTATATAGATGGGTAGCTAGGAGAAAAAGAGATTACCTGGGGGGTTCTCGCAACATGGTCGTGAGAACCCCCACACCAAAGCACCCAGAGCTTTGCCAAAGGAGAAACAATTGGGAATACTTATCATACCAAAGCACCCAGAGCTTTGCCAAAGGAGAAGAAGTTGGGAAACCTTATTGAGT
>CAZLKK010000300.1:0-5255 GCA_964559995.1 uncultured Chloroflexaceae bacterium
AAGCAATGTTTCGCCGGGCAGCCCCCATATCCCCTCGCCCCTGTGGGTGTATGCGGGTGTAGGGGCGCACGGCAGTGCGCCCCATGTGGCGGCTCCCCCTCGCCCTGTTATGGAAGAGGGGGCAGGGGAGGAGAGGGGGACGGGAGGAGAGGGAGCAAAAAAGAGCTAGAATCCTTAGCCTTGAGCGACTTTGCCATAACCCTGGGTGCAACTTGCAAATTCCCCCACGTCATGCTACAATCGTCAACGCCAGCGTAGTTTTTCATATTTGAGGAGACCTGACGAAACTGGTACCTATCTCCCCTGAACATCAGAACACCCAAAATGGGGTTCTTGTAACGAGATGCGGATCATGGAACACGCCAAAATAGGCCCAAACTCCATCATTCGGACAGTTGAAGCACTGCAAGAGAGTTATGGCTCACCCCAAGCCCAAGCCATGTTGCAACAAGGGGGACTCCCAGACCTCGCCGACAACCTGCCTTCTAGCATGGTTGCCGAGGAAGAGTTCCTGCGCCTTATTGCTGTGCTCCTGAGCCAAGTTGGGTCTGAGCAAACCAAGCGTCTATTGAGACGGTCAGGCCAACTGACGGCGTTTTATTTGCTTCAACATCGGATACCACACGCTTTCCAAAAACTTTTGAAGGTGTTGCCCCCCGGAGTCGCCCTGACCCTCTTGTTGGTCGCTATCAGCAAGAGCGCATGGACGTTTGTTGGAAGTGGGGCATTTAGCTTTACCGGAGGGGCAAAAGCGGTTATCGTTATCGCCAACCGCACCCCCAACCCGATGATACCCACAGAAATTTGTAGTTTCTACGCCGGAACGTTTGAGCAGATATTCCAAGTATTGATAGACCCACAAACAACAGTACAGAAAGCAGAACAAGCACCGAGAGATATTCGCTGCGCCTATCATATTCACTATGGGGCAAAATAGCCGCTTATTTATTTAAAGATAAAGATACGGTAAAGCGGCAGTTGGTATAAATGTATGGTTTTTTCCATTAAGGATGGTTGACGCAAAAAACCTGTGTTACTATTGGCAGGAGAACCGCCGCAAGGCAGGATGCCGGTTGTAGCAATAACACAAATGTGAATGGAGGATATTTTCTTATGCGTATCTTGATGATACAACCAAACTACCACGCTGGTGGAGCAGAAATTGCCGGGAATTGGCCCCCTAGCTGGGCACCCTACCTCGGTGGCGCACTCAAGAAGGCTGGCTACCACAATACCCGCTTTATTGACGCTATGGCAGATGACATCCCCGATGATGCGCTCAAACAGATTATCAAAAAGGCGCAGCCGGATGTCGTGATGGCAACCGCCATCACCCCGATGATCTACAAAGCCCAGGATACCCTGCGTCTCGCCCGTGAAGCCCGCCCACAAGCCAAGCTCATCTTGGGGGGGATTCACCCTACGTTTATGTATGGACAAATTTTCAGCGAAGCCCCCTGGATTGACTACATCGTCCGTGGCGAGGGTGAGGAAATTATCGTCAACCTGATGCGCTCTGTGGAAGCTGGCTCTGACCTCAAAGACCGCCGCGACATCAAAGGCATTGCGTTTGTTGAGGATGAGCAGGTTGTCGCTACCCCCGCCCATCCGCCCATCCGCGACCTTGACGAGACCCTTAGCCCCGATTGGGGTATTCTTGATTGGCCCAAGTACATTTATATCCCGCTCAACTGCCGCGTTGCGGTGCCGAACTTCGCTCGTGGATGCCCCTTTACCTGCCGCTTCTGCTCCCAGTGGAAGTTCTGGCGTGCCTACCGCGCCCGTGACCCCAAGAAGTTTGTGGATGAGCTCGAGCTGCTGGCGAAGGACTACAACGTAGGCTTCTTCATTCTGGCAGACGAAGAGCCAACGATTAACCGCAAAAAGTTTGTCGCTCTGTGCCAAGAACTCATCAACCGCAAGATGGAAGTGCCGTGGGGTATCAACACCCGCGTGACCGACATCCTGCGTGACAAAGACCTGCTCTACTACTATCGCAAGGCAGGCTTGATGCACGTTTCGCTCGGCACCGAAGCCGCCAGCCAACTCAACCTGAACACCTTCCGTAAGGAAACGACCATTGAGCAAAACAAGTATGCCATTGACCTGTTGAAAGAGAATGGCATTGTGGCAGAAGCCCAGTTTATTATGGGGCTAGAAGCAGAGACCCCCGAATCCATCGAGGAGACCTTCCAACTGGCGTTGGACTGGAACCCCGATATGGCAAACTGGAACATGTACACCCCTTGGCCCTTTGCGGAGTTGTTCGAGGAGCTAGGCGACAGGGTAGAGGTGCGCGACTACTCCAAGTACAACTTTGTTACGCCCATCATGAAGCCAGATGCAATGGATCGTGAGGATGTGCTCAAAGGCGTGTTGCACAGCTATGCCCGCTTCTATATGCGAAAGTCGTTCCTAGACTATCCCTTCATCAAAGACCCGCAAAAGCGAAGGTATATGCTTGGCTGTCTCAAAGCCTTTGCCAAGACCACGCTGTCCAAGCGGTTCTATGAC
This sequence comes from uncultured Chloroflexaceae bacterium, assembly GCA_964559995.1. Taxonomy (GTDB): domain Bacteria; phylum Chloroflexota; class Chloroflexia; order Chloroflexales; family Chloroflexaceae; genus JAAUSY01. The sequence continues at coordinate 2,515 of CAZLKK010000300.1, forward strand.
ATCGGCAGGGTGGAGCGTAAGGGCTTCAAGTTCTCGGTTGATCTCCAGTTTGATGAATCTAAGATTCTCACCAAAGAGGAAATCGCCCAACTCAAAGCCCAACGTCCCGACCTCTCCGCCGACATGGTGCAGGGTGGCAACCTCACCGACATCTCCGCCTGCGGTGCGCCGCGTGACCTGGAGTATAAGGAAGAGGAACATGGCTCAATGGCGGATATCTCCGCTTGTGGTGCGCCGCGTGACCTGGAGTATGAAGAGCCAGTCGCCGGCAATGAGCCTCCCGGTATGTCCATGAAAATTTAACGAGACCAGACGGCTATCAACCACACCACCTGACGGGGGGCTATTCCCCCCCAACGGGTGTACCACTCGCAGGGTATCGGGGGATTACCCCCATACGCTAGGCAGGTGTGGTTGATAGCTTGCCCATGCATGCATGAAGCAAAATAAGCAACCTACCGCGGAGGCATTGATTGAAAGCAAAACCAACGATCACGAAAGAAAACGGCGCGTACTATAGTTTTTGTGGGCTTTCCTGTGTCGGTTGGCTCTACCAAAAAATACAAGATAGCTTTTTTCTCATCCTGGGGACGCATACCTGCGCTCACTTCCTGCAAAATATGCTTGGCGTGATGATCTTCGCTCGCCCCCGCTTTGGCGTGGCGATGCTCGAAGAGTCTGACCTCTCCAAGCAGCAGCCAGACCTGCAACCCCTCATTGATGAGATACGCGAACAGCATCATCCGTCTGTTATCTTCCTGCTCTCCTCTTGCACCCCGGAGGTGATGAAGGTGGAGTTTGACGGTCTCGCCCACAGCCTGAGCACGCCAGACCTGCCGGTGCTCTTCGTGCCTGCCAGTGGTTTTGAATACACCTTCAGTCAGGCAGAGGATTCGGTTATCCAAGCCCTCATCCCCTTCTGCCCCCAAGCCCCCGATGATGACCAGCGGGTCGTCTTTCTCGGCTCCGTCAATGATGTGGTGGCAGATGATTTTCTCTACGATGCAGAGCAACTTGGACTACCCGTAGCAGGCTTTTTGCCTGCCAATCACTTCACCGACCTGCCCCCGATTGGCAAGGGGACGATTATTGCCCCGCTGCAACCCTACCTCGCCAAAGCCGCCACCCGCCTCGCCCGCGAGCGTGGGGCAACGGTGCTGACTTCGCTGTTTCCCTTTGGCCCCGATGGGACACGCGCATTTTGGGAAGACCTAGCCGCTCACTTTGGCAAGGAGCTAGACCTCAGCGAACGCGAAACGACATCCTGGGAGCGCATAGCCGAACAGACCGAACTGCTGCGCGGCAAGCGGATTTTCTTCACCGGCGACAACCTGATGGAGCTCCCGCTGGCTCGCTTTGTGCGGCGTATTGGCTGCGAGGTGGTAGAGTGTGGCACTCCCTACATCAATAAGAAATTCCACACCCGCGAGCTGGCTTTGCTTGACGGGGTGCGGCTGGTTGAACAACCCGACTTTGACCGCCAGATGGCAGACATCAAGCAGCTACAACCTGATCTGGTCATTAGCACGCTGGCAACGACCAATCCGTTGCTTGGGCAGGGGGTCGTTGCCAAGTGGAGCACCGAATTTGCCTTTATGCCCATTCACGGCTGGGGCGGGGTGCAAGCCCTCGTGGGGATGTTTACCCGCAATATCAAACGGCATGCCATGCTTGGCAAACTCGATGACCCCGTTTGGCTTCAGGGGGTTATGCCATCGGCAGCAGCAGAACCTAGCAATCAATAGACTATCATACGAGACAAGAGATACAACTAAGTACGAGAAACCAGGGGGAACTAGGGCGTTATGCACCTGACATACTGGATGTACCAGGGGACGGCTCACTACGGAGTTGCCCGTATCACCAACAGCCTGCGAAATGTCCAAGCGGTTTTTCATGCTCCGCTTGGAGATGACTATATCAATACCGTGTTTACCATGCTTGAGCGCACGCCAGACCTGCCCCGCATGCACACCAGCGTCGTGACCGGGCGCGACCTGGCGCAGGGGACGATTCGCCTCCCCGAACGGCTTAGGCAGATTGAAGCCCGCTACCAACCAGACCTGATTGTCGTTGCGGCAAGCTGTAGCACTATCCTGCTCCAAGAAGACCTCGAACGGGTGGCAGAGAGCGCGAATATCTCTACCGAAATCCTGGTCTACGATGCGAACCCCTACCGTATGGAAGAGCTCGAAGCCAGCGAGGGGCTCTTCACCACGCTGGTCAAACGCTATGCGCGGGAGCAGCAGCGCACCGCGACCCCTAGCGTCAACATCTTGGGGACGGCTTCGCTTGGCTTCCACGCCCGCTCCGACCTCATCGCGCTGCGCCGTCTGCTAGAACCGCTTGGCATCCAGGTCAACGTGGTTGCCCCGTGGTCTGCCAGTTTGCCAGACCTAGCCCGACTACCTGCCGCTTGGGTGACGATTGCTCCCTACCGTGAGATTGGACAAGCAGCCGCCCACTACCTCTCCGAGACGTTCAGGACGCGGGCGTCGCTGCGCGAGGAGAACGACCGGCTCGGGGACGAGATTCGCGAGCTGCTGCTCGCTTTGCGGCCGCTGAAGTCCGCGGCCGAGTCGAGGCGCGCCAGACGATCCTGGAAACTCGCCAGGGCGCTCTGCAGCCGACCGAAGGCCGACAGCTCGCTGGTCAGCCGTGTCTCGCGCTGCAGCAGCCGGCTCTCGACCGGCGCCCGCTCCGCGTTGACGAGCTGGGTTACGAGCCCCTCGATATCGAGG
>CAZLKK010000301.1:0-5252 GCA_964559995.1 uncultured Chloroflexaceae bacterium
AGATTCAGGCATTGGCGTTGGAGTTTATGCATGAGGGTCTCCATCCCATTCTCGCGTATACGCGAGCTGCGGGGCAGGTAGACGGGTTGTTGACGTGGGCGGGGGAGCGGGTGTTGTGTGGCAGCGTGTGGCGTGTGGCGGAGGGAGATATGGATACGCTCAATGGGGTAACGGTAGAACACATGCATGCGCGAGCTAGGGATGAGGTGGGGTTGTGATCCACAAAATAATACTCAACGAGGACACAACCGTATCTATCTACTATAAAGAAGAACTCCTGGGGATTTTTCCAAACTATGATTATGCGGCAGGGTACCTCGATTCCCACAAGATGAGACGGATTGCTGATCTTTTGGAGATGCTTAGAAAAATGCACTTACCAAAAGATGCCCAAGACCGCATTGAGGGGATGTTAGCCGAAATCAAAGAAGACTACGACTTTCGCTAAATTTAGCCCCCCCGCTCGGCGGCGGGCGGGGGGGGGAGGATGGCTGTTGTGAAACAAGAAAAGAAAAAGATGGCTACGCAACTGCGGAGAATGGCTAGTAAGTTAGAAGATATTGCCACGGATATAGAGGATGGTACGCACACGATATTGTTGGCGGCTCCAGAGAGTACTGTTGATGAAGAAGGGGATGAGTTGACGATCTACCGGGTGGATTTTACGGGGATGATTGATTACGGGATCAGGGTAGTGGGCAAGGATGATGTAGAGCTTTTGGCAAGCTGGCTAGGGGTTGAGGTAAGTTTTGATGATGAAGGGGATGAGTAATGACTACAGCAGACAAGGTGTTAGCCGCATTGCAATCATATGGATTGAAGAAGACGGGGCAAGACTCTTATAAATGCAATAGCCCGCTACGTCCAGGCTCAAATAGCCATGCATTCAGCGTCAAGATTGATGATGGCGAACACGGGGCATATCACGACTTTGTATCGGATGAGACGGGCAGTCTGTACCAGTTGGCGGAGGCGTTGGGGATTACCGTAGGCAATGGCAATGGACATGAAACCGGGGCTATGTATACGCCCCCAAAGGTTTACCGCAATCTGGCAGACTATGCTGAACAACACGGCTGTAACGAAGCGCACTTTCGGTCAGCGGGTTGGTATGAAGTAACGGAGCAAAAACGCCCGGCGTTGGCTTTCCGAACAGAAACCGGTACACGATACCGATTCATAGATGGAGAAAAAAACAAATTTTGGCACCCATCGGGGTACAAAAGATGTTGGTACGGACTAGATCGGGCAGTGGCTATGGCGGAGTCCACGCGCAAGCCGTTGGTTCTGTGCAATGGCGAGCCATCGGCTGTCGTGGGACAGTACTATGGCATAGCCGCATGCTGTATAACGGCTAGTGGGGAAACGGAACTTCCCCAGACCCTGCTTGACGAATTGAAGCGATCATGGAGTGGGGAAATTATTGTTGCGCTAGATTGCGATTCGAAGGGCAAGCAGGCAACCCCCAAGCTGGTACGGCAGCTTATGAGCGAGGGGTTCAATGCATGGGGAGTCAACCTGGGGGGAAGTTACGGGTTTGACCTTGCAGACTTTTGCCGATTGTGGCAGGGGGAAGCATGGGAGAAACTGCCTTCTCTTCCCCCCATTGAGGGGGTAAGGCTAGGCAAGAGCGGGCGCGACCTTATGCTCAAAGAGTTTCCCCCCACGGCGTGGGTGGTGCCGGGGATATTACCAGAGGGGTTGAGTATCTGTGCCGCCAAGCCCAAGATGGGCAAAAGCTGGCTGTGGCTTAATGTCTGTTTGTCTGTTTCCTTTGGGGGGTTTGTGCTAGGCAAGATAAAGGTTCCCCACTGCAACGCGCTCTATTTGTGTCTGGAAGACGGAGAGCGGCGGCTCCAAAATCGCATACGAGAGCTTGGGTATGATCACAAAACGATACCCGCGGATTTTGAATATGACGACACCTTACCCGCTCTTGACAACGGGGCTATTACGCTCATTGACGACTGGATAAAGAGCAAAAAGCGGACGAGTAATCGCTATAATCTTGTGGTGATAGACACCCTCGTGATGGTCAAGAAAGCGCAAAAGCGGGGAATCAACATCTATGACCAGGACTATGATGGGTTGAGTGACTTACGGGCTATGGGGCAAAAGCACCCCGGTACGGCGATTCTCCTAATACACCACACAAAAAAGGGAGACGCATCGGACGTATACGACATGATGACCGGGAGCACGGGGTTACAAGGGGTTGTAGAAACCGAAATGGTGCTCTTTATGGTAGCGAATCAGGCATGGCTCCAGGTGACGGGGAAAGATGTAGAGGAAACTAAGATACCCCTGCGGTTTGATAAGGAGACGTGCCAGTGGATTGCGCTTGAAGATCAGAAAGTGCAAATATCCCCAGAGCGCACAGAAATCATAGACTACCTAACCGAAGTGGGGGAAGCCAGACCAAAGGAGATAGCTGAAGCTCTGGGTATACCCTACAACAACGTGCTCCAGCTTGCCAAAGGGATGAAGGATGAAGGAATAGTGGTAGCACCTAAGCGGGGGGTATACAAGTTAGCAATTCATGATCTCATGATCGATCATGAACGTATTTCTTCGGACGATCAACAGCCGGATAAATCCTTCATGATCGATCATGAGATCATGAACTCTCCACTGCTAGACGTACCACAGACAAAAACAACACACATGTACGGAAGGGGGGACTAACATGGACGAATATGTAGTATACGTGGTGTATGAATACGATACGGATGAGTCGTTATCCAAACCCCACCCGAATATTGGACGGGCGAAGATGCGGGGCAAGGCGTATGACGCTGAGGATGCTGAACAACGGGCGATAGCTATGCTCGTTAATCACGGAGTGATAGAAGACAGCATCTTTATCGAAGACGTGGTTGAGGTACCGCAGTGGTTCATGATGCAAAAATACGGTGAGCCAATGCTGCCGGGACTGGATGTGGCAGGGGACTTACAGGTAGAAAGGAATTGACCATGTTGGCACAACAAGGCTATGAAACGATGGAGCAATATAGCTACGCTGGCTATGCACCAACAACACGACAAGAGCTTGAACATATCAGTAGCACGATACACGAGCGGATTATCAATATCAGAGACAGCATCATAGAGATAGGGGATATGCTGACAAAGGCTAGGGGACTGGTCAAGCATGGGGAATGGGGAGACTGGCTCCAGGCGAACTTTCAATGGTCAGAGAGTACGGCTCGCAACTACATGAACGTGGTTTCTACATTTGGCAAATCCGCAACAGTTGCGGATTTGGCAAATATCAACACGTCAGCTTTGTACATGCTGGCATTACCTAGTACCCCCGGCGAAGCCCGTGAGCAAGCACTAGCAGAATCTCGCGGGGGTGAGCAAGTGGGCAAGGCGAGGGCAAAGGAGATCATCGAGGAGCATAAACACCCCTCTGTGGGGGTGGTGTGGGCGGGGGATGAGACGGAAGATGAGACGGAAGATGAGACGGTGCAGGAGCAGGATGAGCAACACACTTGCTACTGTGGGCAAAAAGCCCGTCATAGGGTAGACGGGGTTTGGTACTGTGATCACCATGTACCAGTTCGAGCATGCCCAACGTGTGGTCGCCCGACTATGGCAGAGGGCGAATGTCATACGTGTGCGAACCATGCGACGGCGCAATTCTGTGAATACACAATCTACAAACGAGGTAACGTTTTTGTGGTCGCAAAAGACGGACATGAGATACGACTACAAACAAGAGGGCATGCAGAGCGGCTCATTAACGGTTGTTATACAGCGACTGCGCCAGCGTCTTTTGATAAAGACATTGATCAAGCTGCTGCATGGGACTTCAAGCTCAAAACACAACCCACGGAAACGTGGGCAGCACAAGAAGAGGCTAGAGCTTATATCGAATCTATCGATGCTGAAATGAAAGAGCAAGAGCTATCGCCCGATATTGTCTACTACAAGATACTCTGCTTTGGTTCAGAGTTAGCTTGGCATGCAAAAAACGCACTACGGGCGTTGGGCAAAGAGTTTGAGTCTCTTGAATACATGCAGCATGTACCAGACAGCGAAGAGATGAAGGCGGTTGTGGAGGAGTATTTTGATGTACTGTTTGGGGATATAGCGAGTAGAGCGTTGTTTTCAGGGGATGAGTCATGACAACAACAACGATAGGGACAACGAGAAACATACAGATAAACAAGGTTGTCGCAGTGCTCATATGGAGCGCGGCAGTCACAACTACCTATGCATTTTTGCTTGCGCTAGGTTTACCGAAAGACATGGCTATGGGGTTCGCGGTAGCAGTACAAGCTGCTATGACATGGATCGAGCGGCGAGTTTGGGCAGGCAACTTTGACTTATTGGCTTGGATAACGTTGGGGGCAGACACATTGATCAATGCCAGCGGTATCTGGTCATCGTTCAAGAATATAGACAAGACTCCCCTCTGGGCAATGTTCAAAGATTTGGGAGCACCCGTTTCATTGTCTATGTGGGCAAAGTTTGCGATTGCTCTGTTGATAGGTGTCATCTTGGCATATGGACCAGAAGCAGTATGGAAGGACAGATACAGATCATGATAGATTGTTTCATAACGCTGCTTAGTTTGTTGGGGATAGCATGGTTTGTATGGATCGGACCGTTGCTACGGCGATTGCGCGAATGGCAGCGCAAGAGAGAAGAGGAAACACCCAAGCCTCGCTATGCTGTAACAACACAACAAGATCACGATGAAATGTTACTCGATAACTTGTTACATAGAACTGGTACCACACCTAGTACCAGTTCCCATCAGTACCCCACAGTACCCACTGGTACTGCTGATACCAAAGCACAAAACGCAAGGTATCAGCAAGTACGAGAGAAAGTCAAAGCTGGCTTCTCTGGCAACCAAATAGCCAGCATGTTGGGGGGAAAACGAGCAGCAACATTAGAGCTAGTCAGGCAAGCGAAAACAGAACTAGGAATAGGGAAAAGGAGCTAACGAATGGAAAAGCCAAACTTTGACGGTATGGTCGTACAAGAAGCACAGGTTCATCAAACCGTTGTGGAGTTGTTCGATGCTATGATGCCAGATGGTCAATACGACCCGGTAGACGATCCGCGAACGGACGAACCCTACGCACGTTTGCAGGGACTTGTAGGGTATACCACGGCAAAGGGGATAAAGACGGGGCTAAACGCTATATTGATCAGGTGGTTTGACCATGCTGTTAGCTGATGCGGTTGACGCATACTTGCAATCTATCAGCATCCATATGGCAGCCGGGAGCGTGAAG
>CAZLKK010000302.1:0-5220 GCA_964559995.1 uncultured Chloroflexaceae bacterium
TGCTGCCATCACCGGGACAGCCTGCTCCAACAAGCGAAACCCATCACCACGGTCTATCGCCGCAAACCGCATGGCTTTGCCAAAAGCAGCATACCCAGAGCCAGGATCATGCTTGGCAGCAGCCCTCGCAATGGACAGGTAGACCCGCCCCTGCTCCACCGACTCCGGGAGCCGTTGGCAGACCTCCAACGCCTGGGGTATATCGCCTTGCTCTGCTAACGCTACGGCTATGGCAGCCAAGTAACGGTACAGTTGAACAAACGTTAATGCATCATCCTCACCGGCAGCATACCGGCGGTACTCATCCTCAAACACCCGCAAGGCATCGGGGACATAGCCAGACTGCACCAACAGCGGGGCAATGAATACCAATGCTCGCCCTTGTTGCCCCGCACGGTTGATCTTGTGTGTCAACTGTAAGCCACCCAGTGGTGAGCCAAGCCGTGCCATAGCAATCGCCAAGTTTGCCAGCGTTCGCGCCCGGTCTCGCTCGTCTACTATCTCCATAGCGCGAGCCTGCGCCTCCTGCCAATGCCCATGATCTGCCAGCACCTGCGTCACCTCTGCCAGCGTCCAATCGCGCTCATCATCATCAGCCAAAGCACGAGCTACCGTCAATCCCTCGGCATAGTCGCCGTGTTGGATAAGCGCAACCGCAATGCGTGAGAGGGCGCGGTCTCGCTCTTCCCCTTCGGGAAGCTGCGTTGCCACGCCATAGGCTTCTTCACGAAAGCCAAGTGCAGCATAGGCAGCAGCCAATAGCGCGACCAGCGATACCCGCATATCCTCTGCCAATTCCCCTAGCGTAGAGTCGGCTTGCTTGAGGGCTTGCAGCATAACCGCCTGCTCCTGCCCACGATGATCGAGCACATCACGTAGCTGGATGAGGGCTTGCACCCGCACTGATACATCGGTTATGCGTTTGGCAGCAGCAAATAGGGCATCATACTGGTTTGCCTGCGCCAATGCCTCGACCAAACGGGCAAAGCCATGATCTTGCTGATTAGTACTTGCAAGGTTTTGTAGCCGTTCTTGTGCCGCAGTAACATCATTGCAGGCATCATCACACGCAAGCTCAATCTGCGCCCATGCTGCCGCCGTCTCTACGGTTATATCACCAAGCAATAGCTCGGCATTATACGTGTCACCCTTCCGTGCCACAGCCACCACCACCTCTGCCTGCGCCCATGCCGTCAAACTTTCATGCACAATAGCCGTGGCGACCTTGCGAGCACGTACCAGCTCCCCATGCCGCACCAACCAGCGCACAACTTGCGTTTCTGCCATACCGCGTTGCTCTTTGTGCGCGATAGATTCACAGATAGCCAGGGCTGCCTCAACGTTGCCGGCTTGCAAAGCGGTTTCAACCAGCACGATCAGCAGTTGATCGCGTTGGTCATTCCAACTTGGCGGCACCCGCTGCTCCCCCAGGTCTAGGGATTGGGAAAGCAAGCGCATAGCCGAGTTTCGCATAGCAGCCGCATAGCAGGACTCCCCCATCTGGCGCAGCACCTGCGCCTTGTCTGCTCCATCGGGTAGCTGGTCTACCATCTCCTGTACCCGCTTTAGGCTCTGGTCACGCCCAAGCTGCTCGCGGGCTATCTCCAGGGCTGCCACCACCGTTTCAGGTGGCAGGCTACGGGTCAGTGATGCCAATGTACTAGCAACCACTACATCGCGCCCAATACGGACAAGATGATCAGCAATAGCTTGGGGGGCTTGGGGGGCTTGGGGAACTTGGCTATCGTGCTTGGCAATGTGGGGTATGGTATCAAGCGCAGCCTGCAACTCCCACAACACATCAGCAAAAGCCCCCGTAAGCGAGCCATCCATACGCTGGCGATAGCGCAACCACGCCCGCTCTGTAACCATTGGGACAATCGTCTCCCGTACCTGGGCATTGGCACAAGCCGCATGACGTATCATCTGTCCTAGTAGGTAATTCGTGGCATCGTCTCGATGCATGGGGGGATTGCGTATTGCCTCATCCGAAGCAATACCGCGTTCTCCCCCGCCCCGTGCTAGGTCAACCACAGCAGTATGGGCTTGGATAATCCCCGCTGGATCGGAGCGGGCTATGGCGAGGGGAAGTGAGGAATGGGCAAAATAGACGCTGGTTTGCTCCTGGCTGAGTAGCCCTATCTTTTGCCAAGCGTTGAGCAACGGGCGGGTATCTTGCGCGAGCAATTCGTTAGCTAGGTCCATCGGCATGGGCTTACCTGCCGCGGCGAGGAGCAACGCAAGGTGTTTACCCTGTTCGTCAAGCCCCTGCCACCACGTTTGGTAAAGAAAATCTAGCCCCGGCTCCAATGCCGTAGAGTCTACAATCCCTTGCTGCACTAGCTGGCATGAGAGCAATGCATAGAGCACATTGCCCTGGGCAGCCTGGGTAATTGTTGTCGCTATGGCATGTGGGCAACCCCGCTCGTGAAGCACCATTTGCACCAGTGCGTGATCTTGCGGGAGCGATAGGCGATGATCAGGAGGTTGGGGAAAGGGGGCACCGGGCGCAGTGCCAACAATGAAGACGATATTGGGGGGAATACGGGCAGGCAACAGGGGGGCAAAAGCGGTACGTTGTTGTGACCCACGTACAGGTGGGTCTAGCAAGATGACCGCCGGTGATTCTGGGCTACACCGAGCAGAGACCGCATCGAGTAGGCGTTCAACCACCCGTGGGTCATGGTCGGCGGCGGGAGGCACGAGGGGGACATCTAGCTGATACAAGCCAATAAGTTGCCCACAGAGCGCGGATAATCCTAGCCCATAGGCATCATCACCGAAGACAAACGCATAGGGGTGATTGGCTGCGAGGTGTGCCAACAGGGAGGAAACCCCCATCCCTGGCGCACCTTCTAGCGCGATCACCCCCCGACCAAGCGAGGGTACCGTTGCTACCACCCGCTCGATTATCGCTTGCCGACCACGAAACAGCGAAGTATAGGAACTGATTCGTGCCGTCTGTTGGCTCAAGCTGGGCTCAACCGACTTGAGCAAAAAAGGGTATTGTTCCGTCGCTTTCACCGCTGGTATCTGCGCCGAGAGCGACGGTGAAGACTTCATCATTGAACCTCAGCAGTAGCTCCAACTTCCGTCAGCTTTGCCTTAGCTGCTTCAGCCTCTTCTTTCTCTACGCCCTCTTTCACTGGCTTGGGAGCACCCTCAACCAGTTCTTTGGCTTCTTTCAACCCCAGGCTGGTAAGCTCACGGACAACCTTAATCACCTGAATCTTGTTTGCGCCGACATCCTTGAGCATAACATCAAACTCGGTTTTCTCTTCGATGGGGGCAGCAGCCCCACCAGCATCACTACCAGCAGCTGGCATACCCGCTGCCATAGGCATACCCATAGCCGCAACAGGAGCAGCCGCCGTCACGCCCCACCGATCTTCCATCTCTTTTTTCAGTTCAACCAGTTCGATAACGTTGAGGGCTTCGATTGCCTCAAGAACGCTGAGTACTTTCTCACTAGCCATTATATCATTACTCCTTATTCCTAGCTACCAGAGATAGCTTAATTTGCAGACTGTACTTGATCTATTCGTGCCTGCAATACATAGACTACATCACTAACTGCCGACTGCAAACAACCCACCACGTCGGTGAGAGGTGCCTGTACTGTCCCCAACAAACCGGTAATCGGCGATTGGACACCACCGAGAATCTGTGCGTAGAGCGTTTGGCGGGAAGGCATCTTGGCGACTTGCTCTAAATCATCCGGCTGGATGATACTGCTACCAAGCACCCCTCCACGAAACGACATTTTTTTCGACTCTTTGAGATAGTCTTGAAAGACTTTCGCAACCTTAGCCGGGTCATCATAGGCAAAGGCTACTGCCGTTGGACCGACGAACAACGACTCCGCCGTACTATTGCCTGTGTCACGCGCTGCCATACGCAGCAGCGTATTCTTGGCAACCACAACATCTGCCCCGTTTTCGCGCATCTTATTGCGAAAATCGACCATCTCAGCAACCGTTAAGCCACGGTAATCAGCAACGACAGCAAACTGCATCCGTGACATTTTGTCGGTCAGGTTTGCCAGCGTCTCTATTTTGCGCTGTGTTGGCATTACGTTTCCCTTTCTTCGTGCAAACCCAACAAAAAACCACCGCTCCCCAAAACACGGTGGTATAACATCCTCTGTCCCACCCAGACGTACCCACGCCTGAGCCACTGCCCATTGATCATACCAAGATCAAGCACATGCAGACAGAATATATTACACACCGCCTCGGTTGGCGACCTCGTAGGTCATTACAGCACAGGGGGGAGACCCTGCCCCACCAACGGTCCTGGGCAGCAAAAATCTAGCATAATTAAGCGTTATGCAGCTTTCTTCTCCAAACTCATAGCCTGGGCTTCTGTTGGGTTAATCCGAATACCAGGACCCATTGACGTAGTAATGACAACGGATTTGACATACGTACCCTTTGCCCCACTTGGCTTGGCTATGCGGACGGTATCCATCAGGGCAGCCATATTTTCATACAACTGCTCCGGGGTAAAACTCACCTTGCCAATAGCAACGTGCAACAACCCGGTGCGGTCATTGCGAAACTCTACCCGTCCCCCACGCACATCTTGGATGGTCTGGGCTAGGTCAGCAGGCGGTACAATCGTGCCACTCTTGGGGTTGGGCATCAAACCACGCGGACCGAGTTTTCGCCCAATACGTCCCACCTTGCTCATCAAATCTGGCGTAGCTATGGCAACATCAAAATCAAAGAAATCTTCTTTGTCAATCTTTGCAATAAGCTCATCGTTTCCGACAAAATCTGCGCCTGCCTCTTCAGCAGCCCGGACCCCCTCACCTTGAGCAAAGACCAACACCCGCACCGTTTTGCCTGTTCCGTGGGGAAGCGTGACAGTGGTACGAATATTCTGGTCAGCGTGACGAGGGTCTATACCCAGTCGCATATGCACTTCAACTGTTGCATCAAACTTCACAAAGGAAGTTTCCTGCGCCAGTCGTACCGCATCATCGGGCGAATACAGATTGAGTTGGTCAATCTTTTTCGCCGCTTCTAGGTATTTTTTTCCATGTCTTGGCATAACTCTAGCTCCTCAATGGATATATGGATATATGGATGCCACCCTAATCTACAACGGTAATACCCATACTTCGCGCAGTACCAGCAATGATGTTTTCTGCTGCTTCTGCGGTATTAGCATTCAAATCTGGCATTTTTTGCCGAGCTATCTCTTGCAACTGGCTAC
>CAZLKK010000303.1:0-5210 GCA_964559995.1 uncultured Chloroflexaceae bacterium
ACCCCCATCCCACAGCCTACCTAATATTCTTTCCCCCCAAATGTGAACACTTACCACCTTTTCAACAATGCTAATCTGTGGTACAATCTACTATTAGTAAAAGTATTTATCTGGTGTTAGAAAAGCCATGCTACGGTGTTTTGTAGTAGGCTTGTATACTGGGGTTAGCTCTTTTTGAGGGTTTATCTATTGGCAGGAGAGAATCAACTACTGCTCATTGAAGGTTGGTCTGAATGATAGCAGTTCGTGGGTTTCTCCGGGTGGTGCTCGTGAGTAGCTTCGTCTTGCTGCTTGTTGGTTGTATGCAAGCACTACAGACGGGACAAGGGACAACAACGCCCACACCATCCCTATCGAGCACGACAACTAGGCTATCGGGTACGGTAGAGAAAGGCACACCAATGACGGTGACACAAACAGCGAACCTGTCCGCTACCCAAGTGGTACAGGTATCTTCAATTACCCCCACTCAGTACCCAAGTGCCACCCTAACAAGGAGTGTCCCGATGGAAGGGGAAGCAACCCTTAGCCCAATGGTAACGGTAACGTTATCACCAACACGCATACGAGTAACCCAACCAACAACCCCAACGGCGACACCAACACCGTCACCAACGGCGACACCAACACCGTCACCAACGGCGACACCAACACCGATAGTCACCATTGTGTTGCCAACATTGCCAACGCTCACCAATGAGCAGCGGTGGCGTAACCAACAGGAAGAACGTACTCCGTTTGCTACGCTGCGTTCCTATAGCACCAGCAACAGTACCTTGTGGTGGTATGATCCTGTTAATCAACAGCATGTATCGCTTGGTAGTTTTTCAGGAACATTTGATGCCCAGGCAACGTTTATCCTAGCGAAAACCCAAGAGCCAGCATTGGAAGTTCCCTACCAGGTCAATCAGAGCTATGGCATAACGGCTCTTTCTCCTGCGCTACTCAAGCGTATTGAAGGAGCAGGCTATGGGGAATGGATAGAAACCTATGTGATTAGCTCTCCCCAAGTCACGCCACAATAATAAAAACGAACGGGTATCCGGTAAACAAAAATCCTATGGTGTTCGTTCTTCTAGGAAATAGCTTTACCTGGAACCTATAAAGAGGTTTCGCTTTCAACTGCTGAACAACCACGAGAAACGCGGAGACGAGAAACGTGTGGGAATCAAGGAAAGGGAGTATTGTATGGGCAGCCGTTACTTAAACATGATACGAGGACAACGTTACCGCAAAGGTGGGGGCGAGTTCTTTACCGCAAAGTCGGTATTGAGCCTGCTGGCTATCGTGGCTATGATAGGGTCAGCCGTCTACTGGTGGGGCGTACAGAGCGAACTTACCAACAACATGACGATGGCATTAGCGTTTACCGCTATTCTTGTGCTGGCTCCTCCTGTCTTGACCTCCTTTCTCATTCCCTGGTCACCGGGTGGTATGCTGCTCCAAAAAATCAATGCCAAAACATGGGGCTATGCCGTCATCATCCTAGCCGCTCTCTACCTCCTCTACTACTCCTTCGAGATACAGTATAGCTGGTGGGCAACGCAGCAGGTAGTCGTAGACACCGGTTTGGTGCTGCAACAGGTGCTTATTGGCATCATCGGCTTTATCATCATTCCCGCGCTACTCTGGACTCCCGTCACCTCTGAAGAACTCGTCGAGCAGGTGCGCCAAGCCCATCTCGTCAAACGGTATGAACTGCAAACACAGGCAGATATTGCCATCTTGCGCGAGACGCTGATGCGGGCGCAGGAAAAAGCCCTCAAGGGATTTGCGAACCTAACCGTCGCCGAACGGGTTGAACTCGCTGAGGCGATGCGTGGGCTTGTTCTTGGCATAGACAACACGCTCAAGGACATTGGACAGAGTGTCAAGACGGTGAGTGGCGCAACGGTGCCATTCAACAGCCTAGAGGACAACGCGGATATACAAGAATACTTGGACTATATCCACAATAGCCTCACCCAAAACGATCTCGCCGACAATGTGTTGCCTGAACCACAGATGGATGCCCCCCAAGCGCGTACCCATCCTAACAGTAAACGCCAACCGGGGTATAGCCAGGATTACGAACAGCAGTATCCTGTTGATGATAGAGAGGAATCCTACC
The DNA here is from genome assembly GCA_964559995.1 of uncultured Chloroflexaceae bacterium. Classification (GTDB taxonomy): domain Bacteria; phylum Chloroflexota; class Chloroflexia; order Chloroflexales; family Chloroflexaceae; genus JAAUSY01. The sequence goes on from CAZLKK010000303.1 coordinate 2,111, forward strand.
CTCCAACACGTCGCCAGTTTGAGGCTCCAGAGCGAGCTATTACCAACCAACAACAACGCCCTGCCGTCCGCCTAACATCTGAAGGACAGCATCCAGAGGGCAACACCTTTAGTAGCTATGGTGATGATGAGTAGCTAGAACAACTATGGTAGCACAACGAACACTCCACCACGAGCCAGCGTATCTCTCCGATGCAGAATTGCACGAACTAGCCGATGCGCTGGCTATTCAACTACACGCATGGATGGGCAGGCGAGCCTTACGCCTGCAACGCAGCGATATAGCCGATTTGATAGCCCCCTATATAGACGACTTGGAACTAGAAGACCAACAAGCTGTCCCCTGGATCGTCTGGCATCTCTTCCAAGATGCCCGTGAGTTTGCTTTTGAGCAGCAGTACCACTAGAGCCATCGGCATATTTGGTGGGACGTTTGACCCCATCCACTATGGGCACCTAGCCATAGTAGAGGAAGTCCGCTACATGCTTGGGCTAGAGTCGGTTTATGTTATCCCCGCTGCCCACCAACCGCTCAAACAGGGGCAGCATATGGCATCCCCTAGCCAACGCTACGACATGGTATGCTTGGCGTGTCAGGGCAACCATGCGCTCATCCCCTCCGACCTAGAACTACATCGTCCCCCCCCCTCCTATACCATAGATACCCTACATACATTGCACAACCAGTATGGGGATGATGTGACGTTGTGGTTTATCATGGGCAGTGATGCCCTCTCCCTCTTTCCCCGCTGGCATGCTGCCGACCAAATACTCGCATTGGCACACCTCGCCATTGTTGCCCGTCCCGGTAGTCCAGTAGATACCTCCGCCCTTGACGCTGTTATGCCCAACAGTTGCCCGCGTATCACAACGATTGTTGGTCCACAGCTTGATATTGCCAGCAGCACCCTGCGCCAACGGCTTATGGCGGGGCAGCCGGTGCGCTACCAACTCCCTGACTCAATACTAGCTTATATCCAGGAGCACAATCTCTATGTCCCTATCCCCTCTGTCCCTGCTGAGTGACACGGCAATCTCATGGGGTATCTCTCTCACCGATACCCAACTTGCCAGCTTTGCTCGCTATACCAGCGAGTTGCAAGCCTGGAACAGTCATATCAATTTAACGGCAATCAAGGATGAGCAAGATATTGTCGTGCGCCACTACCTCGACTCGCTGTGGTGTAGCCTCGCGTGGCAAGCAACCCCCAATGCACTGGTAGATGTGGGGAGTGGTGCGGGTTTTCCAGGTGTACCACTCAAGATAGTCTTTCCCTCGATACGCTTGACGTTGATAGAAGCTACGGGCAAGAAAACCCGCTTTTTGGAGCATCTGGTGCAGGTGCTTGAACTGAAACATGTGACTATCCTCAATGCCCGTGCCGAGAATGTCTGCCATATGCCTTCCTATCGGGGGCAATATGATGTGGCGGTAGCGCGTGCGGTAGCTTCGCTGGCAAAGTTGGCAGAGTACTGTTTACCGTTTGTGCGCGTGGGGGGCGAGGTGCTTGCCCCCAAAGGAGCCGATATTGCGGAGGAGATTATGAGTGCCACCAACACCATTGCCAGGCTTGGTGGGGGAGAAATTCGCTGCGACCAAGTATTGCTGCCGGGAGTCTCGCCACGAATGATGGTCTGCATCCCGAAGATAGCAGATCATCCTGTTAGACACCCGCTAAAGAGCAAAATACAACGCACAAGAGGACTAAAGCACAACGCACAAAACACAACACGCAAAACGCAACGATGAGGGGGAGTCTCCCCTCCCCTTACCCTATGCGAGCCACGAGGGTCAACGAGCGGAGGTCTGGGGGCAGGGGGGAGCGGGTCGCTTTCCCTAACCCCTGTGGGTGTATGCAGGGGTAGGGGCGCACGGTGGTGCGCCCAATGTGGTGGGTTCCCCCTCGCCCTGGCATGGGAGCGGGGGCAGGGGGAGAGAGGAATAACTATTGTATCCCCATCCCTCTGCTCCGCGGTTCACTTTGGCACAGCCATCCCTGTTACCTTTTACCTTCGCACGCGAATAGCCCCATAATAATGGCTCACCCAGTAGGTATCCCAAATGTTGGACACCCCGACCCCTACCGAATAGGACATGGCGTGAACCATACGACCATCCCCAATGTAGATAGCCACATGTGAGATACCCGGTGTTGACGTATTCACAAAGAACATCAGATCACCTGGGGCAAGTTCATGCATACGCTCTACCACCACCCCATGCGCTGTGCTATACTGCTGTGCCGCAGTGCGGGGGAGATAGACCCCATGTTGGGCATAGACATATTGCACAAAACCGCTACAATCAAAGCCATGAGGGGTTGTGCCACCATAGACATAGGGGTACCCAACATATTGGATGGCATAGCTGGCAACATCACCACTTGGGCGTACCCCCGATGGTGCAGGGGGAACATGCTCTGCCATTGGGACACGCGCTTGTATCGCTGGCGAGATAGTCAGCAGGTCAGCAAATACCCACCCAACAGCCCCATCCTCTAGCTCTATCTGGTACCAATCTTCATAGTAGGCAAGTAATGTGACTTTGGTCTCTGGTTGAGCCATCCCAATTTCTGCATACAGTGTTCCCGGTCCGTTGTGCAAACTCACAGGAGTATCATTGATTGTCCCAACAAGCAATGCCGGTTCTGCTTCTGTATCTGTGGTAGCTTCAGTGCTTGTTGGCTCCTCATCCCCGCTGTCTGGCTCCGATGGTTGTGCTTGGTCAAAGGTTACTTTGAACAGGGTATACAGCCAGTAATCAGAAATATCAACCATCGCGCTTGCCACCCAGTAGAGGGTGTCGTCTCCATCTAGGCGTACTTGGAGCCAGTTGCCCGCCCGCCCAACAATGGTAATAGGTGTACCTGGGTCTAGGGTCTCAGCGGCAGGATACTCTCTCCCCGGACCTTTACGCAGGGTCACTGGGCTGTTGCCCGTTTTGGCAGAGACCTCTACTGGTGCCAGTGCTCGGTCTGGTGATGTTTCAGAAAGCGGCGGGGGAAGTTCATCTTCCGGTGGTGGGTCGCCAAGAAAGGGTCTAGGGGTATTGGCAGGCTCGTTGGTAGGTTCGTTGGCAGGCTCGTTGGCAGGTTCGTTGG
>CAZLKK010000304.1:0-5209 GCA_964559995.1 uncultured Chloroflexaceae bacterium
TCTATCATACCCGATGCCCCCCACCCGATGCAACCCTACGCCACAGCAACTCCGCCAACAACACCGGCTCAATCTGCCGCTGGATATGCTCGTTGGCATAGCCTATCCACCCCACCTCTGCCTCAACCGTCATCGGCGCATCGAGCATGCCGCCATCCTCGGCGGTCAAGATAACCCCCGCACGTTGGGCAAGCAGTATACTCGCCAAATCGTAGGGGTGGCAGCAAATGCCCATCTCCTGCCCCCGCGCTGCCAACCAGCGGTCCATCAGGGGGCGCAGGTCTGCCACAAAGCGGTCATGCCCCGCGATAAGCTCATACAACTGTCCGCCAGTGCAAATATACTGATCCTCAAAGCAGTGCGCTTTGCCGCGCTGTGGCGGTCCTAGCACCGCTTTGATAACGGCATCGTCAATCGCCGCGAGTTCCTCGCGTGCGCCGGGGAAAAAGCGGCTAATCATAGCGAAGCCGTGGGCAACCGTTGTTGCGCGTGAGGGGTGTAGGTGAATGGGGGTCGTCTCGCCGGTGATGCGGTTGTAGCGGGTGGCGAAGAGGGGTGAGTCGCTGGTTGCCCAGAGCATATCGCTGGCATGCTGCTTGACCAGCGGTATCTCCGTTTGCAAGGCAAGCTGAATGTCAGACAGCCGGGTATGCTCGCCACGGTTGGGGGCAACGCCCGTGAGTATCCACCCGCTACGCTTCTGGTACATTAGCCCACGGGTGCCGTCTATCGGGTCGACAATCACCCGTATAGTCGCATCTTCTGCTCGCGTCCCCGCTGGCAACACGACATGCCCCCCATGCACCCCCTCGGCAATCAAGACCAGCGACCAACGCGGGGCTATCTCGTTGGCAAAGAAAGTCATGAGCAATTCTTCGCTCACCCGGTCTACGGTATAGATGGTATCGCCGGTGGCATCCTCTGCCGCAATGCGCGATAGCTCTTCAACCGCGCTCTGCTCACAAGTTGCCACAACGGAATCGCGGATGTGGCTATGCAACTGTTGGAGTAGTGCCAGCAGATCATCAGCATGGGGTATTTGGATAGATGGAGTCGTTTGGTTCATGATGTTTCGTCACTCTTCGTCTTCTAGCTCTTCATCTGTTGCAGAGTCTTTGATTTGGTATGAGCCTTCCATTTTGGGTAAGATCGCTTCTACCCGCTCTACAAGATGAGCAGGTATTGGTATTTTCCATTTGTAGCTCCGAACGGAGTGGTCCTTACCTTTCCACTTCGGTCCCCGCAATCCCACCCAGAGGACAGGCTCTGGATGCTTCACCAGGGTATGGACTTCCATGCGCTTGTTAATGGAATTACAGCGAAAGTACTCTTTATTAAACAGCACCTCGCGCTCGCCGAGAGCCACGGTAAAGGATTTTTCCTTCATCTCACGTTTTGCTAACAGATAGTGGCTGAGTGTTATCATTCCGCCCATAAATGCCCCTAGTGCTCCCCCAGCGAAGATGCCAATAATGAAGCCAATAAGCGCGTATTCCCCCCCATGTTCTTCAATACTAATCATAGCTCCAGCTAAACCACCAATAACGGCAAATAAGCCCCCCATACACCCCGGTATAATCTTTATCCCTTCTGTACTGTCATCCCAACGTTTTTGCTTGTACTTTTGCCAGTCTTGTTCGTTATATTGCCAACGAATGAGCGGGCGATCACTTTTAAGAAAGTTGGATATGAGGACAAACCCCATAATCCCAATCGGCAGAAGAATGATAAAGAACCCACACCAAAAAATCAGCATGACCCCCAAGATAGTCAGCCATACGATGTCCAAAAACCCTACATAGACCGCTGCGCCAACTGCACCGGTTATCAAGGCAATACCCAAGATAATCGCCCCTATATTGATAAGCCCATCTATATGGGGAAAGTTGGTGAGATGTTCATCAATTGATTTCTTATTTGTATAATGCATAGGTAAATCCCTTTCTGTATCCTGAAGGAACTGTGGGAACTGTGGGATGACATACCGCAAAAACCGTTGCCCTTGCTCAATAATCGCCTGATACCGATATTCACCTAGCTTCATCTGTGCAATTACCAAGCGCACTTCTTCAACGAGATGTGAGGGAACGGGAATAGTCCATATCTTTTTTCTGATAGAAGGTGGGGTTGAACTCACACGTTTATGGGTCACGAGCGTGAGTATGGGTTCTGGCTCTTCCGTAAGCGTTACGCTGTGAATATACAGACTCATACCAGTGCTCTTGAAGTAGTTGGGACCATACAGTATCTCACAATCCCCTATTACAACCATTGCCCGCTTTGCCCGATGGTAGTTCCACCAGGCTTCGAAGTATTTACTTACCAGAATAATGCCCCCAAATAACGCCCCCATTGCCAAACCAATACATGTTCCAATTATCAGCAATACGAGGACAGCTTCCTGCTCCCGTTGCTCTACTCCTATGAGCATTCCAATGAACATGCCCAAAAATGCAAACATGAAGATGAGTTGCCCTGGGAAAAAGGAGACTTGTTCTAGCTGGTCGTCCCACTGTTCCCGCTTGTATCGTTGCCAATCCGCTTGGCTATAGGTCCAACGTAGGAGTGGACGTTTGCTCTTCACAAACTTGATTATGCTGAATTTTCCCATGATATTGCTAACCAAAAAGAGCATAACATATATCCAAGCCATTATCCAAGCTATCGCTAACAATACCCATACTCTCATCCAACCAATATACACTCCCCCTACCAGAGCAAGCAACCAAACCATACCAAGACCAAGCGACAACATGATAGCACACAAGACAGCCCCAACAAACAACGCCAAATTAGGATAGGCAATGTATGGGCGGGGTTTCCCCAAAGTATCACTATCACCTTTCGGGTCATAGGGTGGCTGATTGTGGATAGTATCCATAAGGCACTCCTTACTTGGACTCTCTACAAGCAAAGGCTTGGATTATCTTCTTCTATCCTACCGCAAAAGTGCCGGCTTTACTAGAACGGTTCTGCCGGACAAAGCTCATTTTTTGGTCCAATCATGTATTGATTCCTATTCCAAAATGGTCCCTCCTCAACCCATTTGCCAACAAAGAAGCGATCCACCGGCATAGTTGAGACTGCCCATGTATCCCTTGCACGCATCATGTAGTAATTCTCCTCATCGTTTGTCCCCCTACCGCTCCATAGGTTGATGCTTTCGCCTGGACCCAGGACAATATCTGGTAAGGGTATGGGAGCATACATATTGGACTTCACGACAAACCAATCTTGCAACGTGCCTGTCACATTGCTGGTGTTGGTGAAGGTAAGATAGCGGCTCGTTGGTTGGCAGTAGTGCTCACTCGTGACGGTTAGGTTGTTATCAAACTCCCGTTGGGCTTGTTGTTGGTTTTGACCACACCCGCTCAGGATGGTGAGGGTGAGGAGCAGCATACCCAATATACCCATTGATACCGGTAACAATTGCCTTTTCATTGTGGTCATTCCTTTCTGTGCTCTTGCGCTTGATTACTTGATTATTTAGGGGCAGAGGGAATTGGTAGAGATAAATGTTATGGTTGAGCGTCCTTCCCAAAATCTATTGTGCTCTACCGCTTTTTCAATGTATATGCTAGTCAAATACCCCACAGGGGGGGGTAAACTTAATGCCCACTGGTCTCTCTCTCGCATTAGATAGTAATTCCCCTCATCACTTGTTCCCTTACCACTCCACACCTTGAGACTTTTACCTGGCTCTAGGACAATATCCGGCAATGAATATACCCCATGAATTGCCGAGATATACCACCCTTCTAGCGTACCTGCCACCTTGCTGTTGTTGGTGAAGGTGATGTAGCGGCTTGGTTCACAGTAGCGTTCACTGGCGACTGTTAGGTGTCTGTCAAAGGTATCTTGGGCATTGCCACACCCGCTCAGGATAGTACAGATACCCAGTAGAGCAAGCATTGATAGCCATTTCATAGTTCCTCTCCTCTTCATACGCTTCAATTGGTTACTTCTTCTTGCTTCTCGTCCATACGCTTATGTTATAGTAAACACTATGTATACGCACACGTCAATGATGTGAGGGGCTATTGCTAGGCACTTGAGTGCTTCCGTTTGCCACAATCGCCACTGCATGGTACAGTAAGCACCGATACAATCGAGCCATGTTTTTAAGGATGTCATTCGATGACTGACGAACCAACAAAAAAAACCAGACCAACATTCATCTCTATTGCCCATGCTCTCGGCGAAAGAAAACCTCGTCCGTGGGGGCAACTTCGTTCCATCGTTGAATTTATCGGCGAGGAAGCTGCGTTGGCATTGCTCAAAGAGGTACAGCAAGTTGAGGCTAATGGCGGCATGATGCTGCCCGATGGCAGCCGTCGCCGTACGCCGGGCGGGGTCTACTTTTACCTCGCCTACAAGAAACTCACCCCAGACCAGCAGCGCATTGTTTATGCCTTTCCCAAAAACAAAAAAGGCAAAGAAAACGAGGATGGGACTGAACAACCGTCTGTCCCGCCTGCAAATTGGGCAGACCGGAAAGACTGGATCGCTATTGCCAAGAAACGGCGAAATGAGGCAACTACTGTGAAAATTACCCTGATAGGATCGCTCGGCAAGACGGTAGAGAAAAAGGGGTTCACGCTGGCTATGATGCAGCATACTCCGAAGGTAGACAACCTGCCAAAGGGTATACCCCAACCTACCCCCACGGAAACAAGCTACATTGTCTATATTGGACAAAAACAATGGCGCAAGGTGCGTGATGCCCTTCGTAATCCAGAGGATATGGCGATTATCGAAGGGGTGCCAATGTGGGATAACGAGTTTGAGTCTATGACGGTCTTTGCGACTAGCATTACTACAAAGCTGATGCAACAGACAAAACGTGAGGAGCAACGGGCAAAAGCCCAGGGTCAACCCCAAGCCCAAGCCCAAGCAGAGTAACGGACTGTTGCATGCCAACAGAACCCCCTGCCCTTCCCACGTTTATCACCAATACTGGCGTATTTCACGATGTCTACTTGCCCACCCATTCCCATTGTAGGGCGACACCGCTCCCCTCTTCCCCCCTGTCCTTACATGGGTAGATTATGTCAATTCTGGGCAAGTTTTAACCACAGATGAACACAGATGAACACAGATACCGGACAGGATTTCCGGTCAAGATGACCTGCATAACCCCATTTTGCCCGATTCCTCTGCGTCTCTGCGTCTCTGCGTTTCTGTCGGGAATCTCTTGCCCGGTATCTAG
>CAZLKK010000305.1:0-5180 GCA_964559995.1 uncultured Chloroflexaceae bacterium
AGGTGTTTCGCTATGTAGAAGTCCCCCTGGCATTGCCCATCTTTTTCAGCGGGGTACGCACTGGGTTGTCGCTGGCAACTACCGGCGCAGTGGTGGCAGAGTTTGTCGCAGGTAGAGCGGGGTTAGGGGCTATGATTACCATTGCGCGGGGCTTGTTTGATACGCCGCTCATTTTCGTTGCGCTCATTACGCTGGCAACCATCACCCTTGTGCTCTACACATTGGCAACTCTTCTTGAGCACCTGTTGGTTGATTGGCAAGCCTAATATCCTCATCTTTGTAAGTAAGTTGAAGTTGAAAAGGAGAATACAAGACTCAGTATGAAGAACCACATTATCGTGATGATCGTTATGCTTGGTAGCCTGATTTTGGCTGCCTGTGGGCAAGCCCCCGCATCCCAACAACAAGCCGCTGCTCCTACAGCCGCCGAATCCCCCCCCGTTGCATCGGGGGACACAGATACCCTAACCACTACCACATCAGCCGACACAACAACTGACCAGCCAGTGCAAGCGGTCACTGTTGCCTTTCCCTACATTCCCAATGTGCAGTTTGCCCCCTACTACGTTGCCGATAGCAATGGCTACTATACTGAAGCTGGGCTAGATGTGACGTTCGAGTATATGTATGAAGACGAAGCAGTCCAACTGCTTGCCCAGGATAAGGCGCAATTTGGCTTTATCAGCGGTATCTCCGTGCTGCTCGCCCGTCAAAACGACATCCCACTGGTAACAGTCGCCACGGTGACACAGGATTTCCCGGTTGCCTTCTTTAGCAAGGAGAGCACTCCCCTAGCCAGCGTTGATGACCTAACCGATAAGAGTATTGGCATACCGGGGCGGTTTGGTGCCAGCTATTATGGCTTGTTGGCAGTGCTCTATGCCCATGATCTCCAGGAAACCGACTTGAACATTATGGACATTGGCTTTAATCAGGTCCAGATGGTCGCCGAGGATAACGTAGAGGTGGCGGTGGGCTATGCAACCAATGAGCCAATACAACTGCGTTCGCTAGGCTATGAGGTTGCGACCTTGCGTGTGGCAGACATTTATCCGCTGGTGTCAGACGGCATTATCACTACTGACGACTATCTCGCCGCCGAGCCTGCGGTGGTGGAAGCCTTTGTCGAGGCAACGCTACGTGGACTGAGTGACACTATCGCTGACCCACAAGCGGCTTTCCAGATATGCCTTACGTACATTCCAGAAGCTGAAGGCAGTGATCAAGAGCTACAACAGCAGGTGCTTGAGGAGAGTGTACGTTATTGGCAGGCGGACACGCTCGGCTATAGCGACCCCGAAGTCTGGCAGCAAACCAGCACTTTCTTGTTGGACAATGACCTGCTCACCAAAGAGATGCCGCTAGAGGAAGCCTATACCAACAGGTTTGTTGAGTAGGGGGAGACTCTCTCCCCCCGCCCCCTCGCCCTAGAATGGACGAGGGGGAACACCTGCCCGGTTCCCTTTCTCCCTGGGGGAGAAAGGGGTAGGGATAGGGGGGGTTGCCCGAAAGGGAAGGGGCAGGGGATGGGGGGCTTGCTACACCAACAACTTGAGTGGCGATTGCAGCATCCGCTTGAACGCATGCAGACACCGGGCTGCCGTTGCCCCATCCACGACCCGATGGTCAGCACTCAGCGTCACATACATCATATGCCCAATCGTTAGCTCATGGTCGCGCACCACCGGCTGCTCCAGGATAGAGCCTATCGCCAGCACCCCCGCTTGGGGCGGCGTGATAATAGCCGTAAAGGTCGTCACATCATACATACCCAAATTGGAAACGGTAAATGTTCCCCCCTCAAGCTGATGCTGCTTGATACTCCCCTCGCGTGCCAGCGTTGCCAACTCCTTCACCTCAGCAGCAATCGTCCCTAAGCTCTTCTTATCCGCTTGGGCAACAACCGGGACGATTAAGCCCTCATCCACTGCCATAGCCACACTGATGTTAATATCGGGATGTTCAACAATACCCGGTGTGCCATCCTCTGCAACAACATAGCTCCGGTTGAGTTCCGGGTGTTCTGCCAGCGTCTTTGCCATCGCCTTAATGATAAAGTCATTTACCGAGATTTTCACTGACGATGCATGCGAATCGTTTATCTGCTTACGTAAAGCCAGCGTCTCATCCATAGCGATCTCTGCCGTCACATAGAAATGGGGAGTCCCATGTTTCGCCTCGGTCATCTTCTGGGCAATAGCCCGCCGCATCCGCGAGAGCGACTGCACCGTACTACCAGCCGGTGCTGCCATACTCGGCGTTGGGGCAGCAGCGGGTGGCGTTGTCGAACGTGGGGGCGAAGTTGGCTGCGTTGCGGCAGCATCCGTTGCCGTTGTGGATGCGGGGGCAGCTTCTTGGTAGGCTTCCACATTTTCGCGGATAATGCGCCCATTTGGTCCCGTCCCTTGCACCTGCCGCAAGTTTATACCGCGATCCTCGGCTATGCGCCGTGCCAGCGGTGATGCCAACACCCGCTCACCATGATCATCAGTAGGATCACCAGTTGGGCTAGGCGCAGCAGCCGCTGGTGGGGATGGACTGGCGGGTTGAGGTTTGCTGGTGGGTTGCGAGGCAGGTTGAGTGCTACTGGATGTATCGGCAGGTTGCTCATTCCCATCACCAATCAGCGCAATTGCTTGCCCAATCGGGACGGTCTCGCCGTCTGCTACCAGAATTTGCTGGAGCACCCCCTCTTCATAGGCTTCAAGCTCCATAGTCGCCTTGTCGGTCTCTATTTCAACCAGCACATCGCCCTTGCTAACCTGATCACCCTGCTGCTTGAGCCACTTCCCAATGGTACCCTCGCTCATCGTGTCGCTCAACCGCGGCATCGTTACTTCTGCCATGTCGTTTCTTCCTCCTGTTTATCTGCTCGTGCCTTCAAGCGCAGCCAACGCCGCTTGGAGCACATCTTCATCATTGGGCATAGCGGCTCTTTCCAGATTCTTGGCGTAGGGGAGCGGTACTTCTTTGCTGGCTATACGGCGCACCGGTGCATCCAGATAGTCAAAAGCCTGTTCTTGGATAGTGGCGGCAATCTCTGCCCCAATGCCATAGGAGTACCAGTCATCCTCGACAATCAAGGCACGATTGGTCTTCTTCACCGACTCAATGATAGCCGGGCGATCCAGCGGACGCAGCGAACGTAGGTCAAGCACTTCAGCACTAATCTGGTATTCATCCTCCAACTGTTGGGCAATCTTGAGGGTGGAGAGGGTCGCCCGTGAATAGCCAATTAGCGTGATGTCTGTCCCTGCTTTTTTGATGTCCGCCTTGCCAATTGGTACCGTCAATTCGGGGTCGTTGGAGACCTCGCCTTTTGTGCTATAGAGCGACAGGTTTTCCACAAAGATTACCGGGTCATTGTCGCGTATGGCACTACGCAACAACCCACGCGCATCATTCGGGGTCGCAGGTGCCACGACCTTTAGCCCAGGAACAAAGGCATACATCACCTCAAGATTCTGCGAGTGCGTGGCAGCAAGCTGCTGCCCACCGCCGCCCGGTGTGCGAAGCACCATTGGCACCTGCACCTTACCCCCAAACATATAGTGTATCTTTGCCGCATGGTTGACGAGTTGGTCCATTGCCAGCAGCGAGAAGTTGATGGTCATAATCTCAACTACCGGGCGCAGCCCAAGCATCGCCGCACCAATGGCAATACCCACAAAGCCCTCTTCAGCAATCGGGGTGTCTATGATGCGACGTGCGCCAAACTGCTGGTGGAGTCCCGCCGTCACCTTATACGATCCCTCAAAAATGCCGATTTCCTCACCCATCAGGATAACGTTTTCGTCATGTTCCAGTTCTTCGCGCAGCGTCTCATTGAGTGCCTGCCGATAGGTCATCGTTCCCATATGGTCTAGCTCCTTATGCTGGCATATTTTCAACTGGTGTGGCGTAGGCGTTGAGGTAGAGGTCTTCCACATCGGGGTCAGGACTGGTCTCGGCATACTCTATAGCCTCATTTACCTGTTGGACAATCTGCTGATCAATGTGGGTAAACCAGCCTTCGTCAACCAACCCTTTGTCGCGTAGGAATTGGGCATAGCGTTGGATAGGATCATCTGCCTGCTCCCGTTCGACCTCCTCCTGGGGACGGTAGCGGGCGGGGTCTATCACCGAGTGTCCCCGGAAACGATAGCTCATCGCCTCCAAAATCGCCGGCTCGCCCTGATCAATAACCCACGAACGGAGGTTGCATACCGTGTTGCGAACTTCCAACAGGTCTCTGCCGTCTACTCGCTCGCCATGTATACGATAGGCACAGCCTTTCTTGTACAATTCTGGCTCGGCAGACCCCTGCTCAACCCGTGTTCCCATGCCATAGCCGTTGTTGACGATGTAGAAGATCACCGGCAGGTTGTGTAGTTTGGCAATGTTGAGCGACTCGTGCCACGCGCCAATGTTTGTCGTGCTGTCTCCCATTTGGCAGATAACCACGCCGGGTAAGTTTTGGTACTTGAGCGCAAACGCCGCCCCCACTGCCAGCGGTATCTGCCCCCCAACAATGGCATAGCCGCCCATAAAGTGCGCTTTGCTATGAAACATATGCATAGAGCCGCCGCGCCCACGGGATACGCCCGTTTGCTTACCAAAAAGCTCTGCCATAATACGGTTGGGGGGGATGCCACGGGCGAGGATATAGCCGTGCTCGCGGTAGTTGGTGTAGATATAGTCGTCAGGTTCAAGTGCCGCCATCAGCCCCACAATCGTTGCCTCTTCACCCAGGTTGAGGTGACAGTAGCCGCCAATGCGGGCTTTCGTATACATTTCGCCGGTGCGTTCTTCAAAGCGGCGAATCATGAGCATTTGGGAGTAGTAATCCCGTAGGATTTCCTCGTTCTCCTCTGTTCCACACTGGCTCCGTTTCAGGGAGATGGGGGGAGTCTGTGGTCCGTCCGTTGTAGCCGTTCTCTCGTTTCTCTCGGTTGTCTCGGTTATGTCCATAAGCGTAACTCCTTTGTTATAGCCGTTATTTCTATTGTAACAGTTTTTTCTGTTTTTTCAATCCCTGATTACCGCAGTATCAGGGCGGTGTCAAAGTCCTATATACCGGGACATTCCGGGCAGGAATAAACCATAGATGAACACAGATAAACACAGATACCGGAGGGGAGCGGGTCGCTCCGTCCCCCCCCATCCCCCTCGTATAATAAGGACAGGTTCAATGGTGGTGG
>CAZLKK010000306.1:0-5171 GCA_964559995.1 uncultured Chloroflexaceae bacterium
GAGGTGTTGCTTCATTATAGTATAGCTAACTTGATGGCTTCATCCTCTGGTAGGTATGTTGGCGACCATTTTTTAGTTGCTGCCAATCAGCTTCTATTCTAGCGCACATGGCTTCGTATTCGGCTTTGGCTTGTTGCTCTTCTTCGGTCATCGACGGTTGTTCATCATCTGAGCGTTGGTTTTGATGATGATGGGTATGATTGCCGTTTACCCCGTTCTCATACAGCAAGATAGGCAGGTATGCCAATACTCATTCGCTAGGTGTTTTGGCATTAAAGTCTGCTGTTCTTTGTACTGCTGCGTAGGGATCGTCTGGTAGTTCAAGAATAAGTTGTTGTGTCATAGGTATCACCTCATAGCCATTATATACCGGGGAAGGGGAGTTGTCATCTCCCTGTGTTTCGTTTGACACCTGTTATTTTCCCCCTCGCCCTGGGATGGGAGCGGGAGCAGGGGGAGCGGGGAATAATAAAGGTAGCCTTTGCCCATCTGACATCCCCCTGAAAGCATACCCATGGGGGGCTTTGTCCGGTTATCCTCCTCCTAAAATCATCCTTTACCCCTTAACGGAAATAGAGCATACCCCTTGAACCTACTACAATATATAGTATAATACCGTAAAGTAAAGTTCTAGCTTTCAAAAAGGCTGAGCTTTTTATAGGGGAAGAGCATTGTTAGCACAAAGGAGAATTATTTATCACTATGGATACAGATACGCGACTTCTCATCAAAGTACCCCTGTACGTCATGGCAGTATCCACAGGCTATGCCACCGCGCTTGCCTTGATAGAACGCAAACTCCATCTCAAGCCAGACCATGAATGGCTTGAAGTTGCCATTGGAGTTGGGTTGACCCTCGTGCCGGTTGCGGTAGAAGCGCACACTATTGAGCAGGAAAGCAAAAACAACACGATGGAGCCGGTTACATGGAAAGTGTATGAAGGGGCTATCTGGCGGTCCTTTCTTGCCGCTGGTACGCCGATCATCTGCTGGCAGATTGGCGAGGCGATTGTTCGCAAGCTGGAGCTTATGAAGTATCTCTCGTCTGATACGCAGCAGAAACCCATGCCGCCCCCCCTTCCCCAACCAACGCAAGACCATGGACAAACGGGGGAAAAAGGGCGTATCGTGGATCGGGCAGACCTCTTCTTGGCACACTCGACAAGGAGCTAAGGAGCGAAAGCGCGAAAGCGCGAAAGCAGCGAAAGCAGCGAAAGATCGTCCTGTACTGCCATCGTCATAGGTAAGACGATGACAGCACAGCAACGTTACATAGGCTAGGTGTTCATTCCGGGGTTTCACCCCGGTAGTAGCCTCCTCACCTCTATAACCCCTGCACAAACGGGGCTATTCGGTATCTACATTCCACCCAAACTTTTGCGCCATCCCGCGCAGTCCATTAGTGAGGGTCTCCAGTTGTTTGAGCAACAAACGGAGCTTGTAGGATGCACTTTCATCTTTCTGGAGCCACTTTTCTAATTCACCCTCAGCATAGGCGCGGGAGATACGGTCTGCTTCATCTACCATATGGTCTAGCGAGCGGATACGAAAGACCCGTGCTTTATTTTGGGGCTTGTTCTCGATGGTATCGTCCTCAACGCTCAAGAACTCGCTATCGTCTGGTGCTAGATCATCATCATCATCCCACAGATCATCATCGTTCTCAACTTCTTCAACGGATATGACACTCGTTTTGCCAAGTGGTCCACCGCCACTTTCAGGTATCCCCTCAAACACCGGGCGGTCTGGAATGTGTACCCCTTGCTCTAGGGCTTGCAAAGCAGTTTCTAGCGTTAAGCCAGGGTTGGCAACAAAGTACCCGGCGAGGCGGCTCAGGTCGGCAGCAGACATGCCCTCTTCAGCGGCAGCTTTTGCCAGTTCAATTTGCGTATGCTTGTTGGGGATACGGCGTAGATGTTGGGCTTGGGTAACAGTTAGTTCGCCACGGCGAATAAGCTGTTGTATTTCCTGGGGAAGCTCTAGTAGCCCAATGTAGCGGCGCACAGTTCGCCCCGTCAAGCCAACGGATTTTCCTACTGCATCATCCAGGTCGCCCTCAGTGGAGATATGGTGCATCTCGGCAATGCGTGAGCGCAAACGGGCAAAAGCCCGGGCTTTCTCTAGGTCGTTGAGTTCTTGCCGCTGCACATTTTCAATCAGTTGGCGCAGCAACAAGTCGGTGTCCTCGGCATCCAACAGGATACAGGGGACTTTCTCCATGTGGAGTTGGATCGCAGCAGAACGACGGCGGTTGCCGTAGACTACGCGATACTTGCCCTCTGCCATACGCACCACACCAAGCGGTTGGAGCATACCCTGGTCGGCTATGGTTTCTGCCAATCCCTCTATATCCCCCGACTCCTCGCGGAGTCCTTCGGGATCGGGTTCTAACTCAAGTGGATTGAGGTAGAGTAATTGCATGGTACATTTCTCCTTTTTTGTATGATTTGTCTTATGTCGTGTAAATATGGCATGGTTTCACATTCCTTTTTTTGGGAAACCACTGGTCATTTCTGCTGAAAAGCAGTTCTATCCCCTTGCCCCCTAGACATCCGCTCATGGACCCATGGACACTCGCGGCTCGAAATACCCCTAGCCCACGACCTCTAGGGCTTGGGGCATCACTTGGATGCTGATATGGTGAGCACAGCGGGCAATGATCTCGCCGTCTGTAGAGACAATCAACGGCTGATCACTCGTTATGGTTGCATGCGTTGTTTGTCCCATCTGCACCTGCGGTTGCTTGGTATGGGTGCCACGCATTGCGCCGGGTATGTGGCGAATGATTTTCCAAGACGGGATAGAGTCTATGGTACAGACATCTAGCAAGCCATCATCTAGCTGTGCCTGTGGGGTGAGGCAAAATGCTGCCCCCTGATAGCGTCCATTGGCAATAGCGGCTAACAACACCCAACGGGTATGCTGCTGCTCATGGTAGTGCAACACAAGTGGGATGGGGCGATGCCGAGCTAAAGCTCGCACTACTGCCCGTACATACACCGCTAGTCCCGTCAGACGGGTGCTGCCTAGACTCTCATCGGCTACCAACGCATAGATACCCAAGCCCACATCATTGATAAAATAGCGTGCTCGTGGCTGCTCGTGCTCTGTGCTAGAACCATTGGGGGTATTGGGTATCATGATGTGTCCAGCGTCTATCGTTCGCTGTGTTCCATTGGCTATGCACTGGACCGTATGCTGGAGCGATGCAGGCTTGCCATTGCCCAACGTCTTCACAAAATCATTCCCCGTCCCCCCGGCGATAATGGCTAGTGCTGCCCCCCCGCTACCCGCTTGCTTACTGGCAATAATGCCATTGACCACCTCATTGATAGTCCCATCGCCGCCCACCACGATAATCGGATCATAGCCGTTTTCCTCGATAAGCTGACGGGTGAGGTGCGGTGCCGTGTGGGGAGCAGGAGTCTCCGCCACAACATAGTGTATCCCAACGGCTTGTAGGGCTTGCGTCAATGTGTGGAAGATCTGTTTTGCCCGTCCCCGCCCGGCATTCGGGTTGAGGATAATACCACATGTCCCCATGCATAGTCCTTATGTGCTTACCCCCCGACAGTCTCTCCCAGGGCTTTGGCAACGGTAAAGATGTCTTTATCACCACGCCCAGAGAGATTGACCAGGATGGTTTGATCGGCGGGCATGGGGGGCGCACGTTTAATCGTTTCAGCTATGGCATGGGCACTCTCTAGCGCAGGGATGATACCCTCTAGTTGCGAAAGTAACTGAAAAGCGTTGAGCGTTTCGTCATCGCTGGCACTGGTATAGCTTACCCGCCCGGTGTCATGGAGCCAAGCGTGTTCAGGACCAATGCTGGCGTAGTCTAGCCCGGCGGATATGCTGTGGGTTTGGGCTATGAGTCCGTTTTCATCCTGCAACACGTAGGAATAGGTGCCCTGGAGCACGCCTTGTTGGGGGGCAAAGAAGCGTGCGGCATGGTCGCCTAGTCGCCTGCTACGTCCGCCTGCCTCTACGCCACACAGGGCAACATCTGGCTCATCGAGAAACGCCGAGAACATGCCTATCGCATTGGAGCCGCCTCCCACACACGCCAGCACAAGGTCTGGCAAACTCCCAGTAGCATCGAGTATTTGCTGGCGAGCTTCCTTGCCAATGATGCGCTGAAAATCGCGTACCATCGTTGGGTAGGGGTGTGCGCCAAGCGCAGAGCCTAGTAGGTAGTAGCTATCGGGGTTTGTCACCCAGTCCCGCATAGCCTCGTTGATGGCATCCTTGAGGGTGCGACTACCACTGCTGACCCCACGCACTTCTGCCCCCAACAGGTGCATACGAAAGACGTTAGGTCGCTGGCGAGCCATATCCTCTTCGCCCATGTAGACGACACAGGGGATACCAAGCAAAGCACACACCGTCGCCGTGGCTACGCCATGCTGCCCTGCGCCAGTTTCGGCTATGATGCGCTGTTTGCCCATACGCTTTGCCAGTAGCCCCTGCCCTAGCGCGTTGTTGATCTTGTGTGCGCCAGTGTGGGCGAGGTCTTCACGTTTGAGGTAGATACGTGCGCCGCCACAATAGTCGGTTAGGCGATTCGCATAGGTGAGCGGGGTGGGTCGCCCTACATAGGTGCGGTTGAGCGTGTCGAGTTCCTGCCAGAAGGTCGCATCCTCACGGATGGCAGCATAGGCTTCTTGGAGTTCGGTTATCGCCGGGACGAGCGTCTCCGGGACGTAGCTACCGCCGTAAGGACCAAACCGTCCTGGGGGTGTTTGCTTTTCGGGAGATATGTTCGTTTTCATACGGGCAAGTATACCACATTTCTCTATGCCACAAGCGGTATGCTATAATCAAGCCCTGCCCTGTGCCATACCCCCGTAAGTGTTCACATTTGGGGGGAACCCACAAAGACTGCGGCATAAGCCCCCAAATCATGGGGGTGCTCATGATTTGCATTTTCCGGGAGAGTGTGCTATACTATCTCCTCGTTAGGGGAAAAAAGAGTACGAACTGGGCCCCATCGTCTAGTGGACCAGGACGTCACCCTCTCAAGGTGAAGATCGCGGGTTCGAATCCCGCTGGGGTCACCACAAAAGTTCGTGCATACTCCCACGGGAGTATCTACGGGGGCGTGGTGTAGTGGTCAACATGCAGCCCTGTCAAGGCTGAGATCGCGGGTTCAAGTCCCGTCGTCCCCGCCA
>CAZLKK010000307.1:0-1862 GCA_964559995.1 uncultured Chloroflexaceae bacterium
GGCAGAGCGGGGGGAGCTAACGCGCCCCCGACAGGACTCGAACCTGTGGCACACGGTTTAGGAAACCGTTGCGTTAGACACCCTAAGAATATGCCATTCTAAGGACGAAAACGGTAGGTTTGTGAAACTACAGCAAATCTACCGCTTTTCGCAACCGTTCCGCGCTTGTCAGTACATAGGTTTGGGTTGTGGCTATGCTAGTATGCCCCAAAAGAGCACGTACCTCGTCCATACTCCCTCCCTTCTCAATGATTATTGTAGCGAAAGTATGGCGTAATTGGTGAGGGGTAATGTGTTGCCCTAGTCGCGGGCGTAGCCATTCGTCAAAAATGACTTGGTTTACTGATGTAAGGGAGAGCATCTCTCCGTCCTCACGCGCAAAAACAACCCCATGCCCCCGCTTGTGGCGATCCAATATACGAAATGCTGCTTGGAGTCGGTTGTGCATAGGAATGCGACGTTCTTTGTTTCCCTTGCCAAGCACAATGAGTACTTTCCCCTCTGTATCTATATCTCGCCAGCGCAACCCCACAGCCTCCGCTCTCCGTAGCCCTGCAAAGAGCAACGAGAGTACCAGCGTAGCGTTGCGTATATCTCGATACTCACCATCTAACGCATACTCGCATATCATGACCACCTTACGGGCTGTATCTTTTGAGAGAGCACGGGGGACATGTTGATCTCTGGGCGGAGCTTTGAGTCGTGTAGCGGGAGAGTGCTCAATAATCTCCTCCGCTTCGCACCAATCAAAAAATGAGCGTAGGGAGTTGACCAAGAGCCGTGTTGATGAGTTTGACCTGCCCCGCTTGTACGATGCTGTTACCCTTTGCAGATCAGCCAATTTTATACTCTCAACGTCTCCTTGTACCCGCTTTATAAAAAAGCGCAGCCGGTAGCGATACGCTTTCACGCTACCGGCTGCCATATGTATGCTGATAGATTGCAAGTATGCGTCAACCGCTTCAGCTAACTGCATTCTCGAACCACCTTACCAAGATAGCATTTAGCCCCGTCTTTATCCCCTTCGCCGTGGTATATCCCACTAGACCTTGCAAACGGGCGTAAGGTTCGTCCGTTCGCGGGTCGTCCGCGGGGTCGTACTGCCCATCTGGCATCATAGCGTCAAATAGTTCTACGATTGTTTGATGAACCTGTGCTTCTTGTACGACCATGCCGTCAAAATTCTGTGTATCCATGTCTACTCCCTTTCCGTTTCAGCAAATAGCATCCTGTCTGCTATTACGGTATAAAGATTATCGAAGTGGCGTTTTACTGCGTTTTTTAATTCGTCTTCGGGGGGGATATGGTGTGTATAGCTTTTTCTGTATAAAATATCCTTCCCTATTGCATGCATTGCGTCTTTCGCATGTTGTGCTAGTTCTATTCCGAACAAGTAGATTTTGTAGTAGACAACTTCCGGGGGCAGTTCTTCTACTATCTCTTGCGCTGGTGCAACACTTTTTTCTCGATCTGTGGATGATGGGAGTTTTTCCCAACACTCATCACAATGATATACTCCGTTGTGGAGATTTCCTATGTAGGTTTTTTGCCCACATACCCCACAGTTGACGGTGCAACATTCTGGCTCTTCCGCAACGAGTTGTTGCTGCTGCTCCAGGCAGTGATTGCAAATGAAAGCCCCATCCTCATATTGCCCATAGTAGACTGTTATGGTGTCTCCCTTTTGGTGTACTACAACTTTGTGGTGATTACACCTATTGCATGTTTCCCACCGTCCTTCTGATTGTTCTTGCACCGGCGCAGCTTCCGTCTCATCCCCCGCCCACACCACACCAGCAGCTTGCTTGCGCTCTGCTACCATCTTCTTTGCCACAGCGTGAGAGATGTACTCGCCGTTCTCT
>CAZLKK010000307.1:1872-5151 GCA_964559995.1 uncultured Chloroflexaceae bacterium
GTTTCCCACCGTCCTTCTGATTGTTCTTGCACCGGCGCAGCTTCCGTCTCATCCTCAACCCACACGACACCCGCTGATTGTGATTGCTTGCGATCTGCTACCATCTCCTTAGCCACAGCATGGCTGATGTGTTCTCCGTTCTTAGCCCGTTCTATCGCTTCGTCTATTACCTCATCGTCTGAACTTGCCAAGAGGTACAGTGCTGACGTGCCAAAATCCGACAAATTGTCGGTTTTGCCCTCAAAGCGTAATGACACCTTCATGAAACGCTGGGCTTGACGGTCTGACCAACCAAATTCAGCTTCTAGCCACTTGCCCCATTCGCCGTGAGGGATTTGTGCTTTCACAACCCGGAGTTCGTTCCCTATGGTGATAATGCTTTGCCCGATGTCGCGCATAAAGACATGAATTGTCGCTGCCGCCGATGCAACGCGCTCCGATATGGCGTAGTCCTCTATAGCCGTATAGTCATAGCCTTGTTGTGCCAACATGGTCATGGTCAATTCCTTTCTACCTTCCACGCCACTCCAAACCAGTGCGCTTCTGTTGATACCGGTCCGTCGTCCATACCAAACCGCTCCGCTTGCCCCGTGGCAGGAATCCGTTTCGCCCCTGCTGGTATGGCAAAATGACGGTGAAACGTGATAATCTCTGTCTCCCCCAATTTTTTATGTCGCCGCCATACAGCTATGGTATAGCTGCCCGATCCGTGCTTGACCAACTTCATTTTTACGCCACCTTTTAGCCGTGACGTAGACTCGCCATATTTATCAGCTTCCCAATGCATCAGTTCGTAAATTTCCCGTAATTGCATTAGTCTCCCCTTCCATACATAGGTCTGTGTTCTATTCGGGGTACATCCAAGAGCCTAGCTTCATGATCGTCATGATCGGCTTCATGATCGGATCGATCATGAAATGCGGGTCGTTTTACCCCATTCTGGAGCAGTTCATGATCGTCATGATCGTCATGATCGCATTTTGGTCGATCATGAGTGCGATCATGGCGATCATGACGATCATGACGATCATGAAGGATTCTGCCATGTCCATTTGAAGCCAAATACCCACTATCCCCTTCATGATCGCCTCGATCATGAAGCCGATCATGAAGCCCCCGATCATGATCGTCATGATCGGCATGATCGGGTAACGCATACACGCCGCGTACCGGTGATACCAACTGTTGGTCTTTCTTCATGGACTTCAATAACTGGATCATGTTGTTGTACTGCCCGTCAACCGCCGCCACGATCTCCTTCAGTGATGCTTGCCCGTTCTGCTCCAAATAGTCCAGCACAGCCTGTCGCTGCTCACTTATGAGCACACGGGATGTCTCCCCCGTCTTGTTCCACTGGAACAGCTCCGGGTCGAACTTCAGCATCCAATCAATCTCCTTTGATCGCTTCGCCGCCGATACAAACCGGGCTTCATTGGCAAATCGCTCTCGGATAATCCCCATGCGATTGACGCATACCGCTGGCAACCCTGAAGACCCATTGACCATCTCTAAGACATCTTTCTTGTCCCCCTGGTTAAAGTGGTACGCCCCCAAAATCGCCACATGGTATCGATCCGCGAGGTCAACAATGGGCTTGAACGCTTTATACTCTTCCCGGTAGGGATTTCCCCGTGGGATGTTAGGAGAAACCGCAGTCAAGGTATCTATTACGACAAACTCAATATCCATATGCTTGCGAAGCACACTCTCCAAGTCTGCTAGTCCCCCTTCATCTATCGCCTTCCACCCCGTCTCTTTGGTCACAAACAAAAGGTTTTCCGGGGGGGGCGCATGGGGAGAGAGATACTTCAATCGTTCCTGTAAACTTCCCTGCGTATCTTCTAATGCGAGGAATAACACCTTGCTGGGATTCGTGGAAATCTCCCCAAAGATATGCCCCCCACTCGCCTTCGCTATTGCCCACTGGAGCAACAACCACGTTTTACCCATCCCCGGTTTGGCTGCCAAAAAGCCAAACCCTTCCAAGAGCAAATCTTGGATGATATGCCGTGGGGGAGCAATGTCCATGCCATACAGTTCATCTGCTGGCACCATCGAGATATGAGAAATACTCCGATCTACGCCGTCTATGTACTTCTCTATTTCCATGAATATATCGTTAATCTCTCGTTGCTCTTCATACCCAAGAGCCGTTATCTTTCCCCCCGTTTCGATGATCTTGCGTAATACAGAGGTACGCTTTACAATAGAAGCGTAGTAGTCAACATGCACCGCACTAGGCACCTCAGCCGAAAGTTCCCCAAGATACGAAACCCCCCCAGCTTCATCTATTTTGCCGCGCCGTCTCAGTGCAGCAGCAACCGTAGCAATGTCTGGGGGTATCCGCTCTTTGTAGCACTGCTTGATAGCCGAATAGATAAACTCATGGCGCAGTAGGTAAAAATCCTTCTCCCTTAACTCATTGGCTATTTCTTGGATTGCTGTCGGTTCTATCAGACACGCCCCTAATAGCGCACGTTCAGCATTCACATCATACGGAATTGTTTGTAAATCCATGTTATTCCCCTTCATCATCAAAACTCACCTCAACCCCTAGCCAGCTTGCCAAAAGCTCTACATCATCCTTGCCCACTACCCTGATCCCGTAATCCGTAGTGTTAAATAAATCCACCCGGTAGATCGTCAACTCCTCGCCATCTGTATCTTCAACAGTGCTCTCTTGTGCCGCCAAGAGTACCCCTTGCTCTTCTAACTCTTCGGCTAAAACTTCCAACCGTCTACTTAGATTTCGTAATTTCTTCGCTAACTTAACTGTTTGTCCCATCACAATACATCCTCACCCCCCCCGCACGCCGCCGAGCGGGGGGGACTATTCTTACAACGGGTTTATCTCTATCCCGTAAGCCGCTAATAAAATCTGTAGGCAATCATATTGGTGCCTTGCGCGTAACCGAACCCCCTCGCTCGATGAATCCGCGTGAAATTCGTCGTAAAGCACATCCGCGAATTGTAGTATGGGTTCTATGTACCTCTCTTTTCCGTCCCCGTGAATATCCTTGAGTATGATGATTTTATTTTTCACAACCCCACCTCCTCCGCCGCCGCTTCAATCATCGCCACGAAGCCGCTCGTTTGCGGCTCCCCCGCCACACGCCACACGCTGCCACATAACACCCGCTCCCCCGCCCACGTCAGTAGACCATCCACCTGCCCCGCAGCCCTCGCGTATGCGAGAATGGGATGGAGACCCTCATGCATAAACTCCAACGCCAATGCCTGAATCTCCCCCGCCATGTCTAAAGACGTATGTGCTATACT
>CAZLKK010000308.1:0-5147 GCA_964559995.1 uncultured Chloroflexaceae bacterium
ACCCACGACCAGCGGATTAAAAGTCCGATGCTCTACCCCTGAGCTACCGGCCCACAAAAATTATACCGAATCTTACCGGATTTGGCAAATCCAAGTTAGCCCTCAGCCCATCAGCCGCCTAGCCACACAACCGCATCCCCCCCGGCTCACCCATCCACCGCAGCAAACGCCCCCTCCACATACGCCCGATACCCCCGGCACTGTTCTACCAGCGCAGCATCACCCGTTAGCTGTACCGCTTCCCATGCCGTCTCCGCCAACAAGCGATCTTCTGTCGTAAGCATCTGGTAGGTCAACTGCGGCACCCATACCCCCACCGACGGCGGCGTAATCCACCGCCGCACCAGCTGCGCCACCCGTTCGCCATCTTGGGCAGCAGCGGCTTCGCGGAGCTCGGCTAGGGCAAGCTGACGTGTCGGCTCGTGGTCTTCCATCATCGCCTGATCGCGTGATGCCAGCATACACCGCTCATACATGTGCGTATCCCCCATCTGCTTTGCCGTCATCGCGCAAATAGCCCACACCTCAACACTATTCCACGTATAGCCTAGCTCCCACAGCGCAGCCGGGGCATCCGCATCTGGTTGTTGGTAAATCTGCCACGCCGTAGCCAGCGCAGCATCCTTTGAAGCGAGCGGGTTAGGGAGCGGCAGCGTTGGGCAGAGAGCACTCTGTTGGCAGGCAGCACTGTGTGCCAACATCGGCTCGCGTTGCAACGCCGCTTCCCACACCTCGCCAGCTTGCTCCATCTCATCCCGCGCTTCATGCTGCTGTGCCAACATCAGATAGGCAGCACTATGGCGTGTCGCTGTTGGCACCAGCGTTTGCAACAACGTATATGGCTCCGTCTGCTGCCCCATCTCCCGCAAAAGCGCGGCTTGATTGAAAGTCGCCACCGCATCAGGCGATAACGTATCAGATGATGACGTATCAGTTGTAGTCGCAGCAGCAGCATTGGCAGCAGCAAGCTCCTGTTGCGCTTGGAGTGCCGCCGGCAGACGGGAGGGATCATCCATAGCCTGCCACGCCAACACTACCACCTGTTGACGAGCAATCGTCTCTTGCATCTCCGCCACATCCTCAGCATCCCCAGGCAAAATGCTGGTAGGAATATTCGCATACAATTCTCGCGCCTGCTCATACTCGCCGAGCATAACCGCCTGGGCAGCCTCCCGTTGTACCGCCTCTAGCTGTGGGGATACTGCCACAGCGTCTGGCGAAACGCTAGGCTTGAACACACTCACCGCAATAGCCACCACCCATGCGAATATCGCGGCTATGACCAGCACCGCATGCAATGGATGCGGCATATGGAACCGTTGCAGGATACCCGTTTTCCCTGTACCAGCCTCGCCATCACGAGCAGATGTTGGGGCATGATTGCCAGCGAGTCGCCATACCCCCGCTACCCCTAGCCCCGCTGCCAACAGATAGATGACCGTCCCCCCCACCTGCCGCGTGGGAATATCAACCAACCCGTGGGCAGCCATCCCCGCCCCTGCTGCTGCCGTCCCAAGCATCAACAACCACTTGTCAGAGAGCGGGGGCAGCTTACTCCACCCCTTCCACCAAACCCATACCGTCGTCCCAACGAGAATCGCCAATGCCAACGACCCCACAATACCAGTTTCACTAAGGAAGGCAAAATAGATGCTGTGAGCGTGTGGCGGCAAATAGCCTATATCGGGGAGCAGCTTGTAGTATTCAACAGAATAGCCAGCGGGACCAACGCCCAAAATCGGGTGTTGCTCAAAGAGTTGTCGCGCAATACGCCAAAAAGTATCGCGCCCGCTAGAGTGCGAGAGTCCTTGCACCGCTTGATCAAACCC
The DNA here is from genome assembly GCA_964559995.1 of uncultured Chloroflexaceae bacterium. Classification (GTDB taxonomy): domain Bacteria; phylum Chloroflexota; class Chloroflexia; order Chloroflexales; family Chloroflexaceae; genus JAAUSY01. Next base: position 1,830 of record CAZLKK010000308.1, read on the forward strand.
CACAGTAGTTGCAGGGTCAGGGGATGAGGTAAAGACAACCCGCCCGGCGTGGAGCTTGTGGACACTGCGATAATTAGACAAAAAGAGCAGCACAAACAGCAACACATAGCCCCCGCTAATTGCCAGTGTGCGCCAAATACTCTTCCAGCGGCGTTGGCGAAAGAGGAACCAAAGCAGCGGCAGCAAAATGGTACCACTTATCGCAATGGCTGCTATCCATCCGCCACGCGAAGAGGTGGTAAACAGCATAATGACGGCAAAGAATATCCACGTTGCCCACAAGAGCCGTTGCCAACGATTGCGGGCTTGCCACAGCGCAATAATGACCAATGGTAAGCCGGTGTTGATAATCATAGCCGCTTGGTTTGGCTGCGTCTCGATAATGTCACGGCGGAAAGAGACCGGGAAGAATACCTCACCGGGCTGCCACACCTGGAGCCATGCCCCCCACCACAACAGCATATTCCCGGCACTGTAGACCAGCGCAACGCTAATGGTAATCAGCACCGCATAGGTAATGATGCGTGGTCGCACCCCGTGCGCCAACATATCTATGGTCAGAAACAGCATAACCCCCATAGCTGCCCCCCAATGGAAGAGCAACGGCATCACCGTCTCACCGGCGACATTGGAAAAAGCTGTCGTCAAGACCAGAGCTATGGCGTTGATCAACAGGGGAATACCAAGCGGCGTTTGCACAAGCCGGCGCGGCTGCGTCAGCCGCCAAACAAACCACAGGATGAGCAAGCCAAGCGGCATAAGCAAGCCGGGCTTGACAAACGGTGGCAGCAGCATACGCGCTAATGGGAACCCCATAGCGATAGTCGCCAGCGTCAAGGGGAGTATATCCTTGCGCGATAACGGCTCTGGATAATACGTTGGTTCTAGGTCAGCAGTTTTTGTATGAGTGTCCACGGTAATACCAACCGTTCTAGTGTCATCTGTTGCCATGTAAGCGGTTCGCTCATCGGAACAAACCCTAGCCGATATTGTACCAGCGATAGCCCATTCCACACAATCAGCAGGCTACTTACCCCCAACACGATAGGCTGCCATTGGGGACGTTGCCAAACCACATGCAACAATCCTGCCAGTCCAACAATCCATACCCAGCCGGCATTGAGGAACATGCGTCCGCCAAAGGAATCGCCCTGCCACCACGCCCACCACGCCGAGATGATGTACAGGTTGAGCACCAATACCCCCGCTACTCCAAACACAAGCCGGCGATCATACCGCGCTACCACAACCAAACCTAGCGTTGCCAGCAGCAACACCGGGTGCCAGGAAAATAGCCCATGAAAACTGGAAAACAGCACATTGAATACTTTGGGTTGTAGCCAAGTGAAAGCCGGGTCATGGTCGCTGAGGTAGGGGTTGGTGAAGGTGCCATACAAATGGTGCCAAACGAAAACCTGGAGGCTAAACATCGCAAGGGTACTCCCCCCCACAACCAATCCACTGGTAAACCACTGCCAGCGTTGTTGCCGGTTATCAGCATGGGCATGCTGCTGGTCAGTGCGCCATGTCTGGAGAAAGCGAAGCAGAATGGTGAGGTAGGGGACTAATAGGAAGATGCTATCTTGGGTACGGACCAGCATAACGATACCGCCACTGATGCCAAGCAGCAAACTATGGGTGAGAGACGGGGCAGTGTCGCCACGAAACCACCAGAGCCACAACGAGAGTGCCAGCGAGACGCTAAACAGCGAGACCATATGCGACATAGACGGCTCAAAGACCATGTAGTAGATGCTGTTACTGGCAAGCCAAAAAAGCCCCACGGCGAGCAGCGTTGGCACCCGCGCAAACCACGTCCGCGCACAGCGATAGGCAAGTATGATCCCTAGCATGCCATAGATAATGCTGCCAATGCTGATCGCCGCTTGGTACAGAAACCCGTAGCCATCAGGTTGCACAGGCATACCAAGCGCATTGCCAACGAGTGCCAGCATATGGGCAACGAGAAAGAAGGGCAACCACAGCAACGATGGTCCTATGGCATACTTGTTGGCAGGCATACCTAGCGGGGTCGTGCCGGGGTGTTTCATGGCTTGGTCAAAGTACGCATACTCGTTGGTAAAGTCAAGATCGTGGTCAATGATGAGCGAGCGCACATAGACGTAATACCCCACCCCATCGGAGCCGATAAGCTGTCCATCTACCCGCGGTATGGGGATGAGGGCGAGGTAAACGAGCAGGGATACCACAAATAACGCGCCAAAGATGCGGCGCGGTTGGAAAACATATTGGTGCCATCGAGGAGCAGCGGTGGTAGTCATAGGTTAGGATGAGCGAAAACAAAGACATACCCAATGGGCATGCCTCTGCTTTATGATATTGGTTATCCCATGAGCTTGTTTTGCTCTGGTGATTCACCCAGGATTTTGTTGGTGAGGTAATTTGCCATCCATGCTGCCAGTGCGCCTAGCACAAGGTTGAGCATGCCGTTGACGAGTCGTCGTTTGATGTCAAAATCTTCCATGATGTTGCCTATCTCCCGTTTTGTCTAAGAATTATGATGCGTTTTGCCGTAGGACTTCCTGTGCGGTAGTTTTCGCTTGTAGGGCAATATTTTCGGTTCTGTCTTTGATGAGCATTCCCTGGTCAAACAGGTGCTCACGGACGTGTTTACCGCTCCGTGGTGTCCAGAGACCCGCTGCCACTCCCCCGGCGACCATCCCTAGCGTAAAGCCAATGACAAAAGGGTCTGGTCCTCGTGGGAGCGGTCTGGGTGGGGTTTGTGCTTGTTGCCATGCTTTGAGCATTTCCAGCACATCGGCAGCAGTGACATAGGGGTCAGGTGTTGGTTCCTGCTCTTGGTTTTGCTTGGGGGCTTTGCGAAATACTCGTGCAAATAGCCCTGGCTTTTTCGTTGGGGATTGAGTCGTGCTCATTACATTTTTTCTCCACATGTCTGGGATAGCCACAAACCCTGTGGGGTTTGACACACTTTCGTTTATTTGTCCCGTTCATTACTTGGTGCAGTATAGCGCATGGTTGGGGGAGATGCAACTTTACCCAGGCTTCATCCCCTCGTGTGGTATATGCTGGTGTAGGGGCGCACGGCGGTGCGCCCACAGGGGGAACAACTGACTCCCCTCAAGGGTAGGTCAAATGGGCAGATTTTTTATTTCCCGCTCCCCCTAGCCCCCGCTCCCATAAAGGGCGAGGGGGAACCCACCTGCCCACTCCCCCAATCCCCCAACATACCTATTGGGGCATCAACCAGATTGTCCCCTCGTCCGGGTCTTTCTCCGCGCTCCAGCCAACCCCATTTTCACCTTCCACCCGCCACCACGTATACCCATCTGCATC
>CAZLKK010000309.1:0-5138 GCA_964559995.1 uncultured Chloroflexaceae bacterium
TGTCTACCCGAATACCAAAGCCAGTTGGTTCGCGGTATGCGCCAATTGTCCCCAGTGCCGGGCGGAAGTTTGCCTGGGCATCCTCGGCGTTGATGCGGCACTCGATGGCGTGTCCGCGTGGGCGTATCTCCTCCTGCGTTATCCAGAGTACCTCACCCTGCGCCACGCGGATTTGGGCTTTTACCAGGTCTATGCCAAAGACCATTTCCGTTACGGTGTGCTCCACTTGAATACGCGAGTTCATTTCTAGGAAATAGAAATTGCCATCTTCATACAGAAACTCCAGCGTACCAGCCCCCACATAGCCTACCGCTTTGGGCAACCGTATGGCAGCATGCCCAATCTCCTGCCGCTGTTCGGCAGTCAACACCGGCGATGGGCTTTCTTCAATCAGCTTTTGGTGGCGACGTTGGATAGAACAATCACGCTCACCAATGAAGATGACATTGCCGTGTGTGTCCGCCATAATCTGTATTTCAATATGGCGTGGGTTGGTCAGGTATTTCTCCATATAGAGCGCGTCATTCTTGAACGATAGCTCTGCCTCACGGCGAGCACTCTCAAATGCCGCTTCTATCTCGTTTGCGCTTCGTACCACGCGCAACCCGCGCCCCCCTCCCCCACCTACTGCTTTGATGGCGATAGGGAAGCCAAACTCTTCTGCGATGCGGCGAGCTTCTTCTACATCCTTGAGTGGCTCCATCGTTCCCGGTACCATCGGCACATCTACCGAACGGGCAATGTTCCGGGCTGCCACCTTGCCCCCAAGCGATTCTATCGCATCCGGTGGGGGGCCAATGAAGATGAGACCGGCTTCTTGTACGGCACGGGCAAAGTCGGCATTTTCCGAAAGGAAGCCATAGCCCGGATGGATAGCCCCTGCCCCGGCTTGGCGGGCGGTGCTGATAATCTTGTCTATATTCAGGTAGCTTTCTGAAGATGGCGGAGGGCCTAGCAAATAGGCATCATCGGCATAGTGGACATGGGGGGCATCTTTATCGGCTTCTGAGTAGACGGCGACGGACCGTAGACCCAACTCGCGGCAGGCACGCATGACGCGCAGGGCTATCTCGCCGCGGTTTGCAACCAGTACTGTGTCAAATAACATGCTTTCATTACTCCTTCGTAGCATGAGATAGGAAAACACCAGAACACGGGACTGCTACGACCCCGCGTATCGCTCAGATTTCATTATACGACCTCTAGGTTTCGACGCTGCCGGGCTTCGGTATACATGGTTAGGTAAGGTTGTGCGGCTTTGTCCCAGGAATAATCATCCGTCATCCCGTAGGTTTGTATATCTTGCCATGTTGTTGGAAAATGCCGGTAGGTCCAGTGCGCCCGCAAGATCGCTTCAAGCAACTGATCATTGATGTAGGTATCAAAGACATACCGTTGGACGGTTTTGCTGGCTTGCTCCATGCCTTTGATGTGTTTGAGCCAGTTTGCCCGTGTTGCTTCACCAAAAACAAACCCATTGACTCCTTCGCACACGGTATCTGCCAACCCACCGGTCTTTCGGACAATCGGGACACTGCCATAGCGCATGGCTATCATTTGGATTAACCCGCATGGCTCAAAGAGCGATGGGACTATTATCATATCACACCCGGCGTAGATGTGCTGTGCCAGCGTTGGGAAAAAGCCAATGAAGAGGTGCAATTGCTCTGGATAGCGCGACTCAAGGTAGCGCAATGCTGCCTCATAGCGGTGGTCTTCATCGCTGCCGAGGATGACGATTTGGGCATCTTTTACCAACCGAAGCAAGGCAGGCAGCGTGGCGATCAGCGACTCGATGCCTTTTTGTGGGATCATGCGCGTGACCATTGCCAGCAATGGGCGGTTGGGGTTGACCTCTAGGTTGCACTCGGCTTGTAGGGCAGCTTTGCATTGGGCTTTGCCGCTCCTATCGCTTGCGCTATAGTGGCAATAGCCGTTCCCATCCAGTTGCGGGTCGGTGGCAGGGTTGTAGTACTCGGTATCTATGCCATTGAGTATCCCATACAGTTTGCCCTCGCTGTTCAGCGTGTGCAACACATGCTCCAAACCTTCGCCGTACTCTGGCGTGGTAATCTCGTGGGCATATTCGGGGCTAACCGTGCTGACTGCATCAGCATAGACCATACCGCGCAGCATGAAGTTGAAGGTCTCAGGTGGCAGGTCGTGGGCTTCCTCGGCATTGTAGCCAAGCTCACTCAACCGCAGAGCGCGGAGTAAGTCGGTTTTGCCCTGGTAGGCGAGGTTGTGGATAGTAAAGACGCTGGCGGTATCGTCAAGTCCAGCGGCATCATTGAATTTGAGATAGTTTGGCACAAGCGCGGTGTGCCAGTCGTTGGTGTGGAGAATATCCGGGTTCCAATCCTCTACATTTCGCAGGTGGTGGGACAGTGCCATGACCCCACGACTAAAGATGATAAACCGTTCGTCATCGTTGTGATACCCGTACATCCCGTTGTGTTGGCTATGCAGCGACTCAAGGTCAAACATTTTGGGGAAGTCGAGAAAGTAGATTATGGTACCATCAGGCAAAGCCGAACGGAGCAGCCGCCCACAACCAGCGGGGTTGCTCAAATAGACGTTGAAGGGGGTAACGAGCACATCAACGTCTGTTGTGGAAAGCTGAATGATATGATATAACGGCATGACGATACGGACATCATGCCCCATACGGCGAAGTGCGGATGGGAGTGCTGCTGCTACATCCCCCAACCCTCCAGCTTTTGCATAGGGGGAAACCTCAGCACTAGCAAAGAGGATATTCATGGTATCTCCAAGCAACATCTATCACTAGAAACAAGGCGATTGTACCATGAGGTGCTAACTAGCGTCAATGTGAGAGCGGGAAACCGGGGAGGCAAAGTCTGGTCTGCCCCCATCCTCTTGCCCTTCCCCCACGACGCGGGAGAAGGGAGACCGAATGGCTCCCCCTTGCCCTATAATGGAAGTGGGAGCAATGGGAGAGGAGGCAAAAAAGGGCTATAATCCTTCTCATTCTCATGGTGCAACTTTGATATGACCCTGGGGGAATGTATGACCCACACGACAGACCGAATCACAGTACACATACGCGGCGCAGTGCAAGGGGTGGGATTCCGCCCCTACGTCTATCGCCTTGCCACCGAGCTTGCCCTCACCGGCTGGATAACCAACGACCCCCAGGGGGTCATCATTGAAGTTGAGGGGAGCAAACCGCAATTGACTACCTTCTTGGAGCGGGTATCCGCCGAACTCCCGCCGCTTGCCAGTATCCACACGTTGGAAACCCGCTGGCTTGCCCCCGTTGGCTATACTGCTTTTACCATACGCCAAAGCCAACAGCAGGGCAGCAAAACGGCTATGATGCTGCCTGACAGTGCCACCTGCCCCGACTGTCTGCACGAGATTATGACCCCCAACAACCGCCGCTATCGCTACCCCTTCACCAACTGTACCAACTGTGGACCGCGGTTTAGCATCATCCAAGACCTGCCCTATGACCGCCCGGCGACAACCATGCGCCAGTTTACGATGTGTGCTGCCTGCCAGCGGGAGTATGACGATCCAGCAGATCGCCGTTTTCACGCACAACCCAACGCTTGCCCCGATTGTGGACCTCACCTTTGGCTAGAAAATGGCGATGGGGAACAGCAAGGGGTGGGGGATGAGGCGTTGCGCCAGACTGTCCAAGCCCTATGCAATGGGGCTGTCGTGGCGGTGAAGGGGCTAGGGGGCTTTCACCTAATGGTATGTAGCCACAACACAGCGGCAGTTGAGCAACTACGCCAACGCAAGCATCGTCCCGACAAGCCACTTGCCCTGATGGTACGCGATATATCCCAAGCGGCGATGCTGTGTGAGCTAGACCCGCTGGCAGTGCAAACGCTCCAATCACCTGCTGCCCCTATCCTGCTGGCACAGCGTAGACCGAGAGCATCCCTCGTTATTGCCAACAACGTTGCCCCGTCGAGTAACACGCTGGGCATTATGCTGCCCTACACTCCCCTACACCATCTGCTCTTGCACCATTTGGATTACCCGCTTGTGGCGACCAGCGGCAATCTTAGCGATGAGCCTATTTGCACCGATGAAGCCGAAGCCCACGAGCGGCTCAAGGACATTGCCGACTATTTCCTGATGCACAACCGCCCAATAGAGCGGCATGTGGATGATAGCATTGTCTGGATTGTTGATGGGGCAGTGCGGGTGTTGCGGCGAGCACGCGGCTATGCGCCGCTGCCAGTGGTGCTGCCCCAGGAGATGCCCACGATGCTGGCGGTGGGGGCGCATTTGAAAAACAGTATCGCGCTTAGTCTCCCACCTGCTCCCCCTGCCCCCGCTCCCATAAAGGGCGAGGGGGATTCTGACTCCCTTCTCCCGCTTGCCGGGGAAGGGGCAGGGGGCTGTCCGAAAGAAACACGTACTCCGGTCTTTATCAGCCAACACATTGGCGACCTAGAGACGGCACAGGCACTCGTGGCATTTGAGCGGGTGATAGCAGATTTCCTGCGGATGTATGCTACAACCCCCGTTGCTATCGTCCACGATATGCACCCCGACTACCTCTCAACCCGTTGGGCAATGCCGTATGGAGACCAACAAGTGAACCAAACGGGACAACAAGCCACACCCGATACACCGCCGGTAGTCCTCATCCCTGTGCAGCATCATCACGCGCATGTTGCGGCTTGCATGGCAGACAATGGCTACGATGGACCGGTGCTTGGTGTGGTGTGGGACGGCACCGGCTATGCCTCCGATGGCAGTGTTTGGGGGGGAGAGTTCTTGCTTGGCACACGGGCAGCAACCACGCGCTTTGCCCACATGCTCCCCTTCCGGTTGTTGGGGGGGGATGCAGCAGCACGAGAACCGCGGCGGGTGGCGTTGGCGTTGTTGTGGGAAGTGTATGGCAAGGCGGCACTGGCAATGGACAATATAGCTGCCATTCGCTCGTTTAGCCAAGCAGAACGGCGGGTATTGGGGCAGATGCTACGGGATGGCGTTCGCTCCCCTTTGACGACCAGTGCCGGGCGACTCTTCGATGGTGTGGCAGCACTGTTAGGGCTAGGTGGTGAAAAACAGGTGTCGTTTGAGGGGCAGGCGGCGATGGCGTTGGAGTATGCTGCAAGCCAAGCATCCCCTACCGACAGTGGCACCTATCC
>CAZLKK010000310.1:0-5046 GCA_964559995.1 uncultured Chloroflexaceae bacterium
CGAGGGGCAACGAGCGGATGGGGGGGGGCTTTACATCTTGCCTACCCAATAACAGCACACCACAACCCACACTCGATGGGATGTCTCATCCCCGGCGACAAACCGCGCATCTGCCCGTAGCCCTACTACCCACACAATCTCACCAGCCGGCGTTGTCAGAATAGGCAAATGGTTACGTAGCCCACGGGGAACCTTGCGATCTACCAAAAAATCTTGTACCAGACGACTGCCCCGCCCCCCCGCCGGGCGAAAGCGATCCCCCGGCTGTCGCTTGCGAAGGCATAGCTCCCTGCCTACCTTGTCTGCATCCAACACTACCCACCAACGCCAACCATCCTGTGCTGCTGGCAGGGTTTCGGGGGCTATGGTGCTGGCAGAGAGAGTCCATTGGGGAGGAGTGTCGCTGGTAGGTATGACTATATCGCCAGGAATGGGGAGCGTAAGGGGGGAGTCGCTGGTGAGTTGCGGTATGCTATCACCGCCGCGCACAAAAACGGTAGCATCCCGTTGGGTATCGTTGGTGCTGGCAAAGATGATCACCGTGTCATACTCAACCCGTAGGATAAGCCCCCCCCCAAGCGGGTGCAACGTGCCAGTAGGTTGCCCACATGCTGCTCTCCCTAGTTCTATCTGGTCAAAGAGCGGTTCGTGGTCTGGGTTGAGTTGCTGGATGGCATGCCGTAGGGCATACCGCTGCAAGGTGGTAGGCAGCGCAACAAATGCTGCGGTAACAAAGCGTACCCACTCCTCCGTCACTTGCACGAGGTCATCGTTCCATACGCTGGCAAGCTGCTGCTGTATCCAAGCGTAGTCATCGGCACAGAGTTGGGCGGTGCGCCCCAGGGCTGCCACAATATGCGGGTTGTATTGCTGCATAAGCGGCAAGAGATCGTCACGCAGACGATTGCGCGTGTAGGTATGAGAAGCGTTCGAGGAGTCAAAGCGGGGGGTGAGACCATGCTGCTGGCAATAGTCCTCTATGCTGGCACGCGATATGCCCAACAATGGACGCACAAGGTAGGGCATACTGCCTGCCGCTATGCTGCTCCCTTCAGCCGGGGGATGTGGGGGTTGTTGTTGGCTCCCCCACTCTTCCCACCCCACCAGCAACCGCATACCCCGTAACCCTGCCAACCCCGCACCCCGTAACAGGTGCAACAAAACCGTTTCCGCCTGATCATCGGCGTGATGGGCAACGGCAACGGCATGTGCGCCAGTCTCTGCCGCCACCCGTGCCAAAAAGTGGTAGCGCACTCGACGGGCGGCAGTCTGTTTGTTGAGCCGTTGGGTATGGGCAATGTGGGATACATCGGCAGTCTCTACCGTGGCAGGGATGCCCCATGCGGCTGCCGTCTCTGCGACAAACGCAGCTTCAGCGGCAGACTCTTCGCCACGAAAGCTATGGTCAAGATGGGCAACATGCAGACGAGGACCGCCATACTGTTGGGTACCCACGAGGGTATGCAGCAGACAGAGCGAGTCGGGACCGCCAGAGACCGCTACGACAAGGAGCGTTTCTGGCGAAAACAACCGACAAGCGGTAAGCTGTTGGGTGACGTATTGGGGAATAGATGGCATGTCCCCCCGTTACTCAGTATAGCGTTGGCTAAAATAGCCCCACACCCGCTCAGAAACCGCTATTGCATTGTTGTAGGATACCTGCCAACTCCCCCCATAGCTGCCGAGATAGGCAAGCGCATAGGCATAGGTATTGCCATTGCGCTCAAATTCCACAATACCAGCGTCATTCCAAGTGTTGTGGGGACCATACAACTGTCCCACCTTGTGGTAGAGTCTCACCCCGGCGGGGAGCGGTGCGCCAAATGAGTAGTTCATCCACGCCGGCGCAATCGTCATACTCTGGAGCACATAGGCAGTACCGTGCGGGGTAAGCATTTCGCCATGATAGATTGCCTCTAGCATCATAACCAGATCATCTGTGGTTAGCAGATTGTCCCATACCCCGTGACTCACCGCATAGCCGTATTCTTCGCCAGGATAGCCGGGCGGGTGGGTGAGGAGCGAGCCGGTTGCCCCCATATCCCACATAATCTGATTGACACGGTGTACCCCCCTGCCGATGTCTCCCCCACCAGTAATGCGTAACAGTTCACGGGCAGGGTAGGTATTGCTTGGTCCCATCATAGACTGCACCAACCCCGCGACATCGTTTGTGGTGTAGAGTCCCCGTTCAATGTCCTGTGCCACCGCGACCATAATGCCAATTTTGATGGTACAAGCTGCCAATTGAGGACGTGCGCCGTTGATAGAGATAAGTTGTCCTGTCTGCAGGTCCATCACGCTGACCGCATTTTGGTTGCCCCAACTGTTCACCATTGCCGCAAGCTGCGCGTGGAACGCAGCAAAATCTGCATCCGGTGTGGGTATGGGCGTAGCTTCTGGCGTAGGCGGGATGACATTTGACGGAGTAGGCGAAGGCGGCAATGTAGGGGTTGGTGTGGGTACCGGGGAATCTTCGTCACCCGTTGGGGGGGGCGGGGGTGGCGAGGCTTCGCCATCATGATCTGCTGGTGTGGTAGCTTGCGAAGGTGGCATTGTAGAGGGGGTCAGGGTAGGGAGCGGGTCATAGTCGGTATCTTGCCCAAGCTGACGGGCAAGCGGTGCGGGGACAGCTTGGGGCAAGAAGGTCTCAAAGGATTCAAGAATACCGTCTGCCTCATTCTGGACAACTTCGGGAATATCCAGCGATTCATACTCAGCCGAACCATCGGTAAGATAGGCAGTCAAGACCAGCTTACCTAGCGATATTTCCGGGTGGTCATTGTGGTAGTAGACCGCTTTAACCTGGTCTTGGGAGATGAGCTCGCGCCGCAAGATAACCTTATCTTGAAACTGTATTGTCCCCTGGGGGGTTAGGGTTCCCCTAAGATTGCTTATGTCGTGGGGGATAGGTGGCTCGGTAAGCCAGCGATAGCTCACCTGCAACAGAGATGACCCCCGCGAAAACTGGACAATGTGAGCGACTTCTTGCACATTCCAGCCGGTAGGGTAGCGCAACGAGAAGCCATAGTGATCGTTGGTGTAGACATTGGATGCTTGAGCTAATGGCGCAGCCTGGGCGATAGGGGCTGTGCCGCTAAAGGGTAACGCAGACTGCCAATTGCCAGCGATGCTTTGAACAGCAACACTACCAATAAGGAAGAGCAACAGACAGACAAGAGCAATTGTTCGGCGTTTCATAGGCTACCTCACAGTGCGTATTTCAAGATTATCAAACTGAGCAATGGTGACTGCATCAGACGCAGCCGCGATAAGTCCATATTTATTGGTAGGAATGAGGCTCTCAATGTGGTGAATGGTCACAGGTGTGGCATTGATGAATACCTGGACGAGTTTCCCTTCTAGCAAGAGTTCTAGCCGATTGGTCGCGCCTTCGCCGGTATGCAGCAGTGGGCTTTGGTTCTTTGCCAAGATCGTTGCAGTTCCCTGTTGATAGTGGAGCAGTTGATAGGTGCTCTGGGTGGGGTCTATGAGCAGGGCAATATAGTTTTGCTCATCTACCACATGCGCGACAAGCCCTGCCGCTCCCCCATCGCTTACCTGCATATCTGTCTGTACCCGATATTCTGTCCCCTGGGGCGATGTTTGGTAGCTCCAGAGGGAGCCATTACCGGGCTGCATACTGATGCGATAGGCACCATTTTCTACCCCCACTGCCCATCCGTCCCCACGCTGGTTTGCCCAGGTATCGCCGCTGGTAAAATCATAGGAGGTGAGCAAAGTACCGTTGGCTGTGGTAGCGTTTGGGTCATCTTGAGCAGGGGCAGTTTCTGGGGTTGGTTGTTGGTTAGGGATAGGCGTATCGGCAGGAGGATTAGCAACAGCTTGTGTGGGCAACATAGCCGTGGGTAGAGCTGTTGGCTCAGTATTGTTGGCACTCTTTGCCTGAAATTGCGGCAGCACAAAGAAGACCGCCGCAATGCCAACAACTGCCAACACCCCAAGACTAGCTATAATCAATGGGACACGGCGACGCTGGCTTGAGGGGGCATCATTGGCATGGGGTTGACGGGATGATGTTTTGTCCTCCATGCCCGCTTTTGCGCGTGCGAGTAGGGATGCACTATCGCGGTAGAATGGGTTGAGTTGTTGGAGCTCTCGCAACGTTGCAGTCGCCTGCACAAACCGCCCGGCGTTGAGGTGCTCGCAAGCCTGCTCATACAATTCTGCCTGGTAATCCCGCGTTCCTGCGGCAGAGGATTCCTGGGTATTGCGAGCTTGTTCTATGCGTTCACGACTGGCTGCTGTTCGTTTTCTAAGTTCAACAAGGCTATCATAGGCTTGGTTGATGTGCTGCGTACGCTCACTGGCATAGGCTTGTTCGTCTGGTGATGCGTTGCTATAATGATCGGGGTGATAACGGGCTATTTGTTGACGATAAGCCCGTTTGATTTCGTCAAGCGGAGCATCATGCGATACTCCAAGCAACTCATAGGAACTGAGGTGTTTAAAATCTTCCATATGTTTTTGCCATAAAATCACCAGGATAGCATCAGAGCGGCTTATCTGGTGAAAGGTTATCCTGGCTTGCTGTTGACAAGCATACCCGGTTATGATCTCTACCGGTGCTATTATAGCATAGGTCGTAGCAAGGGGGAAAGATTATCCCAAAAAAGGGGGGGCAGATAGGTTTCCCTCGTTCTACAAAAGAACTATAGCTCCTGCTTTTTCTCCCTCTCCCCCTCTCACCCCTCATCCAAGTCTAGCTCATCCCGCACGAGCACATCTACCGATACACCAAAAATGTTGGCTATGCACACCAAAATTTCAGCATTGGGTTTCGTTCTCCCACTCTCAAGATGGCTAATATGAAATCGGGTAAAACCAAGTTGGTCTGCCAACTGTTTTTGGGACAACCCATGTTGTTCTCGAAGCCTACGGAGTTTTTCTGAAAATCGTTCTACCATGACAAAAAATGTTCTTGACAAAGAAAAGCAGCCATGCTACTCTAGGGTATGTTTACGAAATGTACACCCCCGCACAAACACTTTGGCGAGGTCGTGCGGAGGAACAAACACAAGTATG
>CAZLKK010000311.1:0-4693 GCA_964559995.1 uncultured Chloroflexaceae bacterium
TTTTTCTTCTTTTGCCTTCTGCTTGGCTTCCTGGGCAAGCTGACGTTTGGTCTTTGGTTTCTGGGGTTCTTCCTCGCCTGCTCCCTCAACCGCTGCTACTGCTGCCTCAGCCGCCTGCTGCGTTTCGTCCCCACCAGCATTTGCTGCTGCTGCTCTCCCCGCTATTTCCGCCGGTGTGGGAGCATCCTCTGGTAGCTCAATTTCTAGCTCGGCTTCTTGCTCTGTTGCCTTCTTGTTGGTTGCTGGCGGCGCGTCTAGGTAAGGGCTTTCCCCTTCCACAACCCCAAGAGCCGCCATCCATTCCCAGAGTTTCTCCCGCCGTTTCTGGTCATTTTCTGGCAGCTTGAGCGGACGACCACGCGCATCTATGACAATTCCCAGGTGGCTGCCGCTAATCTCCACCACCCCGGATTCTGCTTTTGCACCTGGGGCATTGTTACCAATACGCACACCGGAGGTCGGCTGAATAGAAAGACTCGCCTTGCGCCCCGGCTCCAGTGGGATGTGAGCAATTTCGCCGTGCTTGACGGTAAGTTGTTGGGGTTTGCCCCGCACCGGGGTGAGTTCTACTTCCAATGCCGGCTTGCCAACTTTACCATCACCCAGTGCCACAACACATGTGGCAAGCGGGGCATTTTGCAGCACATCGCGGTCAAAGAGGGTGACAGAAGCATCTGGCTCCAATGCTGCCAGTGCGCCACACGCCGGGATAAAGCCTAGTGGGTCGAGGTATATATCCAGTAAGCTCTCTTGGGCGGTGGGTTGGAGCGCGTCTAGGATGGTGAGGGCTGCCAGTCCTAACGGGGCATGGCTCAACACCCCCCCACCCGCGAAGACCATATCATACGGGGTGTCTGGGTGCTGGTCATTGAGCACATCGCGCAGCATAATGAGGATTTCGCGTGTTACGGCATGCTCTAGGAAGAGCTCCTCACGGCTCGTAGGGATGAGGTGTGGGCGTACCAGCTTATTGAGCAACCAATGCAACATATCTTTGGCACTCATGGGGAAGGGCAACCAGCGCATCATATTGGCAACACCGCGCTCCTTCAAGACGGTGGTAATGCCATAGCCTACCCCGCTTGTGCCAAGCACAATGGGGGTATAAGCACCAGGATTTGCCAGGAATGCACTGCTGCTCGTAGAGCCAACGTCTATGGTCAGGATGTTTCGCTGGTAGCGTTCGGCAATAAAGCGGGTCATCAAGCCCGTGGCATGGTACACCGTTGTGATGGGGGTCTTGCACAAAGCCTGGAGATTGCCATAGCCGGGCAGGTTGGGCAAGACATGCTCATGGTAGATACGGTCTAGCTCTTTTCTCGTTGGGTCGAGTCTTTCTTGCTCAAGCGATGGACGCAGATTGTCTACAACGATAACTTCAGCCCGGTCTGCCAACACATTGCGTACTTCGTCAGCAACCTCGCTATTGCCAGCGTAGATGACGGGGTGAGTCGTTTGCTGTTCGAGATGCTGCCCACTGGCATCAACCGATATGCGAAGCGTGGTGAGCGCGACAATGTGCGCGAGTCGTTTTAGCGAGTCGCTTGCGCCGCCTTCTAGCCCACCGGCAATCACCACGACATCGGGGGTTAGTGCCAGCATCGTTTGCACCTGCCGCTCAATCCACGAAGTCGCCGCGAGGGAGACGCTTTCTTGGGGAGTTTTGGCATCGGTGGTCGTTTTGCCGCTGCCTAGCTCACGGTTCTTGTCGTAGTCGTCAAGCGTGACCACCTGCAAGATGCTGGAGTAGGTGCTGCGACAGGCGTTCAAACTGCTATGTGCTGAGACATTCGAGGCTATGGCGGTGATGATGATGCCGAGTGTGCCAGAAACACTGCTACTCACGACCAGGTTGTTGATGCCGTCTAGCTCTTTATTTTGCGGCATGAGCAATTGCCCATCCTCGGTGAGCAACGTTCGTCCTACCCGCTTGCTTATATCATACACCGCCTGAATAATGCCAACGGTGGCATCTTCAAAAGGCAATTCTACCGTGCTTGGCTTCTCTACCTGACAGATAAGGCGGCTTTCGCCTTCTACCATATCAAGCAACAACACGCGAGTTGTGCTGCTTCCCACTTCGGCAACAACGATAGAACCGATGGTTTCTGGTTCTTCTGGCATACTACGCCCTCACCCTCATAAGCTACAATGTGGTTTAGAATAAGCCATTTACCCATGTAACGAGAAATTCGATCCGATCACTCAGCGCAGCTAGATAGGTAATCAATGCGCCAGCGAGGAAAAAGCCAAACGTAACCATAAGCCACCATCGCCCGATGTGGGCGGTGATAGCCGAGACCCGTAGCAGGGGGGCATGGTCGGGCTTGGTGAAGTAAAAGTAGCTCAAGACCATGATTACGCCAACTGCCAACAGGATAGAGCCAATCATATCTGCCATAGGGCTAGACAGCGGGATGATAGTCGTGTCTACCACCTGAGACAGCAGGGTGCCCATAAGGACACCGCTCAAGGCTACCGCAGCACCAACACCAAAGACGAGGGCTAGGGGGATGTTTGCCAGCCATGAAAACTGTTGTCTGCCCATAATGCGGGGCAGCAGCAGTACCCCCAAGATAAAGGGAAAGATGCGCCCAACAAAGAGTAACGGTTGGTCGGTACTCTGAAGCAGATTGGTCAGGGAGAGTCTAATGACCTGATGGTAGATGACCACAAAGGCATAGCCCAGTGATACACCAACAAAGAGGTATTGGGCAATACGAAACAGCGGGTTGTCTCCGATGATACGGCTCAATACCATCAGGGTTAATATGACTGCAACAATATCAACCAGGATGTTTGCCACAATAGACCTTTCTCGTTACTGCTATCTCCACAAAAGCCCCTCTCTGTTCGCCTAGCTATTTCGCATGGCTATTTTCGCAATGAACCAATGGCCCGAGCTATGCCACCAACCAGCACAAGGACGAGAAATATCAGCGTTGCAAAGTGGTATTGCCCATTGGCTTGGGCAACCCGCAGGCGGTCTGCTTCTGTGCCGCCAAAGCGGGCGGAGTAGGAGAGTGCGCCTTGCCGCCCGGTCAAATCCCAAACGCTAGGGCTTTCCATATAGGGCTTGGCAAAGGGGGCAACCTCAGATGGCAACAGAAAGACCATCGGGACAGCTTTTTGTTGCGGGTTGTTGGGATCATGTTCAAGGTTGCGGTATATCTGCTCCATCCAGCCTTGCACGTCTTGCAACTGGTCTGCCAACACGATGATCATGGAGAGATCGTTTATGGTTCTCAGCCGGGGTTCGCCGGTTTCCATATTGGTTACGAGGACACTCATACGGGCATCCCGGCCGGCAAATTCTGTGCTAATCACTTGACGGAAGTTTTGTGCCATTGAGCGCAGCGCAAGGTCGCCACCCGGCCGGTAGCCAAGCATCAGATAGTCTAACCCCTGCCCGTGGTAGCCTGCCGCTTGCATGGGATCGCGTAGGTCAAAGGAGAGCATCGTTCCCTGCGGGTCAGTGCTCACGAGCATGAGGTGTGTTTTGCGGGCTATCAGGTGTTGGGTTATTGCCTGTTCCAATGGCACAAGCTCACTCTTGTGCTGCCCGTCCCATTCATAGGCAAGAAGGACTACATCTTTTTCAGACAGGGAGTTGACCTGATGAAAAATATCTTCTACATTGGCAGCGCCGGCAACGGTTGTCATATTGCTGTCTTGTAGACCACTCGTTATGGATGGGATGAGCAACCCAACGAGCAACACGACTGCCAGTACCACATACAGCACCCGGTCTAGCCCAATGCGCTGCAAGGTCGTTTGTTCTTTGGGTTCTGCTAACGGTTGTCTGGTAGGATATGGTTGTGCTGCAAGCCGTTTGAGCAGTTTTGCACCATCTATGCGAGCAGGGGTGCGGGTGTAGGTTGGGCGAGGGATGACGACAGGTGCGGCAACTTCTTCTTCTGTGACATCCTCTATCTCATCCTCGTGTAAGCCTAGCTGTTCACGCCAATCACTCTTTTTCTCTTCTGGTTCTTTGACTAACGGTTTGGAATCGGGAGCACGGAGCCAGCCGGGTTGTGAGACGGATGTATCATCATCGCCAAACAGCCATGAGCCTGATTCTCCGCCGCCGCCGCCACCACCACCGCCGCCGCTTTCGCTGGACGATGCGCTATCATCCGCTGCGAGCCAGTTCGGGAGTCCGCCGCCGCTGTCTGCTGAGGAAGCAGTGGTATCATCTGCCCCGCTATCATCCGCTGCGAGCCAGTTCGGGAGTCCGCCGCCGCCGCCGCCGCCGCCTGCTGAGGAGGCAGTGGTATCATCTGCCCCGCTATCATCACCTGCGAGCCAGCTGGGAAAACCGCCGCTATCGCCGCCTGCTGCTGGTGGTGATGACGGAGCGGCTGTGCTACTATCATCCGCGGCGAGCCAGTCGGGGAGACCGCCGCCTGCTGAGGAGGCAGTGGTATCGTCTGCTCCGCTATCATCGTCTCCAATCCATTCGGGAAGTCCACCACCGCCGCTATCCTCGCCTCCCGCTGCGGCTGGAGTATCGTTTTCTGCCCCGTCGAGCCAGTTGGGGAGACCGCTACCTTTAGCGGCTGTAGCGGTATCATCATCTGTACCGGCTAACCAATCGGGAACGCCACTATCGGCAGAGGGGGGCGCAGCCTCTGAAGGAGCACCCTCATCCCCCGCTAACCAATCGGGGACACCACCATCCACCGCGGGGGCA
>CAZLKK010000311.1:4703-5041 GCA_964559995.1 uncultured Chloroflexaceae bacterium
AGGAACGCCACTATCGGCAGGGAGCGCGGCGGAACCCGTAGCGGTAGCATCATCTGCACCGGCTAACCAATCAGGAACGCCGCTATCAGCAGAAGGCGGAGCAGCCTCTGATGGCGCAGCATCGTCCCCGGCTAACCAATCGGGAACGCCACTATCGGCAGGGGGCGCGGCGGAACCCGTAGCGGTAGCATCATCTGTACCGGCTAACCAATCGGGGACACCGCTATCCACCGCGGGGGCAGCCTCTGATGGGGCAGCCTCATCCCCCGCTAACCAATCGGGAACACCGCTATCCACCGCGGGGGCAGCCTCTGAAGGAGCACCCTCATCCCCCGCTA
>CAZLKK010000312.1:0-4916 GCA_964559995.1 uncultured Chloroflexaceae bacterium
ATGAATGGTACGCGATCTATCATCCAAAAGGAAAAAGGCAGCCCAATAATGGTCGAACTCAGCGTCCAGGCGAGGAACAACCATAGCCCACTGAACCACCACCCGATGAGCAGAAAGTAGACCACCCGGAGCACTAACGGGTATTGTTCTACCGTTGTTTTCCACACTTCGCCGGTGGAAGAGACCATCAGGTGGCTACGTTCTGGCTTGAGCGTTGTTACCTGGGGCAGACGGTTAAGCATCCAAAGCCCCACCGGTAGCCCAATAATGGTAATACTCAACACCCATGCAATGGTTGCCCATAAACCACTTAGCCAGAGTCCCACGAAAATAAAATAGAGTACCCGCAACAAGAAGTAGCCAATACCCCGCTGTTGAGAAACACTTACTGTCATAACTTCTGTCTATCCTTCTCTCCACGATTGCTCGCTTCACGAGAGCCATCGTAGCTTTCTATTCGTCTCGTATCTCGTATCTATGACGACTGGTGTTGGGGCAATGTTGCCCCTAGCAGCAGAAAAACCCTATACCCCATTCACCCCTTGCTCATCACCAAAACCAGTAGGTGATAGGCAGGGAAAGATGCTGAACTACCAAGATGTGGTATAATCAGGGGTACCAGAAGGGAACTGGTTGTCTCTATAACGTACAACTTCGTGGTAGTACAGGGACGCATAAAATACTACCGGTCTTGCACGTTAAGACCTTTGCTTGAAGGGGCAAAGCAAGAGGAAGCAGGAACATTGGTTGACCAAAATATGCTCTTCGCTCACTTGAGAAAAGAGCTAGGGACCAATCCTACCTAAAAACGAAGGAGATGGTATGTTACAATTGGAGAGTGAGCTGATCTTTACGCCAATCCCAGAACGAATCGCCCGCTTACGGGAGCTTGCCTACAACCTCTGGTGGGCATGGCACCCTGAAGCCCAAGAACTCTTCCAACAGGCAGACCCAGACCTGTGGGAACTCGTCTACCACAACCCGGTGAGTTTCTTGCGCGAAGTACGCGAGCGGCGGCTTGATGAGGTTGCAGCAAATCCAGCCTATATCAAGCAGTATGATGAGGTTCTGGCAAATTTCGATGCCTATGTGGGCGCAAAAGAAACGTGGTTCACCAAAAACTACCCGGACAAGCAAGATACCAGTATCGCCTATTTTAGTGCGGAGTTTGGTATCCACGAATCATTGCCAATCTACTCTGGTGGTCTTGGTATCCTCTCAGGCGACCACACCAAAGAAGCCAGCGATATGGGGCTGCCAATGGTAGCTATTGGCTTTATCTATCCCCAAGGCTATTTCCGTCAACGTCTTGACCATAGCGGTTGGCAGTTTGCAGAATACCAGAAGATGGATTTTGCCAATATGCCCGCCATTCCCGCCCGCACCCCCGAAGGAAAAGAAGTGGTCATAGATGTAGAACTCCCTGGACGAACTATCTATGCAAAAGTGTACCGCTTGCAGGTCGGGCGTATTCCCCTCTTCTTGATGGATACCGACATTCACCCGAATAGCCCACAAGACCGGGAGCTTTCGGCACGTCTCTATGGTGGGGACCGGGAGATGCGTGTTGCCCAAGAAATTGTGCTTGGCATTGGGGGGATTCGTACGTTGCGAGCACTGGGTATTTCCCCAAATGTTTGGCATATGAACGAAGGGCACTCGGCATTTCTGGTGCTGGAGCTCGTTCGGGAAATGGTGCAGCAGCAGGGGATGTCCTTTGATGAGGCAAAACGGCGCATACAAGCCAGCAGCAACTTTACGACCCACACGCCAGTACCCGCCGGGAATGATGCGTTCCCCTTCCCCATGATTGAAAAATTCTTCTGGCAGTATTGGCCCCAACTGAACCTCTCGCACGATGAGTTTATGGAACTTGGGCGACAGGATCAGCATTGGGGACCGTCATTTGCTATGACGGTGCTTGGGTTGCGGTTTTCCAACCGCCGCAATGGGGTTAGCAAGCTGCATGGCCACGTTGCCCGTGGTATGTGGCAGTGGATGTATCCTGACAAGGGTCGTGATGAAGTCCCGATTTTCTCTATCACCAACGGGGTGCATACCGCCTCGTGGTTGGCTCCTGAGATGCGGGCTATCTTTGATGGGTACTTGGGCAAAGACTGGGAAGACCGGGTAGATGACCCAGCGGTATGGGAAGAGCTGCGCCATGTCCCCAACGAGGTGTTGTGGGATGTCAAACGCAAGCTCAGAAACCAGCTGATTAGCTTTGTTCGTGATCGGACGAAAAAGCGATTTGAACGGCTTGGACAGGAGCATCCCCCAATATGGCCCATCCTTGATGAAGATGTGTTGACTATTGGCTTTGGGAGACGCTTTGCTACCTACAAACGGGCAACGCTCATTTTCAAGGACCTTGATCGCCTCAAGAACATTATCAACCGGCATGACCGCCCGATACAGATTATCTTTGCAGGCAAGGCTCACCCGGCAGATAACCCTGGCAAGCATTTCATCCAGGATGTCTACCAGCTTTCGCTTCAGCATGGACTAGCCGGGCGTATTGTGTTTGTTGAAGAGTATGATATTGAGGTTGCCCGTAGGATGGTACAGGGGGTAGATGTGTGGCTAAATACCCCACGCCGCCCCTACGAGGCGAGCGGTACGAGCGGGCAGAAAGCCAGTCTCAATGGGGTGCCAAACCTCAGTGTACTCGACGGTTGGTGGCCCGAGGCGTTCAATGGACGCAACGGGTGGGCTATCGGTGAGGAACGCGAATACAACAACCAGGATGAGCAAGACTGGCAAGATGTACAGTCGCTCTACCACACTATGGAGCACATCCTCATCCCGACCTTCTACGAAAGACGCGATCACAACGGTATACCCCAGGACTGGATGAATATTTGCAAAGAGTCTATTGTCACAGTAGCTCCACAGTTTAGCTTCCGGCGTATGCTGGCAGACTATGTACGGGAGATGTACATTCCTGCGGCAGAGGAAGCCGCATCGTTAAAGTAAGGCGCAGGTGTAAAAAGACGTTCGTTGTAGCGTTGAAAAGCGTATAAAGCAAGCGGGGGAGAGACATAGTATCGTCTCTCCCCCGTTTTGTAGAGATTTGTGTCCCCTGTATCTCTGCTCTGTTCACGCTACCATTGCAGAGCAGATGGGAACCTCGCTGCTATGCTGCAACAGCAATGGTCTCAACCATAACACGAAAATCTGCGGGTTGTGGCAAAACATAATGCAGTTTTTCAAAACCAATAACTTGTCCAGACATATTCTTCATCAGGATGATTTCTTCGCCTGTTTCCTCACAAATATATTCGTCTTTAGGATTACCAAACCATACGGTTAAAGTCTGTCCTTCTTGGTCATAATACACTTTTACTTCGTCCATATACGTTCTCCTGCCTTTATTGTGTCCGTTGGATAGGTTGTAATCAAAAATCCTTCACCATTCAATCGTTTAGTTACTGCACAAACCCAACGTCCTATCCGTTCTGGTTTGTAGAACAGATAGACAAACGGGTCTTGGCGGCTCAAGCGTATTTCAGAAGGATTGCTCAATGTCTCTTGGACATCTGCTTCTCGTCCAGCCATGCTTGGATGTTTCACAGTCGTTATCAATTCCCAATAGGCACACGTTACCCGTACATGAAAGCCAAGCGGAGTTGATACGTCAAAGAGAATGTTTCGTGATGATGTGTTCATCATGTCTTCATTATAGGTCTAATAAGAGGTTCATTGCAAGTAAAAAGAAATTGTATACACACATTGGATGGGTAAAAGATTAGATGCGTTGCGATCCGGTCACTTCCGCACGTCTGGCAGGAAGAGCATAAACACCGCCCGGTACTCACTCACCGCGCCGGGCGTTTCCTCGTCGTCTTGGCTGCTGAAGGTAAACAAACTTGAGCGAAGCGGGGCAACCTGTGCGGGTGTTGCCACATCATCAGGCAGCACTAGCGTTGCCCAAGCGTCTGTTGAGGGGGTATACTGTTGGGCAGTGCGCTCCTCCGCATCAAAGACGAAAAACGTATTGACGACTGCCGCCACCGCAGGCTTGGCTATTGGCATAGGGAGCGGTGCCGCCGATTCCCAATACTGTCCTCCACTCGTGGCATCGTAGCGTTCGTTGAGTGCCAAAGGTCCATCGCCATTCTCGCCGCCGATGATATAGATACGGTCTTCTGCCACCGCTGCCCCGGCGTTGCGGCGCGGGGTGGGGAGCGGCTCACCCTCACGCCATGTCTCGGTATAGGGATCGTAGATGAACACCTCGGCACAGTATCGCTCACCATCCCACCCACCAAACAAATACAACTGCCCCTCAAAGCTGGTCAACGCATATTGACTACGCGGTGACGGCAGTGGGGGGAGCCGTTCCCATCGCTTGTTGCGCGGGTCATACGCCTCAAGGACATCAAGGATGCTGCCATCTTCCCCCCGTCCACCGGGAACATAGATCAACCCGCCGATAGTGGCTGCCTGGATATGGCTTACCGCGGTAGGCTTGGGATTAAGCGTGACCCATACCCCATTATCGGGGTCGTAGCGTTGTACAGCATTGTCTGATAGCCCATCTTTTGCCCCCCCGATAACGTATATTTTGCCATCATAGTCATAAGGCACAACCGCAAAATGCGAGCGCGGTTCTGGCATGGTTTCGTGGCTCTTCCAGCGTTCTGGTGCCGCTTGGAGTTGGTTTGTCGCAGGAACGATGGTCGCTTGCGGCAGTGTGGTCGGGAGCGTGGTCGGTGATGCTGTTGACTCTTGTTGTTGCATCAGCGTAAATGCCAATGCGACAGCCAACACAATGCTGAGGATTGCCAGCGATACCACCAACACCGGATGGTGCATCAAGGGATGGGGTTTAGGCATTGGCGTATAGGATGCAGCAGGTTGGGTTGGCTGACTAGGCGACTGGCTAGGCGACTGGCTAGGTAGTTGACTAGGGG
>CAZLKK010000313.1:0-4881 GCA_964559995.1 uncultured Chloroflexaceae bacterium
CCCAGGGCGAGGGGGAGCTGAACATTGGGCGCACCGCCGTGCGCCCCTACGGTTCTCCTTCTCCGAAGGGGTTAGAGGATGGGGGCTGCCCGTCGAAACATTGCTTGCAACGGCTCTCCACATTTTGCGCTTTGCGCTTCAAAGACCCTCTCCCCCCAACCCCCCCGCTCTCTGGGAGAGGGGGAGCCGAACATCCCCGACCCCATTCCCACACTACGCGGGAGAAGGGGGAGAGCCGTAGCATGCTATGGTTCTACAACCGGGCATGGGAGAGGGAAAAATATCTACCACACCCCGTAACCTTGCTACCATACCCACCGTGGGGTATAATGCATGTTGGTTTTCGGGGTATCCCCCCTTTGTTTATCACCTAACAGGGCGTACAGCTTGCCCTGGTCCTCAAAGAAGAACTAAAAGAGGCGCGACACCTATTTTCCCCACATTGGGAGAACATGCTCCATATCAAAGAGCAACGCCGCCCCAGACCAGGCGAGCTAGTCCAGCAACAAGCATAACCTTATGAGGGAAGGAAGTACACAACCATGTTTAACTGGTTGAAGAAAATAAATCCATTTGCTGAAACAGAAGATAAAACCAGACGACAGTATAAATCCATTGTTGAACAGATAAATCAACTGGAGCCAACCTACGAGCAGCTCTCCAATGATGAGCTACGCGAACAGACGGAAGCCTTCCGTATACGGCTCGCCAGAAACGAACCGCTCGATGACATCCTGCCAGAAGCCTTCGCCACCGTACGCGAAGCCTCACGCCGCACCATCGGCATGCGCCACTACGATGTCCAGCTTATTGGCGGTATGGTGCTGCACGAGGGCAAGATAGCTGAAATGAAGACGGGTGAAGGGAAAACACTCGTCGCTACCCTGCCGCTCTACCTCAATGCCCTAACAGGCAAAGGCGCACACCTGATCACCGTCAACGACTACCTCGCCCGTCGTGATGCCGGCTGGATGGGTCCCATCTACTACATGCTCGGCATGCAGATTGGCTTCATTGGGCATAGTTTCTCTGCCCTCTTTGACCCAGAGTATGTAGACCCTTCCGGTGCGCTAGAAGACGAACGACTGGTCCACTGGCGACCATCTAGTCGCAAAGAAGCCTACGCCGCCGACATCACCTACGGTACCAACAATGAATTTGGCTTTGACTACCTGCGCGACAACCTGGTGCATAATTTTGAAGACCTCTCACAGCGCGAGCACCACTATGCCATCGTAGACGAAGTAGACAACATCCTCATTGACGAAGCCCGGACCCCCCTCATCATCAGTGGACCTGCCAGCAAATCAAGCAGCGAGTATGCCCGCTTTGCCAAACTGGTCAGCCGGCTGCGTGCTGGCACAGTCTCACCCGACGAAGTAAAAAAGGGTGCCAAACCTGATGGCGATGTCTTGATTGACCTCAAGTCCCGCAGTACCGTCTTGACTGAAGAAGGTCTCACCAAAGTGGAACAACAGATGGAAGAGCTTGGCGAGGGCGAAAGCGTCTATGACCCACAGCACTCTGGACTTACCCACTACCTGGAAAATGCGCTCAAAGCAAAATTCATCTTCCATCTGGACAAAGACTATGTGGTACAAGATAACGAGGTTATCATTGTAGATGAATTTACCGGGCGACTGATGCCGGGGAGACGCTGGAGTGATGGGCTACACCAAGCAGTTGAGGCAAAAGAAGGCGTACAGGTGCAGCGCGAGTCTGTCACCTATGCTACCGTCACCTTCCAGAACTACTTTCGTATGTACACCAAACTGTCTGGGATGACCGGTACTGCTGCGACAGAGCGTGAGGAATTTGCCAAAATATATGACCTCGATGTCATGATCATCCCCACCAACAAGCCTTGCATCCGTGATGACCAACCCGACCTTATCTACCGCACGGTACAGGCAAAGTACAACGCGGTTATTCAGGACATCCGCGAACGTGCCAGCAGAGGGCAACCGGTGCTGGTGGGAACAACCGCCGTCGAATCATCCGAGACACTCAGCCAACAGATACTCCAAGAACTTGGCGACATTATCGAGAAAAGAGAGCGGGTTATTGCAGAAGATACCGGCGAAGAGAAGATTATCTTTCACGTTCTGAACGCCAAGCAAAACGCCGATGAAGCCGCCATTGTTGCCCAAGCGGGGCAACCCTACACCGTCACCATTGCCACCAATATGGCGGGTCGTGGGACGGACATCATCCTCGGCGGTAATGCCGAATCGCTTGCCTCACGCCACCTGAAAGAAGTAGGCTTTGAGCGCAAGGAGCTAGAAGACCTCGCCGCCAGCATTGTGGAAATCCAGAAAAAAGGCTCGCCTGAGACGATTATTCAGCGCAGCGAAGGTCGCCTAACCGACAATCTCATCCCTGCCATCCAGCAACTCCGCGACTCCTTCGATACCGCCATCCAACAGATGGAAAAGAAGGGGGAAACCCAGTTTCTCATAGAGACGTTGCTGCATACTATACCCGCGTCCTTCTATGAACAAAAGCGCGAGCTAGTCCGGGCTATTCTCAAAAACAACCGAGCACGGGCAACCAGAATTGTGCAAGGGGTTGGGGGAATGGATGAGCAAACCATCGCCGAAATCCAGCATACCTACAACGAGTATATGGAGTACCGCAACAACCGGCGCAACCGCCACATCCTGCTTGCTGGCAAGATATTTGAACAGGTCTACACCGCCCGCGCCCGGCTGGTACAACTCGTATTGCGAGGCGACATCGAGCTGGCACGGGAGCTTATCCAAACTATCCCTGGTCTCCATGAGTCCTACGTTGACGATATACTCCACATTCAGCAGCGGTGTATCCAGGATCAAGAACACGTCAAGGAATATGGAGGTCTCTACGTTGTCGGCACCGAACGGCACGAAGCCCGCCGCATAGATAACCAGCTACGTGGTCGTTCAGGTCGCCAGGGGGACGAGGGGGCATCCCGCTTCTACCTCTCGCTAGAAGACGAACTGATGCTGCGGTTTGGGCGCATGGATATGCTCAAGGGCGTGATGGAAAAAATGGGCGTGGAAGACGATCAGCCTATTGAGTCCAACATTGTGAGCAAGAGCATAGAGAAAGCCCAAGAGCGCGTCGAAGGCTTCAACTTTGATATGCGAAAACACACCGTGGATTATGACGATGTGATGAATAAGCAGCGCGAGGTTATCTACACCCGCCGCCGCCGCATCATCGAGGAAGCCGATGAGCAACGGCGGATTGAGCGCATCATAGACCGCCACTACCGCCCCGACCAGTTGTTACAAGAACTCCGCGAGGTTATCCATGCCACTGCCACAATGGACGAGGAGATAGCCAGCGAACGCATTGGGCGACTGTTGCCAGAGGCAACGCTTGACATACCCGCACTCCAACAGTCCAATGATGAAGCAGTAGCCAACATGTTGCTACCGCTCATTGAACAGCAACAAAAGCAATCACGCGAGTTGCTCTTTGACGAACTCGAGGACATCTTTATCGAGCTACCAGAGGAAGCCATAGAAATCCTAGAACAAGCCACCTATGAGGAAGCCCTCGACTATACCAATACCCTATGGCGTGACCTGCGACAAGGCGACCTGGAAGAGCGTATTAAAACCCTGTTTGCAACAGAATTTGACCACCTGATCAATCGCTACATCATAAACTACGATGGGTGGTTACGGGATCAAATCCGTGAAGCGGTGAACGATGCGGTCAACCCTGCCACGGATGAGGTCAACTTTGCGCTGGTAGAGCGGAGAATCCGCACCATCCTGCCAGAAATAGAAGAGCTAGACATTACCGAGGTCAGCGAGCAACCCCCGGATAAACTCCAGCGCACTATTGAATCCCTTATCCCTGCCAACAAGGAAGAGGCACACAACTATGTGCTCCTCATACGAGAACTGCGCTCCTTTATGCCCATCTTCCCTCCACCATTACAACTGCTCTTTGTCAACCTGCCGCCACAAGAACGCGAAAAAGAGCATGCAAAGTATATCCAAGATTTTGCCAATACGCTGGCAATCCTTACCGAAACGTTGCCAGAAGAAGACCAGCAGCAGATGGAAGAAGAGGCTATCGCTCATCTCAATGAACAACTCCAACCCGTCCTTGCCCCAACTTCGCAAATCACCACGCCTGAGCGCAAAGAGATGGAAATAGCTATCCAAACCTATGAAGAAGACCTCCTAATAGAGGTCTTTGATACCTTAGATACTATCGCTATTCAGGAATCGCTTAATGCAATACTTGACCAGTCCTTTGAGCGGTGGCGTGATGGCATCGGTATGGATATGCTCAACAATTTCCAGCGCATCTTGATGCTGCAAACGATAGACCGGGAATGGCAAGAGTACCTCACCGCAATGGAGGATATGCGCCAGGGTATCGGCTTGCAAGCGATTGGGCAGCGCGACCCGCTGGTCCAATACAAGACCACGGCGTTTCGTATGTTTGGTGAGCTCCAGGAAAATATAGACCATACGGTAGTCCATAGCTTCTTCCAACAACTGCCAAACTATCATCGCCACATCCAGGAATATGAGGCAGAAAAAGCTCGCCAAGAAGAGGCAGCACAGGCAGGCTATGAAATTGTGGGTGGCGACAGAGCCGGCGATAGACAGAAGAAGACCCGCACCGTCCGCCGTGAGGAACCCAAGACGGGTCCCAATGACTCCTGCCCCTGTGGTAGCGGCAAAAAGTTTAAGCACTGCCACGGACGCAATGATGCTGCCAGTGGGCAGATAGCCCGTGGACGCGCCGGCGAGGAAACCGCGCTGGTCTCCGCGACCAACAGCGGCGAAACTATCAGCACTACTGCCAATACCCATAATGCCCCACCCGCACGCGGCAAACCAAAGCCTACAAGGAGCCAAACTGCCAGTGGGG
>CAZLKK010000314.1:0-4879 GCA_964559995.1 uncultured Chloroflexaceae bacterium
CTACGGTTGCACCTTGCTGAGGACCTTTGCCAATTCATCGAGTTGGACGGGTTTACTGATGTAGTTGTCCATACCGGCTTGCAAACACCGCTCCCGATCCCCCCGCATAGCGTGGGCAGTCATAGCGATGATGTGCGGTTGATGTTTGCCTGCTCCCCACTGTCGTATATGCTGCGTGGTCTCTATCCCGTCCATACCGGGCATTTGAATGTCCATCAGGATGACATCATACAGCTGGTGCTCCATAGCTTTGAGGGCTTCCAGACCGTTAGCTGCCACATCAGCATAGTAACCTATCTTCTCTAGGTAGCGTAGCGCGACTTTTTGGTTAAACAGGTTATCTTCAACCAGCAGGATACGGAGCGGGTGAGGCGGTGAGGCTTGAGATGATGCATCTGTGGTTTGGTAGTTTTCCCTATCAAGATGTATGATGTGGTCGGTATCCAGATGATCACCCAATACGGAAATGAGGACATTATATAACTGTGATGGCTTGATAGGGCTATCCAAAAAGGCAAGACTGATGGTTGGTTGTTGCTGAAGCGTTGGGTATTGGCTCTGGTCTATACCACAGATAATTAATGGGGGGATGGATTCGCGTTCAAGGGTAGGCAAGGTTTGGAGCAGCCTCAGTACCGTGTCTTGATTCAGCTGAATATTCAGCACAATGCCATCAAAGCTAATGGAAGACGACAAAAAGCACAGGGCATCATCAGTAGAGGAGACGACACAGGGCATCATACCCCAAGAGCCAATTTGACGGGTCAGCAATCGGCGTGAGGGTTCATAGTCATCAACAATCAGGACATGTTTCCCAGAGAGTTGGGTTGTTTGCTCTAATACTTGTGTTTCCTCTGTTGATAGCAGCGAGGGGATAAGCATATCGGGGTAAGCAGAGGGTGAGAGCATCGTATCACCCTGGTCGGCACCGGGTGGTTGCTCCTCTGGTATGACCCATGCTGTAAAGGTGAAGGAGAAGGTAGTCCCCTTGCCAAACTCACTTTCCACCCACATTGTCCCTTGCATCAGTTCTGCTAGGTTTTTGCTGATTGCCAAACCTAGCCCCGTCCCCCCATACCTGCGCGAAGAAGACGAGTCTACTTGGCTAAACGACTGAAACAGCCGATTGATGCGATCTTGGGGAATACCAATGCCGGTATCCTGCACGGTAATGAGGAACGTAGCCAATGGTTCATTATGGTTTTGATGGTCTGCATTGGCATTGGCACTGGCATTGGCTTGGGCTTGATCTTGGTCTTGCATGTCGTGTAAGCCAGCGGTAACAGAGATAGTACCAGATTCGGTGAATTTGACCGCATTGCTCAACAGGTTGACGAGAATTTGCCGTAAGCGTATGGGATCACCAATAATCATTGTGGGAGTCCCTTCGCTTATGTGCCAGTTCAATATAAGCTGTTTTTCTGCTGCCTTAGATGCTACCAAGTCCAGCGATTGTTGGATGCATTCTTGGAGATTAAAAGAGGTAAGGTGTAGCTCCAGTTTGCCTGCTTCAATCTTGGAAAAATCCAGGACATCGTTAATGATAGCAAGTAACGCATGGCTGCTTAATCGGATAGTACGGGCAAATTCAAATTGATCTTTGTCTAAGTTCGTATCAAACAGCAGATTACTCATCCCAATAATGGCATTGAGCGGGGTTCGTATCTCGTGGCTCATATTTGCCAAAAATTCAGACTTTGCCTGGGTTGCAGACTGAGCTGCCTGCCATGCCTGTTGGAGCTCTGCCTCAGCCCGCTTACGCTCGGTGACATCCGCACAAATGCCGAGAATGTAGACCGGTTCGCCAGTTTTGTCGTCTAGGATAGGCAACAGCCGGGTGTGGTAGAAGCGATTTTCGTTGGGAAAGGTAACGACCTCTTCGGGTATATCTAAGCTAACCCCACTCTGCACTACCGCCTGATCTCTGGGCAGATACAACATAGCGACCTTTTTGCCAAAGAGTTCAAGCACATCTTTGCCAATCATCTGCTCTCGTGGCTGGCCTATCAATTTTTCTGCTGCTCGGTTGAAGAGCACAAAGCGAAAATCTTGGGCATCTTTCACGAAAATGACATCGGGGATGTTTTCCAAGATGCTATTGAGAAAAAGCTGACTACGGCGAGCTTCCTGCTCGGCACGGACGCGCTCCTGCACCTCGTTGTGGAGTTCCTCATTGGCTTGTTTCAGCTGCGATGTTCGTTCAACCACGCGCTGCTCAAGTTCAATATTGAGGTTGCGGATATGCTCTTCGATCTGTTTGCGCTCGGTTATATCCTGTGCCAACGCAATACAGCCGACAATTTGCCCCTCATCATCGCGCAATGGGTCTACCCGTACTTCAAAATCATACCCGTGCAGATGGATTTCATAGCCAGCCGATAAGCCACGCAGGGCACGAAAATGAGCAGCAATTGGCGGTGCTTCGTTATCACTTGTTTCGTGTATTTCGTAGAGGCTCTGTCCCGCTTCCATGAGCGGGGCATTTCTCTGCCGGTTTAGCCCAGAGCCAAGCACATCTGTCAACAGCAAGGTGGTATCTGTAGTCCACAGAATAGAGGGAAGCTGCGTGGTGATGAGCCGTAATTTCGTCTCGCTCAACCGCAAGGCTTGCTCATCCTGCACCCGCCGGGTGACATCTCGAACGGTCAAGACCACCCGCTCAATGTTGCCCTCGGTATCATAAAGGGGCGCACCATTGATAGAAAGCAGGATACGCTTACCATCTGAACGCAAGAGAAAGTAGCGGGCATCCATGATTGCCTGCCCACTTGCCAGAATTTGGTCAAAAATAGTCTGATCTTTTGCAATGGGTATCCCATGATAGTCGGTCAATTCCCATGCAGGCGAGGAGCATGTGCGTTGTTGTATTTGCTCTTCGGTTAAGCCAAGCACCTTTTCTGCCCGTGGGTTGGCAAAACTAAATGTGCCCGTACTATCTGTCACAAGAATACCCACCGGGCTGGTCTCCATAATGCTATGCAAAAGGTCACGCTCGCGCCGCAGGGCTTCTTCCGCCTGCTCCCGCACGAGTATCTGCTGTTGGAGATCGTGGTTTGCTGTTTCTAGTTGGGTGGTGCGTTCTGCTATGCGCTGTTCGAGTTGGTCATTGAGTTGACGCACCTCTTCCTCTGCCCGTTTGCGTCCGGTGATGTTGCGAATGACCAGCGTCCAGCCGCCGGCTTGCGGTCCCAGGTTTATTGGCTGTACGTCTATCTCAAACACGCGGTGGGACAGCTCGTCTTTGGGGTTGCCAATCTCCACTTCGTGGCATCGAATGGGGTAGGGTTGCAAGAGCATTTCCAGCGATTCAAGGGCGATATGGCTCAATATATCCCCTATCTTGATACCGGGGGCAAGCAGGGTGAGGTATTCTTGTCCAGACGGGTTAGAGAGGACAATACGCCGTTCTGCATCTAGCAACAACACCCCATCAGGCAAATGTTCTACCATGCTTTCAATGCGCTGCTCCTCGGCAGCAAGCAGGGCTTGCAATTGTTGAACGGCAATAGAAGCCTGGTTTGCAACGGTGTAGAGGATGCGAACCTGTCCCTCGTGAAACATATTTGCCCGCTCTGCACCCACAAAGAGCACGCCAATAACTTCTCGCTGCGGTCCAACAATAAGCGGCACCTGGAAAACAGACTGGAGATGGGAGACGGGAAAGCGTATCGCTTCTGTTCCTGGTACCTCATAGCTATGAACTCGTATCTGTGAGGGGCGTATCGTTTGCCCTTTCATATGGGCAAGGGTGCTGACCATACGTTGGCGTATGTCGTCTTGTAAGGCGGGGGTGAGGGGGCGGGTGTATTGGATGAACATATCATAGGGTTCTTCAAGCATGATGAAGCTACCAGAGACGACATAGGGAACGACCCGGTGGAGGTGTTGTAGCATAAGCCGACTTAGGTCATCATAATTGAGACTATACCCTATCTGCTGAGAGAGGTCATTTAGGACTTCAAGTTCAAAGGTGCGTTGGCGTAATTGGGATTCCAACAGGGTATTGTGCCTACGGAGTTCTTCAAGTTGTGCTGTAAGTTGTTCTGTACTCTCTCCCATAATGATTTCTATTATAACACTTTCACAAGATCATATTGTTGGGTCATGAGAAATTCGTTGGACAATTTCCCAACTCACCATCCCTACTCTTCCCCACTAGGCAGGGAAAGAGCACCATGGAGTTGTAGGTAACACCACCCAGTACCGCGGTTTACCCTACCATATCCATATAATAGAGAGGAGGATGTTCACAAGGGAAAGGAGACATGCGATGTCAGGGGATGTGTTTTCGCTGGTCATCTTCATCAGCTTTGCTGGCATACTGGTGAGGGTACTCTATACTACCCTGCTGGAGCTAGGGTTACAAGGGGCATTGGTAGTGAGTGGGAGCGTGTTTGTCGGCTTTGTTGTGGGGGTATTGCGGGTGGTATTGCGCTGGTGATACGTTTCTACGTATACACAAGTAGGACGTGGCAGATGAGCCACGTCCTTTTTTGTTGCCATAAGTCCCAATATTGCTATTGCCCTGGTTTCTTGCAATAGCGATCTCAAATTGGTATGAGAGGGGGGTTAGGGGTACTCTTTCACGACTAACCCCGCTCGGTTTTGTATCGCTTGGGCAAGCAGAAGAAACTCTTTGTGGGTCTCGTATGGGTAGTATCATCAAAGATTTCGGTGATTTGGTCTTCATCGAGAAATGTTGCGGTTAGGGTTGCTTGGGGGTCAAGGTCAACAACAACAACCCGTAGCCTGAGTTCAACATACATCCACGCAAGATGATAGACAAACGATGTCGCCCCGACCCCTCGTGTGCTGTTGAAGAAGGTAATAACTGGTGTGGTCATGGTTTTTTCCTGATGATAACTCTAATGTAGGTATC
>CAZLKK010000315.1:0-4820 GCA_964559995.1 uncultured Chloroflexaceae bacterium
TCAAAGACCCGCTCCCCCTGCCCCCGCTGCCATCCCAGGGCGAGGGGGAAACCCTCCGCCCGGTTCCCTTGCTCCCCCAGGGGACGCGGGTTAGAGATAGGGGGCTGCCACCACATTACACAACTCTGACAAAACCCTATCCTCACCTATGCTCATAGCTTTTGATATGCTACAATAGATAGCGAAGAGTAGAACTTCCCTAGTTGATCATTCCGAGAATCATTCCGAGAATCATAGCAGACCAGAAAGCCCTACCCTATGGCACAAGACCAACAATCAGTAGACCTTCAGCAACGCCTAGCCGAACTTGAGGCAGCCCTTGCCCGCGAAACTGCTGCGCGTATAGCCGCAGAAGAAACGCAGCGCACCAGCGAAGAACGCTATCGCCGCATTGTAGAGAGTACCCCCTCTGGTATATGTATCACCAATGAGGAATACCTGTATGAGTATGTCAACCCTTCCTACTGCCAACTCTACGGCTATACAGCCGACCAACTCATTGGACAATCATTTACGCTAGTAGTACCAGAAGAAAACCGCGAATTTATGAAAGACCTGCACGACAAGTACATTGCGGGGGCAACAGAAGTGCAAGGGGAATGGACCGTTGTTGGCAAAGATAACAAGCAAATCACCATCCTTGCCGATGCCGCCCGTATCACTGGCGAAGATGGTCGCCCCAAAAAAGCTACCTTCGTGACCAACATTACCGCCCGCAAACAGGCAGAGGATGCTCTCCAACGACAAAATGCCTACTTGTACGCGCTCCACGAAGTGACCATTGGGTTGCTCAGACGATTGACCATCAGTGATCTGCTCAAGGCTATTGTCACGCAAGCCGGCGCACTGCTTGGTACCATGCATGGCTACGTCTACCTGCTGGAGCCAGGCGAGGATGAGATGCGCTTGGTGGTGGGCATTGGCTACCACAGTGAGTCTGCGGGACACCGCGCTCACAAGGGGGAAGGCGTAACTGGCAAGGTCTGGGAAACGGAAAAAACGGTGCTTATTCCTGACTATAGTGCATGGGAAGAACGTCCCGAAGCCTTTGTAGATTCGCGCTTGCATGCTGTTATCGGGGTGCCGCTCAACTCCGGGCGTGAGGTTATTGGCGTTATAGGACTGGCATACACTGATCCTGAACGAAACTTTGGCACCTATGACCAAGATGTGCTTGAACGGTTTGCAGCATTGGCATCGGTAGCTCTGGATAATGCCCGCCTCTACACCCAGTCGCAGCAGGAAATTGAAGAGCGCAAGCGGGTAGAGCAAGAATTGCGAATGGCACAGCAGCAAGCTGAGGCAGCGAACGTTGCCAAGAGTGCTTTTCTCTCACGAATGAGCCACGAACTACGGACTCCGCTCAATGCGATTTTAGGCTTTGTGCAAGTGATGGAACGTGACGCTGACTTTAGCCCCAAGCAGTTAGAAAACCTGGGCATTATCAAGCGCAGCGGTACCCACCTGCTTAGTCTGATCAACGATGTGTTGGAAATCTCCAAGATAGAAGCCGGGCGCGAGACGTTCAACGAATCCAGCTTCAACTTGCACTACTTTTTGATGGGGCTAGATGAACTGTTCCAGGTACGCGCCCAACAACGTGGCTTAACGCTGACCTTTGACCGCGCCGAAACCGTCCCCACATTTATCACGACTGACGAGGGCAAACTGCGCCAAGTCTTGATGAACCTGCTCAGTAATGCCATCAAGTTTACTGAAAGTGGCGGGGTGACGGTGACGATTACGGCGGGGGAAGTTGACCCAGCAGCGAATAGTCAACAGCTTACCTTTGCTGTAACTGACACGGGATATGGCATAGCGCAAGAAGAGATACCGCTGGTCTTTGAAGCCTTTGGGCAATCGCAAAGTGGACGCAAAACGCAAGAGGGGACTGGTCTTGGGTTGCCGATTAGTCAGGCATTTGTGCAGTTGATGGGCGGCGATATGCACCTAGAAAGTACGCTAGGCGAGGGGACGACCTTTACCTTTACTATCAGTGCTCGGCTTGCTGATGCTGCCAACGTAGAGGAAAAGACCCCCTACCGCCGCGTCATTGGGCTAGAAGCGGGACAGCCAACCTATCGCATGCTCATTGTTGACGACAAGTGGGAAAATCGCAAG
The DNA here is from genome assembly GCA_964559995.1 of uncultured Chloroflexaceae bacterium. Taxonomy (GTDB): domain Bacteria; phylum Chloroflexota; class Chloroflexia; order Chloroflexales; family Chloroflexaceae; genus JAAUSY01. Next base: position 2,122 of record CAZLKK010000315.1, read on the forward strand.
GCTATGATCAACCTGCTTGAGGTGGTAGGGTTCACCACCCGCGAGGCGACCAATGGGCAGGAGGCGGTAGACCTCTGTAGCGCGTGGCAACCCCACCTTATCTGGATGGACATGCGGATGCCAGTTATGGATGGCTACGAAGCTACCCGTCAGATCAAGGCAACGCAGCAGGGGCAGCATATCCCGATTATTGCCCTGACTGCCAGTGCCTTTGAACACGAACGCCCGTCTATCTTGGCGGCAGGCTGTGATGACATCATCATCAAGCCGTTTCAAGAGTCGGATATTTTCGAGAAGTTGGCTACCCATCTCCATGTGCGTTTTGTCTACGATGTTCCAAGCCAAACAGCCAGCCAACCCCCCAAACCAAAAGCGCAAGCGGCAGGGGCGCAACCAGAATCCCCGCTCTCTACTGCTGAGGCAATGGCAGCATTACCGGCAGAGGTACGGTCTGAACTTGCCCAGGCAGCAAAGAGCCTCAATACGCGCAAAGTCAATGATATACTCGCCCGTATACAGGGTGATCAACCAGCATTAGCAGAGGAACTAGCCCAAATGGTTAAGAGTTACCGTTTTGATCGTATTTTGTCATTGATTGATCATACACCCTGACAAGAACGGGGATGAATGTCGTTTTGTTTAGGAGAGAGGCAATCTGTCTCAGGAAACCACGAGAAGATCGCCGGGCGGATAGTCCGCGATCCGTTCCAGAAATGAGCTAACCGATATGGATACACCTAAAGCTGATATTTTGATTGTAGACGATAACCCGGCAAATCTCGATGTACTTTCCAACCTGCTCATTACGCATGACTATGAAGTCCGTGCGGCTATCAATGGGCAGATGGCATTGATGGCAGTTGAAAACTCACCACCAGACCTCATCCTCTTGGACATCAATATGCCAGAAATGGATGGCTACGAAGTGTGCGAACGGCTCAAGATGTCTGAGCAGGTATGTGATATAGCCGGTGGGGGCAAGCGTTCGCTCAGTGAAATACCGATTATTTTCATCAGTGCTTCGGATGAGCCGTTTGACAAAATCAAAGCCTTCTCAATGGGCGCGGTAGACTATGTAACGAAGCCCTTTCAGATAGAAGAGGTACTGGTTCGTATCAATCATCAGTTGACCATCTATCGCCAAAACCTCGAATTGCGTGAACGCTATTTGCAAATCCAGCAATTGCAGGGGGTCTTGCGCCAGTATATCTCCGGGCGGGCGTGGGAGACGATTATTGCTAACGATGCGAATGGGAACCAGGCGACCCATCGCCGTGAGACTCTAACTATCCTTATGAGTGATGTTCAAGGCTTCACCAGTATGTCCGAGCAGGTAGACCCTAACCTCTTGTTGGCTGACTTGAGCTTCTATATGCAGACCCTCTCCTCGATTGTCTATGCTCACGAGGGAGAGATAGACAAGTTCTTGGGGGATGGCATGCTTGCCTTTTTCACCAAGCCGCAGCATGCCCTACGGGCTGCCATTGCGATACAGCAGGAGCTCACCCGCTTCAATGAGCAACAGCAAACAAACCACCGTTCACCTATGCCAACCCGCATTGGGTTGGCGACAGGCAAAGTGTTGTTGGCACGTATCGGTTCGGATGAACGCAAGGAATATACGCTCATAGGGGATCGCGTGAATGTGGCGGCACGGCTCCAGTCTACTGCGCCGGTGGGGGGCATGGTGATGGATATGGCAACGTATGAACAGGCAGCCTGTATCTTGCCTGCCGCACCAGCATCTATCCCGCTCAAGGGCAAACAAGAGCCTGAACGGGTCTATGTTGTGGAAGCACAAGATATTTTGGGGATGAATGGGGGCGAGTGCGAGTAGCGGGTACGGAACCACCTGCATGTATCTGCTGCTCATATAATAGGAACTTGGTTGTCCTATGTTGATTCTTGGTGAAAAAGAACCAGGAGTTGGGGCAATAGCGTTTACGTAGAAAGTAGGAGAAGTTGTGCAAACCCCAACGGTTATCATCCGTCCAGAAGCCGCCAACGGCGAGGATAACGCAGCTATTGCTGCCATGCTTAAAGAGGCTTTCCAGGGTACGGTAGAGATCCTCTTGGTAGACACCCTATGCGAGCAGGGTGCTGCCCCGATCTCGCTTGTGGCGATAGTTGACCAACGGCTTGTTGGTCATATCCTCTTTAGCCCAATTACCATAGAATCTGCCCCCGATTGCCAAACCCTTTACTCCCTAGCACCATTAGCAGTACATCCTGATTACCAGCGACAAGGTATTGGTATCGCCTTGACCAATGCGGGAATTGCGGCTTGTCGTGAACTTGGCGCAACGGCTATTGTGGTGATTGGACACCCAGAGTACTACCCCCGCTTTGGCTTTGTCCCCGCACAGGGGTATGGGGTATCCTGCCAATTTATCGCTAGTGACCACCCGGCGTTTATGCTGTTGGAGCTAGAACCGGGGGCTCTTGCGGACAAGCAGGGATTCATCACGTTTCATCCTGCCTTTGGGCTTGCGGTGGGAGAGTGATACTCTTCCATGTTCTTCCCACTGCCTGATCTCCCGGCATCATCCCCTGCCCCTTCACCCATGTTGGTGTTGTAGAAACGTAGCATGCAACGGCTTTCCCCCCATCCCCTCGCCCTGCGTCCCACTACGCGGGAGAAAGGGAACCGTAGGGGCGCACGGCGGTGCGCCCCATGTTCGGCTCCCCCTCGCCCTATG
>CAZLKK010000316.1:0-2590 GCA_964559995.1 uncultured Chloroflexaceae bacterium
TGATCAATGCCACAGGAACACTTGCCTATGGCTACACCAACCAAACGCTGTATGTCTTTGACCTTGCCGCTTCGGTAGCCCCAACATTAAAGGTCATAGGGACATATGCAGGACTCAATAAGCCCCAAAGCCTCGCCGTAGCCGGGAACTATGCCTATATCATTGAACACAGTCAGCACATACGGGTAATCGATGTTGCCAGTGCTACCAAGCCAGTGCTCAAGAACCTCCAATATGCCCCAGAATACATCTTCAATCTAAGCGTACACGGTGATGTGCTTTTTGTCGGTTCAGCAGAAAATCTGCGGCTCTACCAAACCGGCGGCAACACCCCCGTACCGCAAGCCTCCGCCTGCGACCTGTACGGGAATTGTACCACTGTGGGGCTTTCTGCCCTAGCTCTTGCTGCTTGGAATGAAGCCCAATTGACTGCGCTACAAGCAATCGAAACCCAAACACAGGCACAACTCCAAACATCAGCGGAACAGATAGACCTACGCATTGAACAGGTACCGGCTGTTTTGGCTACCCTCCAACCAACCGCATTTGCTATCGCTTTGACGGCACCAAGTGGCTTACAAGAGGTGAACGTAAGCATAGCGGGCGAAACCTTGCTTGCCCAAACGTGGGACAACACGACAAGTATCACAGAAACTCTCCTCACCACGCCCGAATGGACCCCAACAAACGAGGGTATCCATACGCTAGTTGTCACCGCAAAAGACCAAACCGGGGCGAGCGTTCGTGATGAAAGCGTCTCGTTGGTCGTAGATACTTTGGCTCCCGAAGCTGCCATTGCGACCACCAAGCTCACGGCACAAGACTTTTCCCCTGAGCTAGGTGTTTTTACCTTGCGTGGCACCCTGACCGATGCCGCCAGCATCGCCGCCTTGCACCTTGCCCTTGAGACCACTCCGGGCGAAACCGAAGACCTGCCCATAACCTTTACCGACTCAGACGGCAAAGCAGTAGACCTCCCCATCACGTTTGCCGTAGGTGCTGCCAAGCCTATTCACTGGAAGGCAACGTGGTCTTCCAATGCTACCCTTCCAGACGGGATGGCGGCAACCTTGCATATGCACGTCACAGACCTAGCGGGGCATCAGACGAACAGCCAACATCCGCTCATCTTTGATGGCGTTGCCCCTACCCTGAACACGGTACGGCTAGGCTATAAAGATGCCAACGGTGTGACAACTATCATCACGCCCGGTATGACTATCCATACTATACGGGAGCCAGAATTGTTCATCTTGTGGGACAATGCCACTGACCTCGGCTCTATAGACTATTACTTGGCAGGGTGGACAACTTCGCCGGAGCTAGAGCCTACGAGCCTAACACGCTATGCTGCCAATGCAGCGAAGTACACCCATAGCCAACGCTCCTACGACCTACAACATCGCTATGCCCATGTAGTCGCAAGCGATAGCGCAGGTAATCAATCATCCATAACGCTGGGTCCTATCTATGTAGATTATGCCCCTACCCCCTCCTACATTTCTATGGATGAACAAACAACTGGTAGCCCCTATCGAAGTTGGGGTGACTCAACGTGTAGCTTGGTTGGGGAAGACCACCGCATCCGCGACCACTCCAGTGGTAGTGACCCCTTGCAAGTAACCCAACAATTCTATACCACATGGGATGCGAACACCTTACGTCTGATGTGGACAGGAGCCGACTGGGATGCTGACGGCGATCTCTTTATCTATATGGACACCCAAACAGGGGGCAGCACGGAACTCTACGACCCCTATACGACAACCCAAACCAATACCATCATCTTGCTGCCCCCCACCAACACAAGCACGAGTTTAGCTGCCATCCAAAGCAATAGCAATACCGCATTGCAAGCCATAGGCACTTCGCCACTCCCCGTCAAACGCCCCCGCCTAAGCGCGACAGGCAATGGGACAGCGGGTGCTATGGCAGCCGATGCACTGCTTTGGGTACAAAGCAGCATCACCGCTACGCTATTGCTCTGGGATGGCAGCGCGTGGCAGCCAGCACCAGATAATGGCGGGATGGACTATCTCCTAGATCACAATCAACCTGTTGTAACGACAGATGTAGCCATCCCCTTTGCTGCGCTTGGTATTGCGAACCCGGCGGCGACCACAATGTCGTTGATAGCGGTAGCCTCGGAGCAAGACGCGCTGCGATTGTGGGCAACGATGCCTCCCCGCAACAATCTCAACAGTGAGCGTATCGTAGACGCAACAGGCGTAAGTGCCCTCCAAATGTTTGCCTTAACCAAGAGCTATACGTGGCAGCTTGCCGATAACCAATGTCCTGGTATGCTTACCACACCAAACAATCTCCAAGTCTATGGTGAAGAGGAAATTTTGCCCCCAGGCTCTGATATGCGATCTCATGTGCAGACGACAGTAAGTTCTTACCCGGCTGGCGTAGGATATAGCTTGCTCAGTGATAACCTCTTCTTTGCTATGAAAGACCTCCCCCCATTTGCGGGGATAGATTGGAGTACATCATTGGCAAAACTGTGTGTACTCTTCCCAGACGACCCTGCCTGTCAGCGTGCAACTACCACCAAGCCAACGCTCCAAAATGATGCCGGGGACATACG
>CAZLKK010000316.1:2600-4782 GCA_964559995.1 uncultured Chloroflexaceae bacterium
GGGTTCGCCGATCGTTCCGGTGCCGATGACCATCACGTTCTTGGATCCGAGCATGGATCTCTCCTTGTAACCTGGCGGTGGATGATTCAGACTAACCGCGGGAGGCTCCGTGCTCAATCGCATTTGGACACCATGTTAGATAGCACCACCCCCGCACTCGGTGATGGCGACCCCATTATCGCTACGTTGGAGTTGGTCAATGAGGGGAGCACAACCGCGTATGATGTGCGAGCAGATGTCTATACATGGGGGGCTATCCGCTTGCCCAACAGCACCTATCATACTGATGCTGCGGGGGAATACGATTTCACCACCCTAGCGATTGGCGACCTTATGCCTGGGCAACGCAAACGGGTGCCGTTCGCCGCGAACATTGATGCCTCCTTTGACAAGCATAACCAACAAGGCAAAGCTACCCTAGATATAACAATCTATGATGCGACAGGGCAGCACGAACGGTTGCCTGATGGCACTGATGTATATACCAATGAGCTAGATTGGCTCACGCTAGAATATAACGTAGATACCTCACCGCCAGATTACATTGAAATACAAGAACCACAAACCATCCTAGCCCACGGGTTGCAGTCCATTACGGGCTTTGTCTTTGACCAATCGGCAGTGCCACAGGTCGAGATGGAGATACGCCAACAACCAGACGGGACAACCCGGACTATCACATGCCTAGACGACACGCCAACCGATAGCTCGTGGGAATGTCTGCTCGACACCCGCGGCGTACCTGCCAACGCTACGCTTGAGCTACGGGTACGAGCAACGGATGTCAACGGGGCAACGGGTGAATGGAGTGCGTGGTCAGCGTATCAAGTGGATACCACACCGCCAACCATAGCCCTGGATGCCCAAACTCAAGCGATGTTGGCAGACGGCACATTGGGGTATGATGAACGGCTCCTGGTCGGTACTATCACAGACAACGCGCAGGTCAGTGACGTGGAAGTGTGCGAGGTTCGCAATGGGACAGAAGTTTGTGAATTGGCTGCATTGCTTCCCAATACCAATGCAGAGCCACAAACCTTCTTTACCTACAATGACCAACCATCCACCCCCCAACCCATTGGGCATAATACCTCCTGCGAAAACCCACTCGTGCGAACGTTTGTCGTAACCGAGAGCTTCCCAGTACAGCGCGTGAGTGTTGGCATCAACATCAGTCACACCCTACGCGGCGATCTCAACGTTGCGCTGCAATCGCCAGATGGCACCAATGTGATGCTGCTCTACAATGGGACAAATGCCCAAAACTATCATGTGCTTATTGATGATGCATCACCCTTACTAGACCAAAACGACACGAACAATCATAGCATCACGACAACCACCCCCCAAGCAGGCTTTGCAAACCAACGTGGTGGTTATGGGCTATTGAGCACGTTTCAAGGGAAACCATCGGATGGTACCTGGCAGTTGTCTATCTGTGATGCTTACCCTGCCAGCGATGATGGGAGCTACAATTTTAGCCAACTCATCTTGAATGCCCCCGTTGAGCCGGTGAGTACCACGACAACATGGCAATATGCCTTGCCCATCTCAGCACCAGTGGTCGCAGTGGAGACGGTATCCGATGGCGATGAGGATGATGACCAGACGGGCAATGTAACCCAAAATTTCATCACCTTCTTACCGCTCGTGAGCAAACAACAACCCAACGGGCAAGCGCAAGAACCATCACGCTCAACCAGCGAGATAGCCGCTACGACCAGCGACAATGGCAATCCACAACCTACAACTTACCATATCTATGGGATAGATGCTTTCAACAATCGGAGTATCACTCCCTTAGTCGTTACCTACCACGAAGATACGCTTGCACCAACCATTACCTACACGGGGCAAATGACTGTCACGCTACATACCAGTGACATCTACACCGACAGTACGCGCTTGCACCTGAGCGGCACGGTGAGCGATACCGCAGGTATCCAAGCTATGGAAATAGTCATGATGCACCCCAACTTGTCTGCCTTCACAGACAGCATTACTCCTACCCAAAGTGGGCAATGGGAGTATGCGAGTACTCGTATGTTGGCTGCCAATAGCGGCACCTATCAATGGTGGGTTTTGGCATATGATAACGCCGGGAATAGCCAACGTATAGGTCCCTATTGGATTACCGTAGATGAAGGTATCACACCACAGTAGCTTAGGTATAGCCAAGCGC
>CAZLKK010000317.1:0-4751 GCA_964559995.1 uncultured Chloroflexaceae bacterium
TCGACATCATCGGCAGCAGGCTCATCCTCGGCATCATCGGCAACAGGCTCATCCTCGACATCATCGGCAGCAGGCTCATCCTCGGCACCATCGGCAGCAGGCTCGTCCTCATCCGTAGTTTCTGGGGGAGTGGGGGGAGGTGGTGGCTCAAAGAAGGCATTTTTGAAACTATCCGGGATAGACAACTCCCTGCGCCCCTCTGCTATCTGCCCATCCGCAGCAGTACCGGTAATCAACACGGAATAGGTGATAGTCTCTGTGGCTTTGGGGGCGTTATCCCTTTTGTTGAGCCGTAGTTCAATCTCGCCATTTTGCACTGCGCCACTTGAACTTTCCTCATCCAACCAACCGAAAGGCTCTTCACCTTCAAGCAATGAGATAACCACGTTAGTCCCATTGGCAAGGTTGGTTGAGGCTTTGAGGCGAATACTGGTCGCACTTACCAAGTCTGCAGTGGCAATGGCAATGGATGGGGGAGGGGCTGGTTCTTGCCCATTTTGTACTGCGGGATTGTCTTGCTGTGCCGTGGAAGGCTCATCGCCACCCATCAACATGGAGACCACCACGACAATGACAATCAAGCCAACCACAACCAATGGAGCGGCGAGCAGCGCAATCTTTGCGGGTAGGGGCAGATTGTCGAAGCGATCTCGAAGACCTGGAGCAGGTTCTTCTTCCGGCACGGAGGTGTAATCTACCGGATCGCCTATATCTGGGAGGGGGACTTGCTCTGCGGCAGCCCGTCTTCTCCTGATAATCAAGAAGATAGCTGCCCCACCGATAACCAATACGAGGATGATCAGAATAATTGGTAATAGGTCCATATGCGATTCATACCCTTTCGTACACGTACAGCCAAACCTATCTTAAAGCGTATCAGAGAAACAAACGATAGAGATTCACTTGTTTCTCACGCATTGCTTTGAGCACAACAACACCTTTCGTATCTGTTGAGTGTCTCTATGATACAACATCCTTGTCTATCATTCAATGGCTTACCCCCTCCGGTTTGCCCACATTCCTCGTTATCTTCCCCTACCGAGGGGAGAAAGGGGGGCGGACGAGCCGTGTTCTAATACCCATCGGGAACTCGGTGGCGTTCCAGATTCTGAAACTGGGTGGTCAGCGCATCAAATCGTAACGGAATCACCCCCAGGGGACCATTGCGATGTTTGGCTAGGTGTATCTCGGCAATGCCCTTTTTATCGCTCTCTTTGTCATACAATTCTTCCCGATAGATGAACATTACTAAATCTGCATCCTGCTCAATACTCCCACTCTCGCGCAAGTCCGAGAGCATTGGCACATGGTTAGTTCGCCCTTCCACGGCACGAGAAAGTTGACTAATGGCAATTACTGGCACATTCAACTCCCGCGCCAACGCCTTTAAGCCCCGGCTAATCTCGCTAACCTCTTGTACCCGATTATCTGTTCTGCGCCCTTGCATCAGTTGCAGATAGTCCACGACTATGAGGTCTATACCCACTTGTGCCTGGAGGCGTCGCGCTTTGCTCCGCACCTCCATAATGCTCAACCCTGCCGTATCTTCTATGTAGAAGGGAACGGAAGAGAGCACCCCCATAGCTTCAATGACCTGCTCAAGATCATGGTCGAGCATACTGCCGGTTCGCAGCTTTTGCATATTGATGCCCGTATGCATGGCAATCAATCGTTGGACTAGCTGTTCACGGCTCATTTCCAAGCTGAAGATAGCAACGGTATCTTGGGGATAGACAGCTACATTATACGCCAGCGAAAGGGCAAAAGCGGTTTTACCCACAGAGGGACGGGCAGCCAAGATGATCAGGTCTGACCGTTGCAACCCCCCCGTTAGCTTGTCTAAATCGGGAAACCCGGTGGCAATACCGACTACATCGCCACGCTGGTCTTGTTGGGAGGTAATTTGCTCAAAGAAGGTATTGATAACTGAGCCAATATGGACAAACTCTTGGGTGGTGCGGTGTTGCGATACCGCGAAAAGTTCTGCCTCAGCTTTATCAAGCGTCTTCTCTACATCTTCCCGTTCATCATAGCCCAGAGCGGCTATGGTACCACCAGCTTGGATGAGTCGGCGCAATATGGCGGTACGCTCAACAATGCGTCCGTAGTACTCGACATGAACAGCGGTAGGCACCTCGGCACTCAACTCGCCGAGGTAGGCAATACCCCCTATGTCATCAAGCCGATGAGCGCGTCGCAGCACATCAGCCACGGTAGATATATCCGGAGGGATGCTAGGACGGTGGTTGAAACACGCCAGCATAGCCTCATATATCCAGGCATGCCGTTCGAGGTAGAAATAGTCCACAACGAGCCAGGGAGCTACCACAATGATAGCATCCCGTTCAAGCAAGATGGAGCCGAGGAGTGCTCGTTCGGCGTTAATATCGGCAGGTAAGGCTCGGTCCATAGAGTAAGGTTATCCACATTCCCTGGGGTACCATCTGTAAGGTATCCAAATGGTTTCCCCAAAGGACTTCAAAATGACAAATGTGCCTAGCACACCATTTGTCTGTAGGCACATCTGCTTTCGTCCGTATGATTTGGTTGTTGGTAGGTTTCGCCGAATGAGAATGAGGATCGGGTTAGCTAGTTGGTTCAGCTATAGCTTCTGGTTCCTCTTCAGGGTTAGGGTCGGGGGGAAGCTCTATCTCCCCTGCCTCTGACTCAACAACCACGTTGATGACCGGCTCCACCCCTGCCATCAGACGAATGGTAATGGGATAAATACCAATCCGTTTGATAGGGTCTTCAAGCAGTATCTTGCGCCGATCTATATCAATAGCAACCTGTTCTTGTATCTTTTGGGCAATATCTGCATTTGTCACTGAACCATACAGGCGATCTAGTTCGCCAACACGGACAGCAAACCGGAGGGTTTGCCCTGCCAAGCGTGCGGCAAGAGCTTCTGCATCTCGACGGCTTGCCTCGTCACGGCGACGTTTTGCTTGGATACGTTCTTCTACCTGACGTATCTGCCCACGGGTGGCAAGGACAGCGTACCCTTTTGGTATGAGGTAGTTTCGCCCAAATCCACCGGCTACTTCTTTAATATCGCCTGCTTGTCCAAGTTTGTCTACATCTTGGACTAACAGGACTTTCATTTTCCCCACGCTACTTACTCCTGATCTTAACCATACTTTGTTTCGTTAAATGACACACAATAGCCCCTATGATAGCATAGATTATAGAGAGTCGTCAATGAGTCAATGGGAACGGGGCATGGCGATTGCAAAGTCGCACAATCAAAGAAATGTTGCCCTTCTTGCCCACCCGCTCCCCCTGCCCCCGCTCCCATGCCAGGGCGAGGGGGGGCTGAACATTGGGCGCACCACCGTGCGCCCCTACGGTTCCCCTTCTCCCCCAGGGGACGCGGGTTAGGGATGGGGGCTTGCCCGGAACAACCCGCTCCCCCTCGTATACCCCTGAATGCCCCGTATATGGTACAATGACAAGCAATGAAAAACACGACGTGATACATGGTAATCTCGTACTGAACCCAGAAAAAGGCTGCTGCTATGGCACAGGAACAATCTACAGACGATCTCTTTCAGCTCCATGCCCTACGTGAATTGCTGCATGTGCTGACCCATACCGACATTACCGAATTTTCCCTGGAGCGTGACGGGGCAAAAATCCATATCAAACGCAGTGGGATGTTTCCGACCCAAGAGCCGGTATCCCCCGTCTTGAGTGCATCAACCCTAGCACCACTAGGCACAACCCACACGCCCCATCCACCCGCCGACCCCCATGCCTCCGCTCTTACGCTGGAGGTACCAGAAGGCTGGTTTACCATCATCTCGCCAATGGTCGGGACGTTCTATTCAGCCTCATCCCCCAAAGATGACCCATTTGTTAGCGAAGGGGACGAAATCCAAGCCGGCGATACCGTAGGCATCATTGAAGCGATGAAGATTATGAACGAAGTAGAATCCGATATAGCTGGGCGAGTAGCCCGTATCTTGATACAAAATGCCCAACCAGTTGAATATGGGCAACCCTTGATACTCATTGAGCCAATGTCATGATGCAACCAACAGACATCCTGACGGTCAAACACATTAACGCCTACGTGCGCGAACTCTGTGATACTGATGAACTCCTCTCTGATGTATGGGTGCAGGGAGAGGTATCGAATTTCAAGCAGGCATCCTCTGGACATTGTTACTTTAGCTTGAAAGAAGATAAATACACCCTCAAAACAGTTATGTGGCGCAGCCATGCCGACAAAATCGAAATCCTGCCCAATACTGGCGATCAGGTATTGGTGCATGGATATGTCTCCTTTTATGAGACCGGCGGCGACCTACAACTGTATGGTGATAGGCTTTATCCAGCGGGCATGGGGGTGCTCCATGCCCGCTTTGAAGAACTCAAAGCCCGTCTGTTGGAAGAGGGGCTATTTGATGAGACCCGCAAACGCCAGCTACCAGCACTCCCCCGCCGCATCGGGGTAGCTACCTCTGCTGATGGCGCAGCCCTGCGAGACATCCTGCATGTGCTAAGTCGTCGCTTCCCCCTTGGCGAGGTCATCATCTCACCCTGTCTTGTCCAGGGGGAAAAAGCCGCTGCGTCTATCGTTGAATCACTCCACAAACTCTATGCTGCGCCGGTAGATGTCATCATTTTGGCACGCGGTGGTGGCTCAATTGAGGACCTTTGGTCGTTTAATGAGGAAATAGTAGCGCGAGCTGTCTATGCTAGTCCCGTGCCGCTCATCACCGGTGTGGGGCATGAGACTGACACCA
>CAZLKK010000318.1:0-4745 GCA_964559995.1 uncultured Chloroflexaceae bacterium
TCATCCCCTCACCTTCCCCTACTATGCCAGCAGATACCAGCATGCCCCCCAATGATGCCATACACGGCGGCAGTGCTATGCGCTCATCCCCTACCACATCATCATCATCTGCCCCAAACGGTACCCCCACGTCTCCTGAATCAGCCGAGGAACGCCCCACCTACGCGACCAAGAATCTATCCGTGGTATGGTCATTTGCTGCTGGTAGTATGGTGCATGATAGCCCCCGCCTCGTTGGTGATACCCTCTACCTAACGGCACGAGACCAGGGGGTCTTTGCGCTAGATGCTGCTACTGGCACAGAACGTTGGCAGGTTCCCTTTACCAATGGGGTATGGGATCGTTCGCTTGCAGTCGGCAAAGAACGCCTATTCGTAGGGGCACCCGGCGAGGAGCTTATAGCGTTGGATCAGCAAAGTGGGCAGGAGCTCTGGCGACTGTCTGTGCAAGGCGAGGTACAACGTGCGCCATTGGTTATTGACGATACGCTCTATGTCGGCACAACCTATGTGGGGGCAGATATGGAGAGCGACCCCGAACAGCATGCCTGGGTCTATGCTATTGCTCGTGATAGCGGGGAGATTATCTGGTCATATGAGACCGAAAACTATCTCGTGGTAACTCCCGCTTGGTTCGATGGGATGCTCTTTATTGGGGGAAGCTACTATAACCCTTCCCAAAAGGTAACAGAGGGCGGACATATGCGTATTTCTGCGCTCAATGCGACCACTGGCGAACTTCTGTGGAGCACAACAGGAGAGTCGGGGCTAATCAAGCATATGCATGCCCATGAGCAAACGCTCTATTACCTTGCCTACGAGGACAAACTGTTTGCGCTAGATACGGCTACTGGCGAGGAGCGTTGGACCTACCACACCGAAAACTGGACTCCAGATTTTCTGTTTGCCAACGGCACTATCTACTTTGGCGTAGGCAATGGCTTTGTCCACGCCGTAGACGGCTTTTCCGGTGAGCAATTGTGGAAGACTCGCCTAGATATTTTTCGCCGTCCGCTAGAAGCCCCCCAATTGCAAGATCGCTTGCTCTACCTACAGGTAGCACAGCAGCAGATTTTTGTGCTAGACGCTGAAAGTGGCGAAGTCCAGTGGGTCGCAGAACACCCCATCCCCACCCGTGAGGAAGTCATTGTTGGCGATGGGATAGCCTACGTTGTTGATGTGAGTGACGATGGGATGGTGTATGCAATGGAATGGGAGTAGCGGGGGGAGAAGGCGGACAAACGAGCCGCGAGTGAGCGGATGTATGGCTCCCCCTCGCCCTCTGGGAGAGGGGGCAAAGGGGAGCGGGGAGACTTTGCCCGACAGACGTACCCTCACCACGAGAACACACTAAAGATACTAGCGAAATCATCCGTCCAGACATCCATCCCCGGCGCATACTCCAACGTGCGCCAGCGCGAGTCTGTCGTCAATGGCTTGAGATGCTCCCGCGAGCGTGCCAGCATCACCCACTGCGAAGCATTTTTGCCCGCCTGCTTTTCCTCCTCGGTAATCGCCATATCATCACGCTGCAACGCCACCAACCCCGCATCATGCGCCAATGCTGCCAACACCGGCTTGAGGTTCAAGTACCGATTGGAGACGTGAAACGCCAACACCCCCCCAGGTGCGAGCTTCTCCACATACAACGCCAACGCCTCACGGGTAATCAAGTGAATGGGGATAGCATCAGACGAATAGGCATCCATCACAATCACATCATACTTGGCATCCTCAGCCTGCTCCAGCGACAACCGTGCATCCCCCGTCACGACCTCCACCTGCTGCTCGGCGCACTCCTCCAGATAGGTAAAGAGCTGAGGATTACGCGCTATCTGTATAACCATTGGGTCAATCTCATAGTAGGTCCACTCTTGCCCCGCCTCGCTATAGGCAGCCAACGACCCCACCCCAAGCCCCACCAACGCCACCGCATCAATCGGGTGGTGCTCACCCCAACGGGTGAATATTTGCCCGATGGGACCCGTGCGGTGGTAGTAGCTCAACGACTCACACCGGTGCTCTGGCTCCACACTTTGCACCCCATGCAACGTTGTCCCATGCACCAACACATGCTGCTCCAAATTCGCATCATACAGCACCGTATGCACCCCAAAGAAGCTACGCTCCGTGAAAATCTCCTCCCCCCGCATACGCACATAGAGCGTACTACTCAGCACAACCAACAGCATAATGCCAAGCCCAAACCGCAATGGGCGGCGCGAAAAGCTAAAGAGCAACAGCACCGGCAAGACAAACATCAACGCCAACCGCACCCCCTGATGCTCAATACCGCTCACCTGTACCCCCACGATAGACCCTGCGACCAACACCCCAACAGCCACAGGAAACCACACATCACGCCGATGCTGCCGCTCTGCCCACCACTCCCGCACCCCCTGCCGCGAAAATGGCGGGAGCCTACTGGCATTTTCCTGCTTGGGCAATAGGTGAAAGAACGCCACCAACGCCAGCATCAATGGATACTCCATCACATCATCAAACAGCAGCGGGGCAACCAGCGCATTGAACATCCCCCCTATTGCGCCGCCAATCGAGACCCACATGAAAAAGGCTGTCAAATAGTCTGGATGTGGGCGATCCTGGGCAAGAGCCCCATGACACGCCATCGTGATAATGAAAAACGCCGATAGGTGCAACGGAAAAAGAATCCAAATGGGGTCTGCTGCCGACACCACAACCACGACAATCAATGGCAACAGCACAATAGGCACCGCCCGCACCATCAGCTTGTGGGGAATAATCGGCTTGCGCGAGAAGACAATCACAAAGGTGAGCAGGTAGAGCGACAGGGGAACAACCCAAAACAACGGAATTGCCGCAATATTGGTAGACAGGTAGGTCGTCACACTCAGCATCAAGCTGGACGGCACCGCTGCCCACGCCACCCAGCGCAAGCGGCGACCCCACGACAACGGGGCGACAAGCGGGTTTTGCATAGGCTGCTGCTTATCACGAGGCAGATTCCCCCGCTTGCCATACCGCCAAACAAATAGCCCACTGGCAACCATCAGCACAACATATAGCACATACCCCGCTGTCCAGAGCCAACTTTGCTCCTGCAAGCGAAGCGTCCGCTCCAACACAAACGGGTACATAAGCAACCCAAGCATACTGCCAACATTGCTGGCAGCATATAGAAAGTAGGGATCATCTGCCGATGGGTGATCCGTATAGGAAAACCAGCGTTGAAGAATTGGGCTACTGGTAGAGAGCACAAAGAAGGGAAACCCCACCCCTAGCGCAAGCACTATCAACAGCCAGGGTATCGGGTTTGTTTCTGCTGGCGGCAGCCATCCTGTCGGCACGCTAATCGGCAGCAGCAGCAACGGCACCAACAGCAGTCCCCCATACAGCATCACCTGCTGACGCACCCGGAGCCGAGATGTGATAAGATGTGCCGAAGCATATCCCGCCAACAGCACCGTTTGATAGAATACCACAGCGGTATTCCATACGGCAGGCGAACCACCAAGCAAGGGCAGGATCATCCGAGTAAACATCGGTTGCACAAGAAACAAAAGCGTTGCGCTAAGAAACATCGTCAGAATATATACGACAAGCAACAAAAAAGCCTCCTATCGGTAGTAAGCACGAGAGAAAAAACAGGTATAATACATTCTATGACATATCAAACACAGGAAGGCAACCCGACTATTCCCCACCCCCCCCTGACCTGGGGATGGCGAGATATTGTCGCCGTTATCCTGCTCGTGGGGGTGGGGATGTTCGTATTATTAACCATAGTACGGCTCCTGACTACCATCACCGGTTGGGATGTAGGCGTAGGGCTAACATCCCCCGTGCTCTATCTCGTCAGTACTGGCATTTATGGGCTACTCTTCTACGGGGTCTATCAATTCGCCGCCCGGCAATCGGGCTGGCAAGCCCTCGGTATCCGTATGCCCCCGTGGTGGACCATCGGCATCACCCCCATGCTGCTCATCATCGAGTTCACTGGGATGATCGCTATCAATAAGATCATAGCACAGATTCGGGGAAAAACATTTGAAAACCCCCAAATTGAAGCCCTCACGGGTGGACAGACTATTGATCCAGGAGCATTGCTCCTCTTGCTCTTCTTAATAGCCATTATAGCCCCCATCGTTGAAGAGTTGTTTTTTCGGGGGATGATCTATCCGTGGCTCCGCACACAAGGCGGTCCCATCCTAGCAATCTTGGCAAGCGCAGCTATCTTTGCCGCACTCCACTTTATCCCGCTGCTGATGCCAGCCCTCTTCTTTATTGGGCTAATACTCGGACTGCTGCGCGAATGGAGCAAATCTATCATCCCCTGCATTCTGCTGCATATGATGCAAAATGCCGTAGTTGTCGTAGGAATGAGCATGCTTGCTGCCCAACAATGAGGGGGTAACAGATATGTTTCCCTTGTCATAGCAACTGTACCCAATACTCCTCCCACCCTCTCTCCCTGCCCCTGCTCCCATTCTAGGGCGAGGGGGAACCGCAAGTGCCACTAACGAGCCGCGAGGGTCAACGAGCGGATGTAACCCTCTCCCCCTGCCCATCCCAGGACAAGGGAATGGGGATTGCCCGGTGGTCGTTCCCCTTCTCCCCTCGGTAGGGGAAGGGGCAAGGGGATGGGGGGGCAGGGATTGCATTACCTGTACGATATTTTACCATCAGGCAATTTTGATACCTTTGTTCCATTTTTCATGCCCATGTTCAACCAAAAGAGCGGAATAATTGGTGCTTATTCTGTTG
>CAZLKK010000319.1:0-2923 GCA_964559995.1 uncultured Chloroflexaceae bacterium
TTCAGCTCCCCCTCGCCCTGGCAGGGGAGAGGGGGCAGGGGTGAGAGGGGAATACCATAATGGGCTTTGCCCATCTGACCTATCCCTGAAAGTAGGAGATAGGGGGGAAGCGACATTGCTACAACCCCATCAAACATCCCGTATCAGTGCAAAGGCGACAAGAAACGAGAGGATACCCATAGCAGCAATGAGCACATACCCGTGTAATACCCCCGCGGCTAGGGCTTCCCGGCTGGCAAAAAGCACCTGATCGAGCATAGCTTGCCCTTGCGGACCCATACCCTCTGCCATTTCACGGAGTTTTGCTTGGGCTTCAGGTTGCACCAGCACCTGTGGGTCAAGCAAAATGTCCCGCATAGCTGCATCCATATCACCCGGAATAGCCGATGCAATACGCTGGTGAAAGATGGTACTTACCAAAACCCCCATCACTGCTGTGCCAAGCATACTCCCTATCAAGCGCAAAAAGCGGATGAGCGCATTGCCCACGCCCTGCTGAGACCGTGGTACGACAATCTGGATAATGACCAGCATAATGGGCCACTGCATCCCCACACCAACCCCACACAAGGCTAGTTCTGCTGCCAAGAGGCTATGGTTCATTGTTGGGGTGGCTTGGGTTAGCAACAGCGTACCAATCATAAACAGGACGCTGCCCGTGAGCACAAATGGACGGGATTTTTTGACTTTTGCGTAGGTTTGCCCACTCAAGAGACTACCCACCGCAAGGCTTGCAACAAGGGGAGTCTGGAGTAGACCTGCCATCGATGGACTTAGCCCCATAGAGCCTTGCATAAAGAGCGGGGTATAGAAAATCAAGCCAAACATCCCAAAGCCGGTAAGAAATGAGGCAAGGCTACTCCCTAGCAATGCGGGTATAGCAAACAGCTTTGGGGGGATGAGCGGCTCTGGCACGCGGTGCTCTATGATAATAAACCCGCCGATAAACACTATGGCACTGGTTATCAAGCCAAGCATGGCAGGCGATGACCATGCCAGCGTATTGCCGCCCCACTCCACGATGAACAGCAGCGAGGACATACCAGCGGTAATAGTGACAGCCCCGCCCCAGTCTATCTGGGCATTGGCAACACGCGGCGAGAGGTCGGCGGGCAGGGTGCGCCATATGACCAGCAGCGCGAGGATGCCAATAGGTAAATTGACATAGAAGACAGACCGCCAGCCGAGCATGTCGGTCATTATGCCCCCGATTGTAGGACCTACCATACTAGATAGTCCAAAGGTGCTGGCAAGCATCCCCTGCCAACGGGCACGGCGTTCGGGTTGGGGGAATATATCCCCCACGCTCGTAAAGGCGGTTGCCAAGAACATCCCCGACCCGATGCCCTGCACGGCACGGGCGAGGATAAGCACGAGCATAGACCAAGATAGCCCCGCTACGGCAGAAGAGCCGACAAACAGCGCGATAGCCGTTAGCAAAAAGGGTTTGCGTCCGTAGAGGTCGCTCAATTTGCCGATAATGGGGATACAAACCGTTGACGTAAGCAGGTAGGAGGTCACGACCCACGGATAGAGATCGAATCCCTCTAAATCTGCTACAATACGGGGAAGGGCAGTACTGACTATCGTTTGGTCTACGGATGCAAGCATGACGACCAGCGCAATACCAAGCATAGCAAGCAGGGCAGGCTTGCCATATAAGCCGTCTTCTAATCTATTTGGTGTAGGTGATTCAGTTGGAGATGCGTCAGGTTGTGCTGGTTGGGTTGCTTGTGTTGTACGCATCTCTATATTATACTCTTTATTGTCAAGGGTATGGGGGGGACAGGTTCAAGCAAAACGTAGAAATGAAGAACAGGACATTACCATGCAAAATCAAAAATCATCTGTATTGAAAAAAATTCTTGATGTACCACTCAACAGACGGGAAACGTTGCTCGACAAGCTCTTTCAAGCGTTTTTCAAGCTCCTGGAAATCGTGGCTATTGTGTTGGGCAAAGCGAGCGATACCCAACGCAAATAACCTACCATAGCAACACCTAGAAGGAAAATACTATCATGTCGTGTCAAAAAGAACCCGCAGCTGCCCCAGGCGGGATTATGAAAAATGTTCTCACCATTGCCGGATCAGACTCTGGCGGGGGAGCAGGTATCCAAGCAGACCTCAAGACCTTTGCTGCTCGTGGGGTGTATGGGATGAGTGTTCTTACTGCCCTCACTGCCCAAAATACCACTGGCGTTCAAGGGATATTTCCCGTGCCGCCAGACTTTGTAGCCCTCCAGATAGATTCGGTCATGAGCGACATTGGTGCTGATGCATGGAAACTTGGTATGCTTTCCAATGCAGAGATCATCCAAGTGGTAGCAGACCGTGCCGAACGCTATAACGTGGAGATGATAGTGCTCGACCCGGTGATGGTCGCTAAGGGGGGCGATTTGCTGCTTGAGCAAGCAGCCCGGCAAGCTCTCATTGATCTGCTGCTGCCGCGCTGCTTGGTGATTACCCCCAACCATCACGAGGCAGAGGTGCTTACGGGGATGAATATATCCTCGGTGCAAGATGCCCGTGAGGTAGCGGTGGCTATCCATAGCTTGGGGGCGCGGTATGTGGTGGTGAAGGGGGGACACCTGCCAGAAGTCGAGAATGCGGTGGATGTGCTGTATGATGGGCAAACCCATATGGAGATACGCTCGCCGCGCATCAGAACGAAAAATACCCACGGGACAGGGTGTACGCTTGCCTCGGCTATTGCCGCCGAGCTTGCAAAGGGTCACGAAATCTGTAAGGCGTTGCGTATCGCCAAGTCCTACCTGACCACGGCGATGATTGCCGCCGACAACTTGCGCGTGGGGACGGGGCATGGTCCCCTCAACCACTCGTTGGGGCAGGTTGTGGGGGGGTAGAACAAACGAGCCGCGAGTGTCAACGAGCGGATTTCCCGACAGAGACACAGAGACGCAG
>CAZLKK010000319.1:2933-4740 GCA_964559995.1 uncultured Chloroflexaceae bacterium
ATCTGTGTGCATCTCTGTGCATCTATGGCTCCCTTCTGCCCGGAATGCCGGTACATCACGCTGCCCTACCCCTAAAAGGGGCAAGGGGCGGCTCCCTTCGTGCCATTTACCCGCTTGGGGGGAATAAAGGAAATAACCAAAACCATATGATCATGCTGTACATCATTAAAGGGGTAACGCTTGGCTTTTCAGCTGCCGTATCGCCGGGACCCTTCCAAGCCTACCTGCTCTCGCAAACCATGAAGAATGGCTGGCAACGCACCCTACCCGCCACGCTTGCGCCTATTCTTACCGACGGTCCCATTATTGCGCTGATGCTGCTCATCCTCACCCAAACACCAACATGGTTTCTCAACTTGCTGCAAGTGCTTGGGGGGGGCTTTATCCTCTTTCTCGCCCGTAATGCCTACCTGACTTTTAAGCGCACCGAAACAACCAGCGATCTCGTACCAGATTCGGCAGCACAGAGCTTCTTCAAAGCGGCGGTTATCAACATCTTAAACCCTAATCCATACATCTTCTGGAGCGTCATTAGCGGGCCCATCTTGCTAGACGGTTGGCGAGAATCGCCAATCTTTGGCATCAGCTTTATTGCCAGTTTCTATGGGATGCTTATTGGGTGTTTGGTTGTGCTCGTGTTGCTTTTTGGGATTGCCCGCTCATCTGGACCAGTGGTAGTGCGGGTATTGATTGGCATATCTGCATTGGCATTGTTGGTGTTTGGGGTGTACCAAATCATCAGTGGAGTAGCGGGGTTTGTGGGATAGGTCATCTACCAGTGCTATGGTTTCTGTTGACACGTACCCTGCACCCATTATAATGAGCAATGGACAAATACAGTAGTTTCAATTCGCTTGAAAGCAAATGAACGAAAGGAGCCTTATCCCTATGGATTGGGGAATGAACAATCGCCTGTCACAGGTCATTAATCAGAAAGATGGTCGCTGCTTTTTCCTAGCAATGGACCACGGCTATTTTCTTGGTCCAACCCGCTGCCTAGAGAATCCGGGCGAAATGGTCGCCCCCTTGATGGAGCATGTAGATGCCCTCTTCGTCACACGAGGGGTGCTCCGAGCAGATATAGACCCCACCAACACCAAGCCTATCATCCTGCGCGTCTCTGGTGGCACAAGCATTGTTGGCGGTGATCTCTCCAACGAGGGCATCACTACCTCAATGGACGATGCCGTGCGACTTAACGCCTCCGCAGTGGGGTTGTCGGTCTTTATCGGCAGTGAACACGAACGACAAACGCTGCTCAGTCTAGGTAAATTGATTGACGAGGGGCAGCAGCTTGGGATGCCCGTTATGGCTGTGACGGCAGTAGGCAAAGAGCTAGAAAAACGTGATGCTCGTTATCTCTCACTGTGCTGCCGCATTTGCGCCGAGCTTGGAGCGCATGTGGTCAAGACCTACTGGTGCGAGGAGTTCGAGAAGGTCACAGAATCCTGCCCCGTTCCGGTTGTGGTTGCTGGCGGTCCCAAGTGTGAAACCTACCTTGAGGTGTTGGAGTTTGTGCATGATGGTCTCCAGCGGGGGGCTATCGGGGTAAACCTGGGGCGCAACGTGTGGCAGGATGACCACCCCGTAGCGGCAGCCCGCTCGCTCTCTGCCCTCATTCACGAAAACCTTGATCCCAAACAAGCCCATGAACTCTACCAAGAGGTCAAAAACAGCGGCTAAATAATCCTTGTGCTTGAACGCAAGGAGCATGAGCAACCTGTCCCTCCCCCCCCTCGCCCTGGGATGGGAGCGGGAGAAAACGATCCGTAGGGGCGCACGGCGGTGCGCCCAATGTTTGGCTCCC
>CAZLKK010000320.1:0-4677 GCA_964559995.1 uncultured Chloroflexaceae bacterium
TACTCACGGTCGCCGTGTCGAGCTCCAGGACCGTGAGCAGCTCGGGCCAGTGCCATGCGCGTGGTCCCCCTTGATAGATAAAGACCTTTTTCCCTGCCAGCTTCTTGCGATATTCTTCTATCTTGGGCATAATACGGGCTACTTCACGGGCGATAACCTCTTCTGCCTTCTCTTCCAAGCCAAAGAACTTTGCCGTATCACGCAATGCCTCTGACATCTGATTGATACCCCACAGCGTCACATTGATGTAGGGGGTGCCATACTTCTCTTTCATCATATCGGCAATGTAGGTAGCGGATCGGGCGCAGTGGATGACATTCAAAGATGCCTTGTGCATCATCCGTATTTCGTCTACCGTCACGTTGCCGGTAAAGCGGGTGATGATGTTTAGCCCCAGGGCTTCAAACAGCGGCTCAAAGGTCTTGATGTCGTGCTTGATATTGTAGTCACCCACAATGTTAATAGACTTGCTAAAATCGCCTTCTGGCTCCAATGAGCCTACCAAATCCTTGAAGATGGTTTCATTGCCAACGTGGTGTCCAAAGGACTGGCTCACCCCGGCGAACCCTTCACAGCGGAAAAAGACCACGGGTTTGCCAATCTTCTCTGAGGCAATCTTGGCTATGTCTTTGCCGTCATCACCAATCAACGCAGGCGCACAGGTGTTGTAGATAAACACGCCGCTGGCTTCGGGGAACTCTTCTGCTGCCTCAATGATGCTCTGCAACAACCGATCTTCTCCCCCAAAAACAATGTTGGACTCCTCTAGGTCAGAGGTAAACGAATACTTGATATGGAAATCGGAGTCTGCAAGGTGAGGACGATAGCCCCACGAGTAGAACGAACAGCCAATGGGACCGTGGGTCAGCTGGATGGCATCCTGCACGGGCCCCCCAACCACACCACGACAACCTGCGTAAGCGCACCCACGCTCGGTCATATCGCCGGGGGTGGTCTGCGAGTTGGACATGATAGGGCAACCGCCGGTAGGGCTAGGGGCACAACTCCCCTTGATCACCATATGTTGTGCTCGCTCAGGAATGGTTTTATCACACTTTAATAACACGGGTATTCCTCCTTAAAAAGATTTGCAAATACTGCTAAAATCCTGATCTGAAATTGAGCTTGATGGGGATGAGCTCTTTCTCTGTTTCTCTCTGCTTATCAGCGGTTGCGTCTGTTGAGCATACGTCTTGCTTAATCGTCTCTTGCAAGGAGTCGCCACCACAGCCACCCTCGCCCGGTACGCCGATAGCATCGGCGCGGCATTGCGTACAGCTACGAAACTGGTTCAGAATGGCTGCACACGCATTGCGAACCTCGGTCAGCATCTCGGCAGACGGTGGGGACATATGCCCAAATTTGGACTCGGGAACGGGGATCAGGGGCATGATATTCATAATGTACGCCCCAAGTTCCCTAGCTTTATGTGCTACGTCAACAAGGTGGTGATCATTGATACCCGGCATCAAGATAGAGTTGACCTTGACAACCATGCCACGCTCTGCCGCCAATTTCAACCCCTGGAGTTGCTTTTGATTCAGGAGTTCAAATCCTTCTCTCCCGCGGTAGAGCTTGCCGCCATAACGCACACCAGCATAGATCTGCTCGCCAATAGCCGGGTCTATCGCATTGATGGTGACGGTAATAGATGTCACCCGTGCCTTGTGCAGTTCTTCTATCATATCTGGCAACATTAACCCGTTTGTGGAGAGGCAGCGGGTCATGCTTGGGAAGCGTTCGCGTACCATGTGCATGGTTTCCAGTGTTTCTTGATTTGCCAGCGCATCGCCGGGACCAGCTATGCCCACAACACGGATACGCGGTTCCATTGCCAGGGCTTTGTCTACCGTTTCCACTGCCTGCTCTGGCGAGATAACATCCACGGTCACGCCGGGGCGGTTCTCGTTGGCACAGGCATACTTGCGGACGCAGTAGTTGCACTGGATATTGCAACGTGGGGCTACGGGAACATGTATGCGCCCAAAAGAGCGATGGGCTTGCTCGCTGTAGCAAGGGTGTTCATCCAGCGAAGGCTTGCACTTACCGGAGCGGTATTCGAGGTATTCCTTGTAGTCCATAGCGACATCTCTTTCATTGGGAGCGGGTACGTGAGATAGTCTCGTGTACCCGTCTCCTCATTGCACAGTAACAAAGTAAGGTAAGATCGGGCGTTTGGTCCGTTCGGTTTCGTGTCCTGTTAGTCTATGATGCCAAAGTCACGCATCAGGTCTTCGAGTTCGTCTTGGGTAATAGGCGTTGGTACGGTAAAATCATCATTTTCCTGTATCTTGCCAGCCAGCGTGATGTACTCTTGGGCTTGGGGCAGCGTGGAGTCGTATTCCAAGACGGTTTGCTTGTTGATCTCTGCTCGTTGTACATCCTTGCTGCGGGGGACAAAGTGAATCATCTTCGTATTGATGCGGCGAGCAAACTCTTCAACGAGTTCTTTTTCGTTCTCAACCATACGGGAGTTGCAGATGATACCGCCTAGTCGGGCGTAGCCTCTGGTCGCAAACTTCTTGATACCCTTTGAGATATTGTTGGCAGCATAGAGTGCCATATACTCACCGGACACCACAATGTAAATCTCTTCGGCGTAGCCTTCACGGATGGGCATAGCAAAGCCTCCACATACCACGTCACCGAGAACATCGTAGAAGACGTAATCTAACCCTGCCTCGCCGTGTGCGCCATTATATGCGCCGAGGTTTTCGAGCGTCTGGATGGAGGTAATGACCCCACGCCCAGCACAGCCTACGCCTGGCTCAGGACCGCCAGATTCTACGCATTTGATGTTGCTAAAGCCCGTAGACATGACCATATCCAACGTAACATCCTCTGGTTTCACTTCGCGCAGCTTGTCGAGGACGGTAGTCTGTCGTTGTCCACCTAGCAACAAGCGGGTGCTATCTGCCTTCGGGTCACAGCCGACAATCATGAGCTTGGAGCCAAGCGAAGCCATAGCTGCGGCGGTATTTTGCTGCGTTGTTGATTTGCCGATACCACCTTTGCCGTAAAATGCAACCTGTCGTAGTTTCTTACTCATTTTCTGTTTTTCTCTCCTTGTTCTTGAATTTCCGTTTGTGCGGATAGAATAGAATAGATACGATAAACGCTTGTTGGGCTTTAATAGGCATTTCCTATTGAAGCAACCGGTATAACTTCCAAAATACAACGGCAGAACCCTGTGGTGTTCTTCCGTTATAGGTAATAGCTTGTTTCCTGTTCTTTGTTGTGAAGAAAGAAACAACGTGTATGCTTTTCGCTACACGTAACTGACAGGTCATTGTCAGGGTATGTGGGCGGGGGGAGTGGTCATTGCCCGGTTGTGGCGTTGGTATACCACACGCACTGTTCAGTGTGCAGGTGAGCCGTCATTGACTCGTGTGTCTGTGTATGCTGCTCATGATACGGGATTAGCGGGGGGGAAACTACGGTTAAAATGTATGAAATTCTGAAAAATTCCCTTGTGCGAAGAGTCTAAGAGGACAATATACGGGCGTATTTTACATTTTATCAGGGGTAATTTGTGCTTTTTCTGGGGTGTATTACGTTTTGGGTGGTATACACTGTGCTGATAGTCTATAAAATGGGTCTGCACATATTGCACAAGGAGTACTCCCAATTTTTTGTATGCTCGGTGTATATTTTCTGTGGGAGCATTATGCTATACTAAAGATCGGTGTGGATTGTTTCAGACAACCTATGCTGTTCAAAGTGAGCAAAATTCCCCGTAATGTTAAAATCTGTAGTATATGTAAAAGGAATACCCAATGGCATTAACCCAGACACCCTACCGACGAGTTGGTTTTTCCCTATCAACCCAACAGCGCAACCGTATTATTATCGGTATCTTGGCACTCCCAATGTTGGGGTTCTTGCTGCTGCCGTTGGTGTCGCTGCTGCTCCGCACGCAGCCGTCTATCGTGTCCGAATATATTGCCAATACTAGCGTTGTCCAAGCGGTGATGTTGAGTATGATAACCAGCAGCATTGCCACGCTGCTGGCGGTATTGATTGGCACCCCGCTTGGGTATGTGATTGGGCGGTACAACTTTCGCGGCAAACAGCTTTTGGAAACGCTCATTGAGCTACCTATGGTGCTGCCGCCAGCGGTTGCCGGCGTTGCCCTGCTGATGACGTTTGGGCGGCGAGGCGTGATTGGGGAACACCTGAATACCCTGGGGATAGACCTTGCCTTTTCGCAGGCGGCGGTAGTGCTTGCCCAGTTGTTTGTTGCTGCGCCATTTTACGTGAAAGCCTCTATCTCGGCGTTTTCCAAAAGGGATTCATCCCTAGAAGAAGCAGCCGCGTTGGATGGGGCTTCTCCTTTTCGCATTTTTCGCCACATCACGCTGCCGCTTGTTTGGCACATTTTGTCAAGCGGGGCGGTGATGACGTGGGCGCGGTCTCTTGGCGAGTTTGGGGCTACTATCATTTTTGCGGGCAACTTCCCTGGGCGCACCCAAACGATGCCGCTGGCTATCTACGTGGGGTTTGAGTTGGAGCTTGGGGTTGCCCTGACGCTGGCGATTATTCTATTGACTGTCTCGTCACTGGTGTTGTTTGTGGTCAAGCGACTGCTTGCGTGAGGTAGCGTTTCCCGTAAGTGGGGGAAGGGGCGAGGGGGGCTGCCTGGATGTTGCCATAACACCATTATGCCTCTTACATCCC
>CAZLKK010000321.1:0-4643 GCA_964559995.1 uncultured Chloroflexaceae bacterium
CCATCCCAGGGCGAGGGGGAGCCAATTTCCCCTTCTCCCGCGTAGTGGGACGCAGGGTTAGGGAATGGGGGGGATGCCTAGACATTGCTATTGCCCTGGTTTTTTGTCCTATCAATCTCACATTGGTATGGCAGAAAGCAAGAAGCGACAGGCAATCTTTCTCCCATTAAATCAATAAAAAAGAGTTATAGTTATTATAACGCTTTGTTTGCAAATTCGCTGCTTTTTGCGTATAATGCAAAATTAAGTTTCTGTGAAGATAAAAGAGACGCAGAGAAACGCAAGATCGTTCGTTTACCTGAAAAGTAAAAGAAAGAGGGATGTATGCCCAGAACATCAGGCAGCATCAGAGAAGCCCTCACGCAACGGGGCGTGTCACGCCGTGACTTTCTCACATTTTGCTCCGCAATGGCAGCAACCCTGGCAATACCAAAAGCCATGACCCCTCGTATTGCCCATGCCCTTGAAGAGGGCAAACGTCCACCGCTTATCTGGCTTGAGTATCAAGACTGCGCGGGAAACACCGAATCCCTGCTTCGTGCATCTCGCCCTACCGTTGCAGACATCGTGCTAGATGTGCTCTCGGTTGACTATCATGAAACGATTATGGCAGCAGCAGGACACCAAGCCGAGGCAGCCCGTGAAGCCACAATGGAAGAGTACAAGGGAGAATACCTCGTCGTGGTAGAGGGTTCTATACCCGATAATGAGGGGGGTATCTACTGTTGTATAGCAGGACACTCCGCCCTTGATCTCGTTCGTGAAGTATGCGGTGGTGCTAAAGCCGTCATAGCCGCCGGGACATGTTCCTCCTTTGGGGGGTTGCCCGCCGCTTCCCCCAACCCCACCGGTGCTCGCAGCGTTAGCCAAGTTGTCACCGGCGTACCCATCATCAACCTACCCGCTTGTCCCATGAATGTCGAAAACCTCACGGCGACTATTGTTCACCTATTGACCTTTGGTGAGCTACCCGCAACCGACCAGTTCAAGCGTCCGCTCTTTGCCTATGGGTCACGTATCCATGACGATTGCGAACGCCGCGCCCACTTTGACGCAGGGCAGTTTGTAGAAGAGTGGGGAGACGAAGGGCATCGCAAAGGTTGGTGCCTCTACAAGATGGGATGCAAAGGTCCACAGACCTTCCACAACTGCCCCATCGTTCGCTGGAATGAACATACCAATTGGCCCATTGGCGCAGGTCACGGCTGTGTTGGCTGTTCAGAGCCACATTTTTGGGACACCATGACCCCCTTCTATAACCGCCTCCCTGACGTGCCAGGCGTTGGGTTGCCCGTGGATAAAGTCGGGGTCGGTATTGTCGGTGGTGTGACGGCAGCCTTTGCCGCACACGGGGTCATTAGTGCTGTCCGTGCCAAAGCTCAACCCCTAGATAGACCTGAAGAAGTACAACCGGAGGATTTAGACAATGGCTAAAATTGCAATTGATCCCCTGACCCGTATAGAGGGCCACTTGCGGATTGAAGCACAGGTGGATGGGGGGAAGATTACCGATGCGTGGAGTTCGGGGACGATGTGGCGTGGGATAGAGCTTATCCTCAAAGACCGCGACCCACGCGATGCATGGTACTTCACGCAGCGTATCTGCGGGGTCTGTACCACCGTGCATGCGCTTGCTTCTGTGCGTGCCGTAGAAAATGCCCTCGGTATTGAAATACCAAAAAACGCGGTGCTGCTCCGCAATCTCATTGAAGCAGCCCAATACATCCAAGACCATGTTATTCACTTCTATCACTTGCACGCGCTCGACTGGGTAGATGTGCTCAGTGCATTGGAGGCTGACCCCAAAGCAACGGCTGACCTTGCCCAATCGCTCTCCGATTGGCCCAACAATGGCGAGTCAAACTTTCGCGCCGTGCAAGATCGGCTCAAAGCCTTTGCCGCTGGCGGACAACTGGGCATCTTTGCCAATGGCTATTGGGGCCACCCGGCGATGAAGCTGCCCCCAGAGGCAAATCTGATGGCAGTCTCTCACTACCTAGAAGCCCTCGACTGGCAGCGGGAGTTTATCCGTATTCACGCCATACTTGGCAGCAAAAACCCTCACCTGCAAACCTACGTGGTGGGTGGCTCTACCCTAGCCATAGACCCCAACGAGCAATCTGTCTTTAACGCTGGTCAACTGGCGATGGTGCAGCAGCTCTTCAAGAAGGGGCTAGACTTTGTGTCAAAGGTCTACATCCCCGATTTGCTGGCAGTGGCAGATGTGTACAAGGATGAATGGGCAGCACTAGGGGGAGGGCATGGGAATTTCCTCACCTATGGCGACTACCCCCAGGAAACTGGCGATCCAAGCAAACGCCCGGAGATTCTCTTCCAACCACGCGGTATCATCTTGAACAAAGACATCAGTACCGTATACCCCGTGGAGCAGGAGAAGATCGCCGAGTATATCGCGCACTCGTGGTATACCTATAGCTCAGGTGATGATACAGCCCTGCACCCCGGTGAGGGGGAAACCCAGCCTAACTACACCGGTCCTAAGCCTCCCTATGAGTTTCTCAACACCGGCGAGAATGACAAGTATAGCTGGCTCAAATCGCCACGCTATGACGATACCCCAATGGAAGTAGGCCCACTGGCACGGATGCTGGTAGCCTATGCATCCCCTGATGCACCGATTCACGCTTCGGTTAAGGAGAAGGTAGATACCGTGCTCAAATCGTTGGGAGCAGAGGCACCAGCCCTCTTCTCCACGCTTGGACGCACAGCAGCCCGCGGTATTGAAACGTGGGTTATAGCCGAGGCAGCGCAACAGTGGGTCAATGACTTGGCGGCAAACATTCGCTCCGACCTGCGTGTCCACAATGGGGAACGCTGGGACCCCGCCAATTGGCCCCCCGAAGCGTTAGGGTTTGGCATGACCGATGCCCCCCGTGGCGCACTTGGACATTGGGTGCATATCAACAATGGACAGATCAACAATTACCAGTGCATTGTGCCAAGTACATGGAACGCTGGACCACGCGATGGCAATGGCAAGCGCGGACCGTATGAGGAAGCCCTCATTGGTACCCCCATTGCAGACGAGGAGAAGCCGCTGGAAATCCTACGGACTATCCACTCGTTTGACCCTTGTATGGCGTGTGCTGCCCATCTGGTAGATACCACGGGCAAAGAGATTGTTTCGGTGAAAGTTCAGTAGCAAGTACCAAGAAGGTGTCGGGTTGGGCTTGAACGTATAGAGCAAGCCTAGCCTGCACCTGAATGATAGGGAAAGGAATACGGTATGGCAATGCCAGCAAAAAAACCAGATCATGTGCTTGGTCCCGTCTACGTGTGGGAAATACCCGTCCGCCTGACTCACTGGGTCAATTTCTTCTCCATTATCGCCTTGAGCTTTACGGGCTACTATATCTACAACCCCTATGTGCAGGTTAGTGCGCGTGAAGCCTACGGTGTCGCGTTCATGTCCAATATGCGCTCTGCCCATATGATAGTCGCCTTTATCTTCGTTGCCAGTTTGGTACTACGGACCTATTGGGCATTCTTTGGGGGCAATCAATGGGCAAGTTGGAAAGCCTTAGTTCCCTTCTTCACGCCAGAGGGCAGAGGCAAGATGAAGGAAGCCTTCCGCTACTACCTGTTTATTCAGCGTGAGCCGCCAACGACTATGGGGCATAATGCGCTGGCAGGTTTGACCTATGGCATTATCGTCATCCTCTACTTTATCCAGGTCTTTACCGGCTTTGCGCTCTACGGGATGGGCAATCCTGGGGGGCTATGGTGGAATATGACCAGTTGGATATTTGCCTACATAGATGTCCAACACATACGCATGATCCACAATTTCATTATGTGGTGGCTTATTGCCTTTGCCATTCACCATGTCTATAGTGCGTTTTTGGTGGATTCAGAAGAGGCAAATGGACTGATGACCAGTATCTTTAGTGGTTGGAAGTTTAAGGTGCCAATGCACGAGGTAAAAGATGTCCACCACGAGGTAAAACGGCGCAAGAAGACCACTTCACCTGCTGCGGAAACGGTACAGGATACGACACAAGATGCTCCCAAACGCTAACGAGACCACCGTACCACGGGTGCTTATCTTGGGGGTAGGCAATATCCTGCTCCAGGACGAGGGCATCGGGGTGCGCGTGGTTGAGCATTTGCAAGCCCATTATACGTTTGGTGATGGGGTACAGCTCCTTGATGGGGGAACCCTGGGGCTGGACCTCATCAACTACCTTGAAGACCTCGACTATCTGCTGGTGCTGGATGCGGTCAACCACGGACAACCCCCTGGCAGCATCATCCGCCTAGTAGACGGCGAGATACCAACTCTCCTTAACCAGAAGATGTCCCCGCACCAGATTGGCTTGGCAGACATTATGAGCGTGGCACAACTCCGCGATATGATGCCGCGGCAGGTGGTGTTGCTTGGGATACAGCCGGCATCGGTGCAGACGGGGCTAGAGCTTTCGCCTGAAGTACAACCATATGTCGGGACGCTGGCAGAGCAGGTGCTGCATCAGCTAGAAGTGTGGGGGGTAGGTTAAACATCCTGCTCCCCCCTGCCCCTGCCTTACAGGGGTAGGTTCTCTTGTAGAGCCGTTGCATACAACGCATACAATGGCTTTTCCCCCCTATCCCTAAACCTTTCCCCCTGGGGAAGAAAGGGAACC
>CAZLKK010000322.1:0-4640 GCA_964559995.1 uncultured Chloroflexaceae bacterium
AGTGGGTATCTTGGTGCTGGTCGGCATGGGGTTATCGGTGGGCATCGGCATGGGGTTATCGGTGGGCATTGGCATGGGCGTGTCAGTGGGCATCGGCATGGGCGTGTCAGTGGGCATCGGCATGGGCGTGTCAGTGGGCATCGGCGTATTCGTTGGGGTGGGGGAGACTGGTCGTGGCTCTGGTGCTGGGGGGGTAAGCGGCTCAACGTTAGCTTCCTCCATAGCAGAGAAACGCCCATTGTTGTCGGTATAGCGCACCCATATGCCCTGCCCACGATAGTTCCCACCGGGTATCTGCCATTTGAGAGAAGTCTTAACCGACTGCGGGTTGGAGAAGATAGAGACCGCATCCCACAACACATCAGTTGAACCGCTACGCCACACGTTGAAATTCAAGAACACGTCACTCCCGCTGGTATTGAAGGTAAAGGGAACCGCGAACTCCTGAAAGACTCCAGAGTCAGTAAAATCTGTCCCCTTGAGTTTGGTTAGCCCATAGGACTGCCCCGCAGCCTCAACAGATATGCGGGCTACCTCAGATGCAGAGGAATTGTCCGTAACACTGAGCCGAAAATAGGCAACCATAGGCAAGTCTTTGGGAAAGTCTGTGGTACTTATCCATGCAAAGGACTCCCCGTCGCCGGGGCTAAGGCGAAAGGCAGTCCCCCCTATCGCGTCAAACTCATGTTGGGACACCCCATTGCCCCACCACAGTTTGAACCCCTCTTGGGAATCATCTGCCAACCAGCCGGGGCTAAATTGCACAAAGGGTAAGCCGGCGTTATCCAGGTTGGTAATAGTCGCATCATCTTGGGTTGTGGTCATCTGGCTTTCGCCCACCTCTGCAATGGACAACTGCTCCCCAAGATAGATCGTATCGTTTACCGTGACAGTACGGTTGAAGCGGTCTCGCAACCGCACATAGACCGTGCGCCATCCCTCGCCCCCATCCAACGTCCATGCTTTTTCGGAGACATACGGTTCCCACGATGCCCCCGCAAAGGTAGGATTATTGCTCACCATCATCTCTTCTGCCTGCCCCATTGTTAGGATACCGCCGGTACCTTCGTTACGGTGGATGTACAGTTGCACATTGGGGGAGGTGGTCGAGAGGGCTTCATTGTTGATAATCACCGGGGGGTAAGCCCGATCAAAGCCAAACATCTGCGCCGTGTAGTGCCGTCCACTTGACCCGCGGTGGTAGGTACCAAGTCCAATTTCGCGGTGTCCGCTATCAAGCAAGTTTGCCCGATGTCCAGGGCTATTGAGCCACCCTTCAATAGCCCCTTCTGGTGAAACATTGCCACAAAAGGCATTTTCTGCACCAGCAAACCCCTTGTACCCATAGTCTATAGCACGGGTGTCAGGAAAATTGCCCTGGCTATCTTGATGTCCACAATAGTCAGGTTCGCGGTTCTCTATAGAATCCCACGAAAACCAGCGGGACGCTTCGGTGAGTTGTCTATTCCAGCGCAACGGCGGTACGCCATGCTTACGCCGGGCGAGATTGCTCTGATACACCGTCTCTGCCTCAAACACTACTTCGTCTACGGTTTGTCGTCCTTGACTATATCCGCTTTGGATTATGACCAGTATCAAACTGGCAAGCAATATACCTGATACAAGTTTTTTCACCACTATATAACTCCTTGCGATCTATTCTGTGCATCCAAATTACGCATCAACCATTCATCCGTTTTGCCTCTTGCCAAAGAGCTAGGAGGTCTTCTTGTCCCATAGCCGGCAGAGTTATCCCCCGTTCTTGTTGGATACGTTCCAAGCCATGAAACCGTTGGCGAAAGGTCTGGAGCGTATCACGCAGGCTGCTTTCCGCCTCTATATGCTGCCAATGGGCAAGGGTCACAAGCACAAAGAGTACATCGCCAAGCTCAGCGGCTATGTGGTCGCGGTGGGCTTGGCTTGGCTGCTGCTCGTTTGCTGCGATGGCTTCGCGCAGTTCGTTGATCTCTTCGTTGAGCTTGTGCCAGACCCCATCGAGCGATTCCCAGGTAAAGCCAGCACGAATGGCTTTGGTGATGGTTTTCTGTGCGGCAGCAAGGGCAGGCAGCGCGGGTGGTACGCCATCGAGTATGCTGCTCCTTGCTCGCCCCTTTTCGCGCAATTCTTGCGCTTTTATCTGCTCCCAGTTGTGCAACACTTCGCTGGTATTGGCAACTTGGACATCAGCAAAGACATGCGGATGGCGGCGAATGAGTTTGGTACTGATCTGGTCTATCACCTGCTCAATGGAGAATAGCCCCGCTTGTCGCGCCATCTCACTCTGCATCACCACCTGGAGTAGCAAGTCGCCCAACTCTTCGCTCAACATGGCCATGTCTTCGGTGTCAAGAGCTTCGAGTACCTCATAGGTTTCTTCCAACAGTTCACGCCGCAAGGATAAAAAGGTCTGTTTTCTGTCCCACGGACACCCCGCCGGTCCAAGCAACCGGGCTGCTACCAGCATGAGTCCCGTAAAGCTGCGGCTATTGGCAACCGGCGGCAGCGGGTCTATAGCAAGGGCTATAGCACGGGGATTGGCTTTCTGATCCATATTCGCAAGTTCCCCCAACGCCACATCCCCGCTAACGACCATCTGCCCTGTCGTGTCCATAGTGAGCCTATGCACCGGGGAGTTTGCTGGGTAGCGCAACAACAGCGATGGTTGCACTAGCTCAAGCGGCACAGAATCTTCTAGCCAGAGCAGCAGCGGCAACGATGGGTTGAAGGGGTAGGGCAGCAGTGGCGGGGTGTAGTGGGCTTTGCCGTGCATCTCACACCACGCGGGATCGTCTTTTGCCTCTGTTTCTGTATTTGACTCTTTGGCAGCAGCAGTGGACGATGTAGGCTTGGGTGGCAGCAGCATGGATGTATGCCCAATTTGCACCTGGGATGTGGTTGTTGTCCAACCTAGCCTAGCGCGTATGCTGTCTAGCATGCTGACCCCGGCAATAACCGCAATGGCTATTGACCCTTGTTGGTTGTTGCCGACATCGTTAGCCAAGAGGCGATGGAGTGCAGTAAAGATGGGCGATTCGCTAGGATGACCGGGTAGGGCGCAGACAATTTCTCCCCCATCCCCACAAGCGGAGGCTTGCTCAACCAGCTGCATAGCAGCAGCATGGGCATCGTCTAGCGGGAGTTGCTTAATAGGCTTGGGAGCAACCAGCGCAAGGGCAGGGTGGTCGGGGACAGGCGTAAAGCAGGTTGTTAGGTGTTGCAGCTTTGCGCCTGCCACATAGGTCAGGCTTTCTTGGTCGCTTGTGCCTAGTCCAATAAGGGTAATGGTAATCATACCGTGCCTCGTTTCTGCTAGGGTTTGGTTGGGTGTTTCCCAAGTTGTCGTATCGCGTGCCATGTCTTGGGGAGCAATAGCCACTTCTCCAAGCGGGTGAGATGGGCGCGATAGTGAAAGGTATCGTAGTTGTTGACGATGATTTTGTCAAGAATCCCCCGGTACACCTGTGCTGCTACCCCTACGGCTAGGCGGCTCTCCTTTGGCAGCAGGACAATACCTTGCCAGCTTTCGTCATACAGCCGATGGGTACGAGCTATTTCAAACTGCATCAGCTTTCGGAACCGTTCATCACAATGTTCTTGGAGTATATCTTCATCTTGCAAGCCAAAGGCTTCCAAGTCTTCTTGGGGCAGGTAAACTCGCCCACGCCGTGCATCCTCGCCTACGTCACGCAGAATGTTGGTCATCTGGAGCGCGACCCCCTGCTTGATAGCATACGGTTCTGCGCCCGGTGCGGTGCCAATAATCCCCATGCTCAACAAGCCAACGACAGAAGCCACCCGGTAGCAATAGAGCCACAGGTCAGCAAAACTAGCGTAGCGGTTGATGGTCAAATCCATTGCCACACCAGCGAGCAGTTCGTCTTCAAGTTCCTGCGAAAGATGGTAGCGTTGACGGGTGTCATGCCACGCGGCAATGACGGGATTGTCGCTAGTGGTAGGGTTGCGTACTTGGTGTACCCATGCTGCTAAGGCTTGGGCTGGGTCGCCCTGCGCCATATCTACGGTGTCATCACTAGTCCGACAAAATGCATAGAGGGCATAGACGGCATCACGCTTTTCTGCTGGCAAAAATAGGGTGCTGAAGAAAAAGCTCTTTGAGTGGTGATTGGTAAGTTGTTTACAGATATGGTAAGCGTCCTTCAGCGATTGGGTTGATGGTGTTGGTTGTGTTTGCGGTGTTGCTTGTGGTATGGGAAAACCAGTCAAATGGAAAAGCTGTTCTATCTGCTCTCTAGCGGGTAGGGGGGTGTTTGCTCTTTGTGATGGTGATGATACACTATTGGAGTTTGTCACGTTATTTCTTTCCTCTTCATGCCCAGACCCGACACGGGTCCTATTGTACTGTAACTTAGGCTAGAGATGCAAGGGGGAAGAGGACGACCCGCTCCCCCTGCCCCCGCGTCCCATGCCAGGGTGAGGGGGAGCCGAACATTGGGCGCACCGCCGTGCGCCCCTACGATTCCCCTTCTCCCGCGTAGTAGGGGAAGGGTAGGGAAACGTACAAGGGTAGACGATATACCGGGACATTTCGGGCAAGAATAACCCAGAGATGCCCACAGATACCGGACAGGATTTCCGGGCAAGATGCTACAGCATAGCCCGTTGTTGTCCGAATCTCTGCG
>CAZLKK010000323.1:0-4627 GCA_964559995.1 uncultured Chloroflexaceae bacterium
GGGGATGGCGGGTCGTGGGTCATATCCCACACTATGATGGTGTCGTCATACGACTTTGATGCAAGCGTCTGCCCGTCAGGGCTGAACACGAGGCTATAGACGAAACCCCTGTAGTCAGTAAGGGTCGCTTTTCGGGATGGTGGGTTTTGGGTCATATCCCATACTATGATGGTGTCGTCCCTATCCCTCCCCCCCGAAACAAGCGTCTGCCCATCGGGGCTAAACGCAAGGCTAGAGACGTAATCTTCGTGGTCAGTGAGAGTAGCTTTCGGGGATGGCGGGTTCTGGGTCATATCCCACAGTCGTATGGTGTTGTCCCCAGCCCCCGATGCGAGGGTCTGACCGTCGGGACTAAACGCAAAGCTATAAACGGAACCCTCGTGGTCGGTGAGGGTCGCTTTTGGGGATGGCGGGTTTTGGGTCATATCCCATACTATGATGGTGTCGTCCCAAGACCCCGATACAAGGGTTTGCCCATCGGGGCTAAACGCGAGGCTAGAGGCGGTATCTTTGTGGTCGGTGAGGATCGCTTTTGGGGATGGCGGGTTTTGGGTCATATCCCACACTATTATAGGTTCGTCCCAACCCGCCGATACAAGCGTCTGCCCATCAGGGCTAAACGCTACGCTAGAGACAGAGTTTGTGTGGTCAGTGAGGGTTGCTTGCAGTATGGGCGGGTCGTGGGTCATATCCCACAGTCGTATGGTGTTGTCCCCAGCCCCCGATGCAAGCGTCTGCCCATCAGGGCTAAACGCCACACTTCCTACCTCATCCGTGTGACCGTGTAATGTAGTACTGAGGTAGCGGGTAGCTTGCCATCCTTCCAAGAGGGCATTTTGGCTCTCCACTGTGCTGGTGATATTGTCTGCTTGGATATGGAGGAGAGTTTTCAGGTCAAAATCGTTTTGTTTCAGGGTTCCTGCTTGCACGAGAAGCTGTCGGGAAACAGCTAGTTTTTCGTTTTGCGAGGCGCGGTCACGCTCGGCTTCGGCGGTCTGTTGTTGCGCGTTGGCGCGGTCACGCTCAACAGATGCCTGCCAACCAAACCAACTTGTCAATGCTAATAAAACTATTAAGACAATTATTGCACTTGTCACCATCTGAAATTTGCGCTTTTGCCGTTGTTCCTCTTTGCGCTGTTCTGCATCCAGTACCACTTTGCTCTGCTGAACAAACTTCTCTAATCTTTTGCTATAGCCTATTCCCCTGGTCTGAAAGGTATCAATCTGTCGCTCTACTTCGCTCAGTTCCCCCGCGTCAAGCAATCCACTTTCCCCACGCCCCAGGGTTTCCCAGTCTGCTACCCGATCTTCCCAACGGCGCAACTGCACCAGGATAGCCCGTTCTTCTTCCAGCCAATCTACCAGTAGGGGCCAATTGCGAACCAATGCTTCGTGGGCAACCTCTACCTGTTCATCAGACAGCACATCCCTAGCCGTTAAGCGGACTAATCGTTCTGCTATCAGCGTATCGAGAACCCTATCAATACGTTCTTGCGCCTCGCCAGTACGGTAGAGGCTTTGCTTGGGGATACGGTTACTGGTGACTTCTAACCCT
Organism: uncultured Chloroflexaceae bacterium; assembly: GCA_964559995.1. GTDB lineage: Bacteria > Chloroflexota > Chloroflexia > Chloroflexales > Chloroflexaceae > JAAUSY01. Next base: position 1,558 of record CAZLKK010000323.1, read on the forward strand.
TGCCCAGGACGCACCATCTGGAGCAAGATACGTCTTGCAGTCACCTGTTCTTCGGGTATCAGGTTGTTGTAAAAGGCATCAGCACTCGTTGACAATGCCTTGCGCCCACCGCCTAGCTTGCGGTAGGTTGCCATTGTAACGCGGTTGCGTTCGCGGTTTTGCCAGAGCTTCCAGAGGGTAAACTGCAACAAAGGCAGGGCTGCTGGTTCCCCAAGGATGTCTTGCAGCAACTCCTCAACCACCCCTTGCTCAAATTTCAACCCCACCTTTTCGGCTGGCTTCTCTATTGCCTCGCGCATTTCATCTGCACTGAGGGGAGTTACACGCATCTGTGCCTGTTCAAAGGCGGTATGAAAGGACTCCACACGGGCAACAAACGTCTCAAAGTCACTTCGCATCGTGAGGATAACCCGATGTTGGGTATCAGGATGCTGGCACACATGGAGCAGGCTATCAAGAAATGGTTGACGTATAGCTGGGTTTTGGCACAGGGTAAATGTCTCTTCAAACTGATCCACAATAAGCACCGCTGTGGTGGGGAGGTGTTCTGTGATGAAGGTATGCAGAGAGGTCGGGTCTTGTTGCAACCTGCTGCACTGTTCAGCAATCCAGGCTTGGTGCTCATCTGAGGTCGTATCCCCGGTATCACCCTGCGACACAACGGTATACAGCATACGGGCGAGGTTTTCCAGCGGGTGTGAGCCTGGCACGATGCGCGGGAGGTAGGACCAGGTATCGCTGTTCTTTATTGCCCCATTGTGGAGCTTGCCCAACAACCCTGCCAACACCAATGATGATTTGCCGCTCCCTGATGGACCAACAATCGCCAATAACCGTTGCGTTTGCAAGTGGGCTACCATCTCGCCCACCAGTCTTTGTCGCCCAAAGAAGAGATCATTGTCCCCTTCTTGAAATGGCTCTAACCCCATATAGGGACATTGGTCTTCTGGGATTTCTGGGGCAAGCATGGGATCAAAGGGAGCTAATTCAACATCAAGGAAAGATTGCCCTACTTCATAGAGCGTTGTTGCCCAATAATCCAGCATGCTCTGCACTGCCCAACGATCATCCTCATTGTCGAGCAATGCCCCCGTAGCACAGGCACGGTTAAGGAAGGCTTCTACCGATGTTCGCAAGGTATCAGTACCCCCTTGCTCACGATACTGTTTGAGCAAACCGGTATGGCTCTCGCGCAAGGCACTCAGCGAGGGAAACCGTAACGGGGTATCAGGATGTTGTTGCTTGTCCATAACCATTCCCATTCTAGGCATACGCAAAGATTACACAACGCGCTGTAAGGATTGCAAGGGGTCTTGCAGTTCTAGGAGATCATCACAAAACTTCTTGACCTGTTTGTCCACCGTAAAAAAACATCGTCTCGCTTGTTTTACGTAGTCTTTGAACGCTTTACTCAGAGGCTCATAGAACAGGTTCTCTATAGCAACATCTACCTGTTCCTCGGCCTTATGCAGTTTACTTGCCCACTGCTCTTCAAGGGCAAGGGAGAGAGGTTCCAACTGCTCCTTCAAATCTTGCCAAGAGAAAATGAAATCCTCTAGCGTATCGGCACGAAAATTGCCTTGTATACGGCGTAATTCTCTATCAACCGTCTGCCAATCATCATGTTGAGAAACGAGAGCTTTAAGATGATAATGAAGTTCTTGGATAGCTTTTGTTCCTGTCTGAAAGGAGTGGACTTTCCGATCATCTAGGGGAAGGGATGTGATACGTTCAGCAAGAACTTGCACCGCTTGTACCAGATCAGCTAAGGGAAGAGATCGTGCGGTAGCTATAAGGTTGGCATTGATGTAGGAAGGTTGGGTAGCCAATACACGGTTAATTTTCCGTATGGTATCCTTCAAGTATTTGGTTTCTTGCGTTTGGAGCGCAGTTTGAAGATTGACGTTCGCTTTATCTAAATCTTCAATCCATCTTTGCTCATGGGTCGTATCGGTATCAGCATCATTGAGAACATCTCGAATTTTGCCGATAATCATGTCGAGGTTATAAGCATATTCTTCCAAACGTTCGCCCGATACCTCTTCTTGGGGGAAGTTTCGTACTTCTATTTCAAGCATATTGAGGCAGCGATGTTCTAGCGTGTGCAATTGGTCATGTAGCCCTTTGAAATAGGCTAACTTTTTGACCTGCATACGGGAATGGTCAAAGTAGACGCGCAGGGTGGTGGCTATTTCCCGTACATCGGGGTCATTCAATAAATTTTGCAACACCCGGATGCCAGTTTTGGCAGACTCGGTGACTTGGGAGACTGGATGGTGGGGGAAGGTAGCGGGCAGGGCATCTCGCCGTTCGTTGATGAGATATTTTACGAGATCGGGTATCTTGCCATTTTCCCCCTGTTGGCAATGGTCGAGCAACAATTGAACCTTCATTTTTAAGGATGTAGTATCACTCCATCCATTGCGGACTTCAGGAAAATAGTCAGCACAGAAGATAATCAAATCTTCTTCGTTGAATACCCTCAAGATTTGCTTTCGTAGGTCTGGTATATCAATATCCATATGCTGCTCGATACTCACAAAAACAAGACTGCTAGGCTGCTAGGTATGGGTAGGAAGTTGCAGAGCTTGCTTGCACTCTTGGCTAAAGATTACCAATATCCCCCAACGGTAAACCATTTGGTCATAGGAGCATTAGTTATCACCCTACAGTATAGACGAGAAAAGCTCCTTTCGCAAAAACGAACACGAACAGACCTACTATCCTTTCCCCCGCTCGCCCATCAGCAGAATCTCCCCCATATATCATCCATAGCCTACCCGCTCCTACCAGGGGAATGGGGCATTGGGTCAGACTATCCCACCGGGAGACGGTGACATCCCCCTTCCCATCAGGGGAGTGGGGGAAAACCGGTATACCCCCCGTGCGCTAGGGAGATGCTAGGGGGGATGGGGAACGTCAATGGATACCGCATCGCTTTCCTTTTACGAGTAGTTCACCCCCACCGGGAGACAGTGACAATCCCCTTCCCATCAGGGGAATGGGGGGAAATAACGGGTATTCCCCCTATCTCACATCCCCGTCCTAGCCAGTTGTTACCATTCAAGCG
>CAZLKK010000324.1:0-4626 GCA_964559995.1 uncultured Chloroflexaceae bacterium
TATCGTCTTCGGTTGTCGTATCGTCTTCGGTTGTCGTATCGTCTTCGGTTGTCGTGTCCGTGTCCTCATCTCCTGCTGGTGCTTCGGTTGCTGCTGGTGCTTCGGTTGCTGCTGGTGCTTTAGCAGCAGGTTGTGTCTGACTTGCCCCACAAGCACTGATGATTAGTAATCCTGCTATAATCAGCAGGAGCCGTGTTAGGGTACGCCTCATAACTGAAAACTCCTCATGCTAAAAAAGGTAATATCTACAAATCCAGAGGATAAAGCCCCCGGTAAAATGCCATAGTATGTGGAATCAGGGGTACTGTCAAATGGGGGGGCAGGGCGATTGCAAAGTTGCCCAATCAAAGAAAATTTGCCCTTTTCCCCCTCGCTCCCTCTCCTATGCCAGGGCGAGGGGGGCTGACCGTTGAGACCTTGTTTACTCTCCCCTATCCTATCCTATCCTATCCATTATCCATATCCATACCCTGACGAATGAGATCGGCATGGTCGCCTGTCTGTCCGTCTAAGCCCCACCACACGAGAAACTCGCTATTGCCAGCTGGTCCGCGTATGGGGGAGCGGGTCAGTCCACGGGCGATAAAGCCAAAGGGGGCAGCAGCATCCAATACCTCACGCAGCACTCGCCTATGCACCGTAGCATCTCGTACGACCCCCCCCTTGCCCACATCTTGGGAACCTGCCTCAAACTGGGGTTTAATCAGGGCAACCACCCAACCATTATCTGCGAGAAAGCGGCGCACTACAGGCAAGATAAGGCGCAGCGAGATGAACGATACATCAATCGTGCAACACTGCACCCGTTCACTGTCGCCAGGCAGCGTTTCTAGGTAGCGAATATTGGTTCGTTCCAGTGAAATAACCCGTGCATCCTGCCGCAATCGCCAATCAAGCTGCCCATAGCCTACGTCCACAGCATAGACCGCCGATGCTCCCCGCTGCAACAGCACATCGGTAAAACCACCGGTAGATGCCCCCACATCAAGAGCAACCAAGCCATTGGGGGACAGGCTGAAGGTATCCAGCGCATGGGCTAACTTGTACCCCCCACGGCTAACGTAGGGGAGTCCCTGATCAACGGTTATATCGCTGTGGTCATGCACGCGCTGCCCGGCTTTTGTCTGCACCTGTCCATCAACCCGCACGACCCCCGCCATAAGCAGGGCTTGTGCCCGGGCGCGGCTCTCTGCCATCCCGTGTGCCACGAGCAACTGATCAAGGCGTATCTTCTTTGGCAACGATGCCCTCCAGCCGATGTATCTCGCGTTCTAGTTCGGCTACATAGCCAGCAAACCACACCGGTGCATCGTTGCCTCGTGCCGCAACATTAGCCCGGAGTCTTCGTAGCTCTGTCCGCCGCTTTCGCAGGTCTGCTGCGCTATCTTGCACCGGTTCTGCTTCAAGCAGTTCTTCCTGTTCCTCTTTGGGAAGATGCTCAAGAAAGCTCACGAGTAGCTCTGTCAAGAGTTCGGGAACATCTACCTGATAGGTACTGATCATCTGCATCAGTTGCTTACGTTGACCTTGCGTAAGGTACACACGAGTCGGGATAGTGTATTGCCCTTGTCCTTCGTCCATAAGTATAGTATGGCTCCGTTTGTCCTGAGTTGGATGGATAACATGGACATTGCCATGCCCCCTAGCGCATATATCCTGTTGTCTCTATTTTTTTGCTATCGCATACGTTCGGTCAGATAGCCGACCAGTTCGTCTATCGGGACACGCTCCTGGTCCATACTATCCCGATCTCGCACTGTGACGGTATGCTTCATAGCCGGGTCTTTCCCATCGCCTAACGTATCAAAGTCTACGGTAATGCAGAAGGGGGTACCTATCTCATCCTGCCGCCGGTACAACTTCCCGATAGCTCCCGTGTCATCATAGACTGTACGGAGCATGCCAGTCGCTTGGAGGGTTTTGCGGATGTCCTTTGCTATCCCGACAATTGCCTCATTGTTACGCTTCAAAGGCAACACCGCTACCTTGATAGGAGCTAGGGCAGGTTTGAGGTGCAGCACGGTGCGGAAGGCTTCATCTATAGCCGGGTTTGCCTGCCCCCGCAGTTTCTTACCCACATCTATGTTGCCTGCTCCTGGCATATCGAGCAGGGCTTGCACCCGTGGTAGTGTGGCAGGTAAATCACGCTGGATTTCCTCACCGGCTGACAGCAGGGCATCGCGGTTTTCGGCAGAAATCTTGTCGTTGCGTCCCACGCTCTTGAGAAAGCTCGCTAAGGCATCCATCACTGCCTGTTGGCGGTCTTCGCTGAGTTGCTTGACCTGTTGCTCTTCATAGGCTTCTGTTAAGATTGCCAATACCCCACGGTCTACCCCCGCCGATGGCTCTATGACAAAGGGAACGATATGTTGGCGGTTTTCCTGGTCATAGTAGGTGAGTTTTGCCACACTGTCGCTATTGGGGGTCACTCGTGCGGTGAGGTTCAGGCGGTCTTGCTCCCGTGAGTGCGAACCGAGGTCATAGTCGGTTCGACTGGCGATACCTTCTATCTCTTCAAAGCCAATGGGATAGCGGTACATCAGGTCATAGGTCGCCTTTGAGTAGTGGGCAAGTTCTTCGCGGGGGACAGTATAGACCTGCAAATTGTCTCGGCGTAGCCCCACACTCTCCCACCAAGCAAGGCGGGTTTCCAACCATTTCTCGTGCCATGCATCTTCCTCACCCGGCATAACGAAATACTCAATTTCCATCTGTTCAAATTCGCGTACCCGAAAGATGAAATTGCGGGGGGTTATTTCGTTCCGAAAGGCTTTGCCTATTTGGGCAATACCAAAGGGAAGTTTGCGCCCGGTAGTCGTCTGCACATTGGCAAAGTTGACAAAAATTCCCTGCGCCGTTTCTGGGCGCAGGTAGGCAAAGGTATGTTCATCTGCTACAGGCCCCACTTGGGTTTTAAACATCAGATTGAAGGGGCGAGGGTCAGTCAAATCTGATGAACCACACGATGGACATGTTTTGCCGATTTGGTCGGCACGCCAGCGGCTCTTGCACTGTCGACAATCTACTAGTGGGTCTATGAAGGTGTCTTCATGACCAGAGTATTTCCAAACGAGACGGTTCATCAGGATAGCAGCATCGAGCCCTTCCATATCGTCCCGTTCATACACATTGGCACGCCACCACGCCATTTTGACATTATTCTTGAGTTCAACACCGAGCGGTCCATAATCATATGTCCCTTGCAAACCGCCGTAGACATCGCTCCCTGGAAAGAGAAATCCCCGTCGTTTGCAGAGCGAGACGAGTTGATCGAGGGTATGAGCAGCCATAGATGACCTCTTCTTTATTATTCCCTACAAGAGTGGGTTAAGAAATCTCCACGGTTTCTGTCTCAACCTGCTGAGATTCACCCTTTGCTTGCTTGACCGTCATTCTTGGTAGCCGTCCATTGAACGTATGGTTCTTTTCGCCATCCCCATTGTTGGTTGGGAGCGTCGTATAGATTTGGGTGGTCGAGAGTGACGCATGCCCAAGCAATGCTTGCACCTCGCGCAGTTCAGCCCCATTGTTGAGCATATGCGCTGCAAAAGAATGGCGCAAGGTGTGGGGGGTAAGATTGGTTAGTCCTAGCTTCTCGGCGTAGCTCTTGAGAATGAGCCAGAACCCCTGGCGGGTCAAGCGTCTGCCCCGATGGTTGAGGAACAGTTCACCATTGTTTTCCCTGTTACTTCGCAAGAGTTGGGGGCGACCAATATCAAGGTATTCTTCCAACGCCGTGACAGCGGTGGCACTGAGCGGCAGGGTACGTTCCCGATCATGCTTGCCAATACATCGCAAGGTTTCTTTATCCATATCAATATCTTGGACATCTAAGGCGACAAGCTCGCTTACTCGCATACCCGTTGCATAGAGCAATTCAAGCATAGCCTTGTCGCGGAGACTATCAGGAGTGGCATTCCGCATAGGCAGCTCGAGGAGATCATCTATTTGGTGGGGAGAGATGGCATGCGGAGGACAGCGATCTACCTTTGGGGAGTCTATCCCTTTTGTCGGGTTTTGGTCTATCAAATGGTTTTTTTCCAAGTAGGAGCAAAACGATTTGACTGCTGCAGTGCGACGGGCAACGGTTGAGTTGGCATAGCGGCGTTCACGCAAGAAGAGCATGAATGCTAGTATATCCTCGTGAGCTACGCTCTTCCAATCTGTAGTACCGCGCTCAAGCAAAAAAGAAACGAACTGTTCTAGGTCCGTTCGATAGGCGGCAATGGTGTTTTCTGTTAGCTCTTTTTCTTCTAGGTGTTCTAAGAACTTGTCTATGTATTCTTGCATTAAAGAATCCTTTTCCGTCTAGCCTCACATCGAATTTGTCCTACGACTGGAGGTCTTGTACTTGTATTTTCCACAATGAGGGTCTTTGTAGACATTATGTTACAGCAAAGCAGAATGTGTGTCAACTAGGGAATGTCAAATGGGTGGACTCTTTGCCCTGGGCATAAAAAGACGTATAGCGACCCACTCCCCTTATCCCTAACCCGCGTCCCCTGGGGGAGAAAGGGTACCGCGGCAGGGGGCGGCTCCCCCTCGCCCTGGCATGGGAGCGGGGGCAGGGGGAGCGGGGGCAGAATAGCAGTGGTGGACTTTGCTCGGTTGCCTTACGCGATCTGT
>CAZLKK010000325.1:0-4613 GCA_964559995.1 uncultured Chloroflexaceae bacterium
CTACCCAACGGCAAAATCTTCCAACACCGCCGCCGCTGTACGTCGTGCTACCCCCTCCCAATCGCACGTCTGCTGGACATACGCCTGCCCACGTTTGCCAAGCTCCTGGCGTACCTGTGGACGGGGCAACAACGCATCCAACGCTGCCGCAAATGTGCCAAAATCATGGAAAAACAGTCCGCCCCCGCTACGTTGGCAATGGTCTTTCGTGACCGCACAATCGCCATGCACCAACGCAGCAGTCCCCTGGAGCCACGCTTCCATCAGCACAATGCTGAAACTTTCATACAACGAAGGTTGGACAAACAGGTCTACCCCCGCATACGCATCATGCTTCGCTTGTTCATCAAGATACCCCAAGTCTATCACCAAATCACGCAAGCCATAGGGCAGGTCTATGGGGTTGCGTCCTGCCAGCAACAACCGCAAAGGTAGCCCACGCCGAGCGCGATACTCCCGCACATATGCCAACAAGAGCCAAATATTCTTGGTCTCATCACGCCGTCCAGCGTAAAAGAGCAAGTAGGGGTCTTCTGTCTTGGGAATAACCCCCTGCTCCCGTAGCCTTGTACGAAAGCTCGTCCCATCCCCCCGTGGGGTCAAATTGATACCCTCACCCGGCACATGCACCCGTGCTGTTGGGACATCATACAACCGTTGCACAAGCTCTGCTTCAGGGTAGCTATTGCAAAGGATACCACGCACCTGCTGAAACATAGCACGATAGGTCCCGTAGCGAGCGTAGGGTTCATCGTGTAGGCAAGGCAACAAATAGCTCTGTTTAGGGGCAATCATCGCTCCCCAAAAAGTGGTAGCAAACGGGTAGGGAATGAAGATAAAGCGGGTCTGCTCGCGCTCGCGCAAAATAGCCGTATACAGATCATCACTCCCCGGTAGTGAGCCAAGCAAGCGTAGTTCGTGAATGGTGAATTGGTCAAGCGGGGGCAGCAATGTGGGGTGTTGCTCAAAGAAGCGAGGGATACCATCTCCCCCCGCTGGCATAAGAGGGAATCGCCAGATAGGGACACCATCCACCTCACCATGACCAGCAGGATAATGGGCAGTAGCATCAGGGTGAAAAGAATCGTGGGCAGTACTACTCCACACTCGCACAGGTATGCCGAGGTGGTGCAAGGTGCGTACCAGACTACGCGCTTGGGTTTCAGCCCCGCCTGCCGTATCATATCCATAGTAAGGCGTAACAAGCGTTATTTTCATCATCTATGCCTCCAAAGATGTTTCTTGTACTTGGAAGGCGGAGATCACCCCGCGCCCACCGATAGTTAGCATCACTAGCGCAGGCAACGCCAACACAAGCAACAACACCACAATGACCCTTGCTGGCAACCCTGCCACAAAGACAAACCACAACCACGTATCAAACAGGTGATGCTTTGGCGTATCGTAATACCACAACCACATCTCACGGCGATCACGCTCAACTGTGGGGATAGGCAACGCTTCGCGCAACTCCAGCATGCGCCCATCCTGCGAAAACTCCAACGTCTCAACCCGTAATCCCAACTCCTCATCCCGCGGATTGTCGGGAGTCGTATCTTCCGGGTTCCAGGTATCGCTCTGTAGGGTAATTTGCACCCCTGAGCGCACCTGTTCTGGCGCAAGCGCAAATTGCAAGTCCCACACAATATTTTGCCCCGTGACATCAGTACGCTGCACATTTGCCAACGGTTCGCCATCCAACAACAACGCAAACTGCGCTCGCTCAAGCGGCCAAGGGCGATGGTCTCCCACGACAAGCTGCCCATTCAAGGAGCGTTGGGCATCATAAGGGTGTAGCGCAACTGTTGCATCAGCATACGTCCAACGGGGTAGTATATCGCCACGGCTACGGTCTCCCTCGGAATAGGAAAACCCGTCTACCAACACCGCCACCCCATCAGGTGGCGAAACGCGAAGCCACCACTCACTAGCCCGCTCTGCCCAAATGCGCGGGTGCCAAATGAGCGGCGAGTCTGGTGGGTCAAATAGTCGTTGGTAGTGTCCACTCCGATGATTGCTTATCCAGATATAGGTATTGAAGTTGACCAACACTGGCAGCAGTTGGATTGCCAGATTGACCCCAAAGAGCACTGCCAATACCACACCGCCCCATCGCATGCGCCGTTCTAGTAGCGTATGCAGCAGCCCCGCTGCGGGTAGGTAGACAAAAGGCAGCACAAAGACCATATAGCGCGGTCCCCAACTCCCATCACCATGCCAGTAGCTCAACCGGGAATAGAACGCCACATTGACAATGAGCATAGCCAGCGCAAGCAACGACTCGCGCCATTGTCGCCGCAGGCAAAAGAACATCCCCACAATACCAACGAGGATCGTAGGGGAATAGAGCAGGATACCCTTCCCCGTGCTGACCAACAATCCATACACTCCCTCGCGCCAATTGCCCTCTAGCAGATAGGTAGGATCAACCCCACCATAGCCAGTCTCAAGCGGGTGTCCAAAAATGCGGGTATTGTAGAGGAGTAGCAAACCAAGCGGCACTGCCAACCCTGCCAACCCTGCCAGGGTGCGCCAGAGAATTGCCGATCCCGTTTCGTGCCAGCTTCCCCGCCAACTTACCAACAACGCATAAATAGCAACAAGCGGCAGCAGCAACAACACTTGGAGCTTGACCGCCATAGCACAGCCGGCAGCAAATCCTGCGACTATCCACCATCGCCACGATTCACGATGGATGGCATACGCACAGAGGAGCAGAAAAAAGGTCGTGGCAGGCTCGGCAAAGAAGGTGCGACTGTAGGGATAGGCAAGGCTAGTACCAAAGAGTACCCCCACGAGTAGACCAACCCGTGCATCGTAGCCAAGCGAACGTACCCATGCATAGACGATACAGCCCGTAGCGGCGGTAAGCAGCGCAGGCAGGAGCAGCACAAAGAGCAGCAGGATGAACCGCCCGGCATAGTGCGGGGCAATGCTGGCTACCATCTTGCCAACGAGGATAAACGGGACAGCCATAACAGATAGCCCCGGTCCATAGCGGCTATAGTGTTCCCCATCTACCCCGGTACGATGGTTCATCAGGAAATCTAGCGGCAGCGCAAATGAGCCATGCTTGACCAGACTCTCGCCGGCTGCCAGCATGGTTTCCTCGTCTGAGGTGTAGGTATGTCCGCTGGTTGTCAGCACATACCAACCAAACAACACGAGAAAGAGGGCTAACCCGGCTGAGGGCGAACGCGCAATCAGGCGGCGAACATTCATAGACTGCGTGACAGACTCCTTGCGCGACGTTCTGCCAGCATAGCCCGTTTGTCGCCATCCGAGGTCATCAGCGGGGTAATCGTCTCGGTCAGGGCAGCATTGAAGCTGTTTTGCTGCTCAACAATGGGGTTTATCCACCAGCGCAAGAGGTAGCGCACGACCTTATGCACCATCACCAGTCCCCGTTGCAAGGGGGTAGTGGCGGACAGTTGCCAGTGGGCTTGCACCTGCTGATGCAATGCCAGTTTGCGTGGCTCAAAGCGCAACTGCACATCAGGGAAGGTCGCTGGTGGTTCATCCTGCGCCTGGTGTTCTATGTAGGCTTGTATCGTTGAAGTTGGCGTATCAGAGCTATCTAGTGGGGATGTAGAACCCTGCTCCTGCTCCACATTGCCCTGCTGTCTAGGGTAGCTAGGAGTAGCAGGTTTCCCATGCTGTCCCCCCCCACTGCTACCACCTGCATCAGAGTCATCATCATCACGCTGTGCATCAGCAGTATGGGTGGGTGGGGGTGGCTCAAGGGATGAGAGTTGCTGGTACAGGTCACTATGCGCCTCAATAAGCAAGCGCAAGGTGCGGGCAGCCACATCGTTAAACTCATTTTGCTGGTCTACAATCGGGTTGATATACCAGCGAAGATAGCGGCGTACTAACCGATTGAACAACGCCATGAACCGTTCAGGGATAGTACGCCCAGACAGGGGCCAATGAGCACTTATAACCCGTGTCATCTCTAGCTGCTCTGCACACCGCTGAAGTTGCTGCTCCATAGCCGCTTGTGCTGCGTATTCCTCATCAGTGATCATTGCCTTACGCCGGGCGCATACCTCTTCACGCAGGTGTGCCAATAGATTGGCAACCTCATGTGAAGACACCCTCGGCTCATCAGTAGCTCTCACGTTGTTTCGCTTACCCTTTCCTAAAAGAATCCTAATTGTTCGCGTGCCTCTTCACTCATCATAGACGCATTCCAGAAGGGCGACCAGACCATATTTATCTGGACATCCTCAAGTTCTGGGTGTTCCTCACGCAACGAGAGCACCTTCTCGCGTGCCTGCTGGATAATATGCGGACCTACAGGGCAGGCGGGGGTAGTGAGCGTCATATCAATGTCTACCATCTTGCCTTCTTCCATCACATCTACCCGATAGATCAAGCCAAGATTAACAATATCTAGCCCAAGTTCCGGGTCTACCACTTCTTTTAATACGTTACGGACAGTATCTTCAGAAACCATAGTACACTTTCCTTTCCCTATATTTTCCACCATAAAGATTACAACGATTATTCCTCATCATTGAACGAAACATCCTCTGCATTATCATAGACTTTTATCCCTAGCTTTTCCGCTAGGGGCAGAGCCCGTGGGTCAACCATCGGCGAGACGATGA
>CAZLKK010000326.1:0-1605 GCA_964559995.1 uncultured Chloroflexaceae bacterium
GAGCGGGCGTGTACATGCAACCCTTCCAGTGTAGCCCGCTATCAGAAGCGGGTCAGTGGTCCATTGCTTGACCGCTTTGACATCCATATTGAGGTTCCCAGGGTCAAGTATGATAAACTGAGTAGTGACCGTCTTGGGGAGCCTTCGGCAGATGTGCGCGAGCGGGTATGTGCCGCACGGACTCTCGAGCAACAGCGGTTTGCTGGCACATCGCTGCTCTCCAATGCCGATATGGGCCCAGCCGAAATACGCAAATATTGTGCGCTTGATACATCAGGGCAAAGTCTGCTCAAGGCGGCTGTGCGTCAACTGAACCTTTCGGCACGCGGCTACCATCGGGTGCTCAAACTTGCCCGTACGATAGCAGACCTTGCTGCATCTGACCATATCGGCACAGCACACATTGCAGAAGCGGTGCAATACCGCTCCAAACGGACAGATTAGTACCAACAGGAATAGAGGGATTATTGGCGTGTTTGTTGACAACCTATGTACATCCTTGCTCCTATACAGGGCGTGGGGAAGCCCCCACCCTTCTTTTCCCCGTGGTAGGACGTAGGGCAAAGGATGATGGTAATTGGGTTATTGCCATGACCCTGTGTCCTCGCTTTGTGCGCCAGATACCCTCGTTGGTTGCGAACGTGTATCAAGCAGGAGTTTCTCGCCTATCCCGCCTGTTCCATCTGCTCATCAATACACCACTCCTGCTCGTTACCCAAGAACGATGGCATACCGATAGTTCCACCAACGATACTGCCATACGTTCCCTTGACCAGCGCAAGCGTCTTGCACGATTGCGTCCCTTCCGTACAGCGCGATAATTGCGCTTCACCATCCGTATTTCTGTACTTTCATTGTAGGAAAGGGAAAGGATGAGCGGAGCGTCTATGTTACCTCGCTCTGCTATATGCTTTCTCCAGGAGGCTGTACCTATGCAACAAGTAGTAAGTCTGTATACCCCCCCCGTTGAACTACCAACGCTGACCATTTCACCAAGCGCGGAGATGACCGTTCGTCGTGGGTCTGTGAACGATGTTCCCCGGCTCTATGAACTGATCAACTACTATGCAATGCAAAACGTGATGTTGCCCCGCACGATGGACAATTTGTACAATCGGGTGCGGGAGTTTCAGGTGGTGCAGGCAGACCAAGAGGTAGTCGCTTGTGCAGGGTTGAAAATCATCTGGCGCAATCTTGCAGAAATTGTCAGTACGGTAGTTCACCCGGATTTTCAGGGACACTCCCTTACGCGGCGGTTGGTAGATGCGCTGATGGATGATGCGATGTCGCTCAATATCCAGACAGTCTGTGCTCTCACGTTACAGCCAGTCTGGTTGAGCCGCTTAGGATTCCGCGAGGTACCACGCTACCTGCTCCATCACAAGATATGGCAAGATTGCCATATGTGCGTCAAGCAAGATTATTGCGATGAGGTGGCGATGATTTGTAAGGTGCGCGAGGGGGCGAGTGCGAACGAGCACTGTCATCTATACGAGTGAGACCAATGTTGTTGTTCCCCCCTGCCCTATAGGGGTAGGTTAGGGGGAGCAGGGGCAGAAGAGCAAGGGAGCATGCTCCCTTGCTGAAGCTGAAGGATGCACCCCC
>CAZLKK010000326.1:1615-4611 GCA_964559995.1 uncultured Chloroflexaceae bacterium
GGGGGACGGGGGCGGGGGAGGCATGAAACTACCACAACCACCATCCCCAAAAATGCGGTATACTACTCCTAATGAAGTCATCATCACAGGAGGTATGGCGATGACCGTAGCACACTTCTTTCGCGGCTGGCGACAACGTGAAGTCCTCATCGTAATCGGTCTGGCTCTCGCATCAATGCTCCTCTGGCGCGTCCCGTGGATTGGGCTTATCTTCTACCCCTTTCACCTCTTTGGGACATACGTCCATGAGATGGCACACGGATTAGCCGCCATCATCACCGGCGGCAAGTTTCTCAAGTTCATTGTGCGCCCGGACTTTTCCGGGGTCGCCACAACCGCCGGCGGCATCAGTTGGATCATCGTCAGTGCTGGCTATCTTGGCAGTGCCATCTTTGGTGGCTTGCTCGTCATCATCTCAGCATGGGGCGTATCTGCTCGCCACGTCCTGCTTGGGCTTGGCGTTATTATGGCGATCATGTGCTTGCTCTTTGTCCGTAGTATCTTTGGCTTTATCGCCGGGTTCCTCATAGCCGGTGGGCTTATCGCCGCTGGCATCAAGCTGAATGATACCTGGGCAAGCGGACTATTGCTCTTCCTCGCCGTGCAATCCATGCTCGATGCCATAGACAGCGTGTTTGATCTCATCAAACTGTCTACCCACCACCGCGCTGTCCTTACTGATGCTCAAATCATGGCAAGCAAGACCTTTATACCCGCTATATTTTGGGCGTTGCTCTGGACTGCCATAGCCTTAGCCATTCTCGTTTTCTCGCTGAGTATCGCCTATCGCCGTGGTCCACGAGATGCACGGTAACAGCCATACCCCCGCTTTGCAATACAAGGACAACCATATGAAACACCTTTCCCTACTAACCGCCCTATGCATTGTGCTGCTTGCAGCCATCGTGCTACCCTTATCGCAGGCAACCGCAGCCAACGGCACCGTACACCCACCAGCAGGACAACCCAACACGACCTTTACCTTTACTGTAAGCGGCTATGGAGACGGGGAACAACTAGGCATCTGGGCAACCGACCCCCGCGGCAAACGCTACGACAGCGATCAACGCGCTTTTGCCAATAAGCAAGGCACCTATACCTGGACTTGGACTGCCCCCGCTGATGCCGCTGGTGGCGCGTGGGAGATGACCATTGAGGGCTATTGGCTGCATAGCCCAACGATTACGATACCCTTCAGCATAGATGCGCCTGCCGTCCCCTACGCCGACCAGTCCTCCTACATGGTGCTGCCAGCAGACCACGGCCCGCCCGGCACCACGTTTACCTTTGTATCACGCGGCGGCTTTGCGCCAAACGAGCAAGTTGGCACATGGTTTGTGCAACCAGACGGCAGCGAGCTGCGTATCAGTACCGATATATCCAGCGATAGCCAGCGGCAAATCTACCGCGTATGGACTTCACCGCCAGATGCCAAAGGGGGCGATTGGTTCTTTATGGCAAAGGGGCGTGATAGTAGTCATACCATCCGCATACCCTTCTACATAGACAACCCATCGGATGAGGTCATCAACCCATCCAACGAGGTAGCAAACCCAACGATTGCCGCACCAGTCGTGCCCCCACCAACGCACAAGGTGACACCGGAGCATGGCGCACGCGGTACCACCTTCACCTTTGTTGCTGACGGCTTCACCCCCGGCGAACGGGTGGCAACGTGGGTGATTATGCCAGACGGCACGGTGCCAGACCAGTTCCCAGAGGAATATCTCTATGCATCAACCAACCCCACGGGAGATGTGACATGGACATGGACTGCCCCCCATGACGTGCCACCCGGCACATGGCAGATGGTCGCTCGCGGTATCTTCAGCCGGGTTGAGTGGGTTATCCCTTTCACCATAGACGATACCCCCGTCACCCCTACCCCCGAAGCGATGCCCACGTTGACTGTATCCCCCAACCGTGCGCCAGTTGGCAGCACATTTCGCTTTACCGTATCGGGCTATTTGCCAGAAGAGCATGTCTACTTTTGGGCAATAGACCCCACAAACACGCCAGACCCCAACGAGCGCGAATTGGTCTGTGATAATCAGGGGACGGTAACGTGGGAATGGGAGGTCAAAGCAGACCGCATGCCAGGCGAATGGACGATGTATACCCGTGGCTCTGCTGGTTGGAAAACCGCCAGCGTAATATTTTACGTTGAGGGGGAACCCCCACAGGGTATCCGTATGCAGCCGGCGAGTGGCGGTCCTGGTACCACCTTTGCATTTGTCGCCACCGGCTTTCACGCGGACGAAGAGATGGACTTCTGGCTAACTGGTGCCAAAACAGACCAACGCCGCTTTGACCAAGAGTATGATCTGGTAGACAAGAAACTCCATGCAGATGAACATGGCAGCGTACAATGGACATGGACTGCCCCGGCAAACATTGTCGCAGGCACATGGCATATGACTGCCCGTGGCGAGGAGAGCCGTATTGAACGCATTATCTCCTTCCCCATCATCCGTGATGCCCCGCTCCCGCTGCCCTACAGCGTATCGCCAACCAGCGGAGCTCCCGGTACCACCTTCACCTTTACGATTAACGATATGCCCACCTCACGCGCTGCCTATTGGGTGACGGCACCAGATGGGACAATCTATCCACTGGATAGGTCAGAGTACCTAGATTGGCGTATTCACGTAGACGACACTGGACATGCCAGTTGGACATGGACGGTGCCAGCGGATGCCCAACGGGGTACTTGGACAATGATTGTACGTAACCTCTCCGACAATCTGCTGCTGCGCCCACCCAAAGATCGTGAGGACATCCCCCGCTACGAGGAGGATCGCAAGGAGCACGAGGAGGACACCCGCGATCAGGCAATTGAGTACCGCGAGTATGTCATTCCCTTTACGGTGGAGTAGGAGCATTGACATTGACGGGCGGGGTGAGCCGTATATTCCCCCTGCCCCATCAGGGGTAGGTCAACACGATATACCGGGACATTCCGGGCAGGAATAAACCATAGATGCACACAGATAGAC
>CAZLKK010000327.1:0-4599 GCA_964559995.1 uncultured Chloroflexaceae bacterium
GGGACGTGAAGCCACATGTCTCTACCCCCTTTGCCCCCTTTGGGCAGCCCCCCCTATCCCTAACCCCCCTGGGGGAGAATGGGAACCAGGCAGGGGGCGATTCTCCCTTGCCCTGGGATGGGAGCGGGGGGGAAAACAACTTCTCCCGCGTAGTGGGGGCAGGGGCTTAGGGGATAGGGGGCTGCCCGGCGAGACATTGCTTGCAACGGCTCACCGCGAGCCGCGAGTAGTAACGAACGGTGTCTGGGAGCGGGGACAAGGGGAGAACAGCATATAAACCTACTCCGCAATGTCTGCCCACTCCGCGTAGTATTCCTCAAGCTGCTGCTCTAAGGCAACATACTGGTTGCCTATCTCGGTAATCTGGGCAACATCTTGGTTTACGCTGGCACTATCAAGCTGGGCTTGTACCTGTGCCATCTCTTGCTCTAGCCGGGCTATTTCGCGCTCAAGCTGCTGCTGGCGTTTCTTGCGGGTACGCTCTTCTGTGAGGGCAGTATTGGTTTTAGTAGGCTTCTCCTTTTCCCGGCTTTTTTTGAGCGTTTGTTGCTCTTGTTGGCGTTCTTGCTTCTCGCGGTAATCGCTGTAATTGCCCAAGTACTCAACCATCTGCCCATGTTCTACCACCCAGAGTTTGTCTGCCACAGCGTCTATGAAAAAGCGATCATGCGAGACAAAGAGCAACGTCCCATCGTAGGCATTGAGCACCTCTTCGAGGGCTTCACGCGCACTGATGTCTAGGTGATTGGTTGGCTCGTCCATGATGAGCAGATTACTGGACTGAAGGGTCAGTTGGGCTAGGGCTACCCGATTGCGCTCCCCGCCGCTCAGGTCGCCTATGCGCTTGAATACATCATCACCAGAAAAGAGAAACCGCCCCAAGAAGGTACGGGCGCGTTCTTCCTCCATCGTTGGCTTTATACGCAACAATTCATCCAATATAGTCGCATCCATCTTGAGCGACTCATGCCCCTGGGCATAGTAGCCAATAGCGACATTATGCCCCATACGATAGCTGCCGCTGATAGGCGGGTGTTCGTCTACCAGCGTTCGTAATAGGGTTGTTTTGCCGCTCCCGTTTGGTCCCAAGATGGCAATGCGCTCACCCCGGCGCATTTCTAGCCCATTGACGGTGAAGAGGGGGAATACCCCGGCTGGTTGTCTGGTGATATACCCTACCTGCAAGTTGTCAAAAGTGAGCACCATATCGCCGCTGCGGAGCTGGCTCTCCAACGTCAAGGTCAACGTCTTTTGCTCCGTTGGGCGATCTACCTGCTCCGTCTCCTTGTAGCGGTTGAGCCGCTTCTCGCGCCCCTTCGCTTCTTTTGCCCGTTGTCCCGCTTTATAGCGGCGGATGAACTCTTCCGTGCGAGCGATATATTCTTGCTGGGCTTCATATTCCTTCAAGCGGAGTTCCATACGCTCAGCTTTCAACACGAGGTAGCGGTTGTAGCCAGCGGGGTAATCCTCAATGATAGTATTGGTTATCTCCAGCGTGCGCTTCGTCACCTTGTCGAGAAAGTAGCGGTCATGCGAAACGACAATGAGCGTGCCATCCCACCGTTGCAAGAAGCCATCTAGCCACTCCAACGCTTGCAGATCAAGGTGGTTAGTTGGTTCGTCAAGCAGCAGCAAATCGGGGCTAGAGAGCAGCGCAGCAGCGAGGGCAGCACGGGTTTTTTGCCCACCGCTAAATTGCGCGAGGGGTTGATGGTACTGCGCTTCGGTAAAGCTCAGGTTGTGCAACGTTGAGTCTATGCGTTGGTCTTTCTGATAGCCGCCGGCAAGTTCAAAGCGGGTGCTTATCTCACCGTAGCGATCCATATGGGCTTGCCAATCGGGGTCGTTGGTATCAGAGACCTGCTGCTCAAGTTGGCGCATTTCTTCTTGTAGGCTATTGAGGTGCTCAAAAGCAGCTTCCATCTCTTGCCACAAGGTGCGGTCATGCTCAAAGCGAGCTTCTTGGGGCAGATAGGCAACCCGATTACCTTTGACAACGTGGATACTGCCTTCATCGGGGGTAAGGATACCGGCTATCAGTTTGAGTAGGGTACTTTTGCCCGTGCCATTCACCCCAACAATGGCGATTTTTTCACTACGGGATGCCTGGAAGGAGAGCGAATCGAGGATAAGGTCTGCCCCATAGTATTTGGTCAGATTGGTTACAGTCAGCAGAGTCATAGGGTATTTCTGTTGGTTTGGCGTATGTTTCTAGGTATCATAATCATGTCCCCTATGGTACCATATATTTACCACCCAAAGAGAAGTGGTATAATGCCTGTTTTGGTATAGGGGCATGGCAAAGTCGCACAATGGTAAAGATTATAGCCCTTTTTTGCTCCCGCTCCCCCCCTGCTCCCGCTCCCATAACGGGCGAGGGGGATGTAGGAACATACATCCGCTCGTTGTCCCTTGCGGCTCGATAGGCGGAGGAGGTAGGGGATGGGGACTGCCCGAAGGAGAGAGAAGGGGCAGGGGGAGCGGGTGGGCAAGAAGGGCAACATTTCTTTGATGGTGCGACTTTGACGTAGCCCTACCTTGATGATGATAGGAGGGGCATGGATATAACTAACATGGTAGAATACGTTGACCATATGGGCAATGACTTGTCCATTGTCAACGCGGCACGGGTCAGTCTGGGCAAGCGCAAAGAGACCTTTGATGAGCAAGACTACAACTTGCTGGTCTATCTGATCAAGCATGAGCATATGAGTCCCTTTCGGCATGCGTTTGCAACCTTGCGCGTGACATGCCCCATCTTTGTTGAGCGACAGTGGTTCAAGCATCAGGTGGGGGCTTCGGCAAACTCTATCTCCGGGCGATATGTGCAGTATAACCTGGGCTATTGGGTACCAGAGATGCTCCGTAAGGGGTCTAGCTCTATCAAGCAGGGGTCGCTGGATGAGCCAGTAGAGCGACAAGAGGAAGCCTTGCAACTGTATCGTGAGACGTGCGAGCATGTCTGGCAGGTCTACGACAAGATGATCAACGAGTATGGGGTATGCAAGGAGCAAGCCCGCTCATTACTTGGACTCAATACCAACACGCAGTTTGTGTTTAGTGCCAGTTTGCAAGCGTGGTGGCACTTTTACCGGCTACGAACAGATGCACATGCCCAGGCAGAGATACGCGCCTATGCCCTCCGGGTTGGCGAGATTATCGGGGGGCTTTTCCCCAATGCTTGGGAGTGTCTACGAAACCATGCAGGAGGTAACGGATGAGTATACAATCAGACGGTTGGATTCGGAAAATGGCGTTGGAGCATGGGATGATAGAGCCGTTCGAGGAGCGGCAGGTGGGGGAAGGGGTCATCTCCTATGGACTATCGTCCTATGGCTACGACATGCGGGTCACGGATGAGTTCAAGGTGTTTACCAATGTATTTAACGTTGTGGTAGACCCAAAGGAGTTTAGCCCCCGTTCGTTTGTGGATGTGAAGGCTGATTACTGCGACATACCGCCAAATTCCTTTGCGCTGGCACGCTCGCTGGAATATTTCCGTATCCCCCGTGATATTTGCTGTATTGTGATGGGGAAAAGTACCTATGCCCGTTGCTTTCGGGGGGACACAAAAGTTGCGTTGGTTGATGGGACAGCTATCACGCTGGAAGATATGGCAAAACGTTCTCAGCAGGGGGAGCATTTTTGGGGCTATAGCATAGGACCTCAAGGGCAAATCATCACAGCCTTGTTGGAAAACCCTCGGTATATTGGCAGGGATGCCCTGATGGGCGTGGTGCTAGATAATGGCGAGACGATTTATTGCACCCCTGATCATGAGTTTATGCTGCGTGATGGACAGATGACCATTGCAGATAATCTTCGTCCTGGGACATCGCTTATGCCGCTGTACCGGGATGTTTTTCACGGCTATGAGGGGGTGTTTCAGCCATTAAATGGGCATTTTACCCCTATCTCTGTTGTATCTGATGGTGGGTATAGCGATATAAGCCACTTTCCCGAAGCCATCGCCCCTTTTCGCTGCTTTCAACAAGCCAACCACAAGGTTGTTGACGTTTTCCCTATACCCGGCGATCACGATGTCTATTGTCTGACTGTGCCAGAAACCGGTAATTTTGCCTTAGAAGCGGGGGTATTTGTCTCCAATTGCGGTATTATCGTGAATGTTACGCCGCTGGAGCCAGAATGGAGCGGCTTTGTGACCATTGAAATCTCCAACACGACCCCACTGCCCGCCCGTATCTACGCTAATGAGGGGATTGGTCAGGTTATCTTTCTAAAGGGCGGGGATATATGTGAGGTCTCGTATGCCGATAGAAAGGGCAAATACCAGCACCAGCAGGGGATTGTGCTGCCGCATATCAACAAGTGAGGTAGTCGCGTCAGGTAGTCGCGTCTTTGGTAGCCCCCATCCCTTGTGGACCTTGTAGAGACGTTGCATGCAACGTCTCTCTGTTCCCCTTGCCCCCGCGGTAGAACAAGAAGGGCTAGGGGTGGGGGCAAACCGGGCGGGTAGGTCAGCCGGGCAATGGTTAATGGTTAATGGTTAATGGTTAATGGTTCACCACAGAACCACAGAAAGATTGGGCAACAAAGGGGCTTACTGTATGGTACAATGACGCTTTAGGGAACACCTTC
>CAZLKK010000328.1:0-4590 GCA_964559995.1 uncultured Chloroflexaceae bacterium
GCACCGCCGTGCGCCCCTACACCCGCATACACCCACAGGGGCGAGGGGATGGGGGCTGCGGGCAAAGCGGCTAGGGGAAGGCAACGACACAGGTTATACCGACACCAGAGACTGCTTTGCCGCAGCAATCCGGGCTACACTTCGTTCTTTGCCCAGAGATGCCAATGTTTCAAACAACGGTGGAGCAACCTTCCGTCCCGTTATCGCCACCCGTATAGCCCCAAAGAGCTGTCCAGCTTTTAGCCCAAGTTCATCTACTAATGACCTCAAGGCTTGCTCTAGGGGTTCCTCGGTCCAGTCTTCTAGCTGCTGGAGCCGTTCTTCAGCAGCTTGTAAGGCTTTGCGCGTAGATTCGGCATCCATCTTCTTCTGAATGAGCAACGTAGGATCAGGATAGGCAACATCTTGGAAGAAAAACGCCAAGAGTTCGGGGGCTTCAGCCAATTCTTCTAGCCGTTCATGGATGAGCGGGGTCAGCTTTGCCACATACTCACGGTCTTCCCCGGTAGGATGTTTATTGATAAACCCTTCAGTAGAAAGATAATACAAAATTCGTTCGGTGAGTTCTTCTGTCGAGAGCTTACGGATATAGATACCGTTCATATCCTTGAGCTTGTCGGGGTTCCAGCGGGCAGGGGATGCCTGCACCCGATCTATAGTAAACCGTTGGACAATCTCATTGGGGGTCATAATTTCGGTGTGATCATCATAGCTCCAACCCTGCAATGCAAGGTAATTGAACATGGCTTCGGGCAGATAACCCCGTTCCCAAAAGCGGTTAGTTGAGACATCATCCTTACGCTTGGAGAGTTTGCCCTTACCATCTTGTCGCAGGATATTGGGTACATGAATAAACATGGGTTTCTGCCATCCAAAGGCTTCATACAGCAAAATATGGTAGGGCATACTTGGCACCCATTCTTCGCCGCGAATGACATGCGTTACCTGCATCAAATGGTCATCTACCAAATGGGCAAGGTGATAGACGGGCATGCCGCTAGACTTGAGCAACACAACATCATACAGTTCATTGTTATTGATGGTAATGCTCTCGCCCCCACGAATTCTATCGTAAAATGTTGTTGTCCCTGCCATAGGGACTTTCAAGCGCACGGTGTAGGGCTTGCCCTGCGCTTCTGCCTCTGCCACTTGGTCAGGGGTCCAATCACGTTCTGGACCGCGAAACCGAAAGCTCTTGTGTCCCTTTGCCTTCGATTCCTCTTTCATCTGCTCTAACTCTTCTGCCGTAACAAAGGATTTGTAGGCATATCCACGCTCAAGCAGAAAATCTACATGAGTACGATAGATACCCAAATCATGCCGTTCTGACTGAATGTAGGGCGCGTGGGGTCCCCCGATATGGGGACCCTCATCCCAATCTAGCCCCACCCAGTGGAGCGATTCCATCAGATTATTGACGGCACCTTCTACAAACCGTTTTTCATCGGTATCTTCAATACGCAGAATAAACTGCCCCCCATAATGACGGGCAAACAACCAGTTAAACAATGCTGTGCGAACGCCGCCGATATGCAAAAATCCTGTTGGACTAGGAGCAAAGCGAACACGCACTGGTGGAGTGATTTCACTCATACAATTCTCCAATATAACCTTACTTAGAAGCCATTGCACATTTCCCTATTATACCGCAAGCAAAAGGCATCCATGCTGTGACCTACCGCATGAACTGCTACTTTCCTGTGATTACGTTGACCTATGGGTTAGGAAGCTATGGGCCTATCTTTTTGCGTATTTCTGCTGATTGGTCAAAGTTGTATTGCCCATTATAGCCTGTCTGTACCGCTTGCAAAAAGGAACGCAGATCATCCATACGAGAAACCACATGATAGAGTTTATGGTGATCTTCCCCAACATACCCTTCTGTGACAATATGGGAGAAAAACTGCAATAATGGGTCATAATAACCGTGTAAATTCACCAAAATAATGGGCTTCTGGTGGTAGCCTAGTTGCCGCAGCGTCAGCGTTTCCATCAACTCTTCTAACGTGCCAAAGCCACCAGGCAGCGCAATAAACAGGTCGGAGTAGTCATCCATCAACGCTTTTCGTTCGCGCATAGTCTTTGTCACGATAAGCTCGCTTGCCTCGACTAACCCCACCTCGCAATCAAGCAATGCCTGGGGGATGATGCCGATAACCTCGCCGCCACCGGCGAGCACACTCTTGGCTAGTGCGCCCATCAAGCCAATACTGCCACCTCCGTACACGAGCCGCACCCCAAGTTTTGCCAGATATGTTCCAAGCTCAATAGCTGCTTGCTCATCTTCGGGGTTGGTTCCTGAACGCGATCCACAATAAACACAAACTGTTTCAATCATACTTTCACCATTGGTACTACGAGTGATTGACCTCAATGGGTATTATACCAGTGGTAGGCAAGGGCTAGGAGTCTGGATACAAAAATGCATACCAATTTGAGGTTGATAAGGCAAAACATCAAGGGCAACATTCCCCCATCCCCTGCCCTTTCCCCTATGTCGTCAAGGGGTAAGAGCATGAACCGCAGCAGAGACAATCGCCAAACATCGCTCGCCGACATCCGCTCCAAAGTGGCGGGCAGCAGTTGTGGCAGGGGCAAGCCCGGTGGCATAGTTTGTAACGTATGCCAGCGAAGCATAGGCTATCCCCCGCTCCTGCGCCAGCAACACCTCTGGTACCAGCGTCATTCCTACCACATCAGCTTGCATCTGCTTGAACGCCTGTATCTCAGCTGCAGTTTCTAGCCGTGGTCCCTCTGTGCAGACATACGTACCACAGGCAAAAGCCCGCTCGGTGGTCGCACGGGCAGCATGAACCAGTGCATGGGCAAGGATAGGGTCAAAGGGAGTAAGGGTAGGCAGGGGAAAGGATGGGATGGGTGGGGATGGGTGGGGAAATGCTGGTTCATCGGCAAAGCTGCGTATGCGGGTCTTGGTGAAGTCGAGCAGTCTATCTGGGATGAGCAGGTCGTGCAGTTCAAGCAGCGGGTTGATAGCCCCTACCCCATTCCAACCAAGTATTGCCTGCACCCCTAGTTGACTGGCAGCCCAAATATTGGCGCGAGCATTGACAAATGGCGGAGTCACGTCAAGTTGATCTACCCCGTGGCGTGAGGCAAACGCTAGGGGAAAGGGGGAGTCTACCACACGAAAGATGGGAAAGGCTTGTCCGTAGGGGGTAGCGCATACTATCTGCTCCAATGTGCCAAAGGATGCTGTCAAGTCTAGGTGATAGGCTGCTGTTCCCCCAATGATCAGAATCATGACAAAGTTCCCATGCTCGTTGTGCTGTGATAGGTTGCCATCTCAGCCGGCTGGTAGATACCCCGTTCGGTCACGATAGTCGTGACGAGCTCTGGGGGGGTTACATCAAAGGCGGGATAGTAGGCAGCAATACCTGTGGGGGCAGTACGTTTACCACCACAATGGAGAACTTCATCCGGGTTGCGCTCCTCAATGGGAATGTCCGCACCAGTGGGGGTGGCAGGGTCGGGGCCGTCGTAGCCCAAGACGGTGAAGGGAACACCATGCCGATAGGCAAGCACCGCATACTGGTAGGTGCCTATCTTGTTGGCAATACTGCCATCTAACGCGATACGATCTGCTGCGGTGATGTAGTTGGTAAACATTCCTCGGCTCAAACAGAACCCTGCCATATTGTCCGTGAGCAATGTCACCTGTACGCCAATTGCATGGGCTTGGTGTGCAGTAAGTCGTGCGCCCTGAAGGTAGGGGCGCGTCTCGTTGGGGTAGAGGTGCAGTTGTTTATGCTGTTCATGTAGGGCAACATACAGCATCCAGTTGAGCGCAGCACCGGCAAAACAATGGGTCAACATTGTTGCTGATTGGGGAAGGATTGCGGCAGCATTGCGCCCGCATGCTTCGGCTACGGCATCTCCCTGCGCTACTTGGGCATCTACAAAGTCGGCTATGATAGGCTCGGCAGGCTGCCCACTGAGCAATGCTGCATCTGCTTGCTGCAAGATGGCATCAAGTATGTGGTGCAGATCATCGGCAGTGGGGCGGGTGGTGCGAAGGGTCTCTGCTGCTTGGATGAGTGCTTCTCGCTGCTGGTTGGTAGGCATAGTTTGGTGCTGGCGAGCGGCGAGTGCCATACCATAGCCGGCGGCGTAGGCAAGCGGGGGCCCCCCCTGAATGGTCATATTGGTAATCGCATTGGCGACCTCTGCCATGCTTTGGCAAACCACAAAGATGGTCTCGTGTGGGTAGCGGCGGCGGTCAAGGATAGCCACAGTACCAGCGTCTCTGGCATAGCGTAGGGTGTCACCGCGGCGGGTGAGGAGCGGAAGGGTCATAGCTTCTCCAAATGGGTAGTAGTGTGGTCAGCAATTGGGGATAGTGCTTGTATGTTAAGTACGACCATGACACAGGTCAGAAATACAATCTTGTATTAAGACAGAGCGTTTTTTCAAAAAAGAAACATAGTCTAAAATTTTATAATCTACCTCTAATGGATTAGGTAAAAGATTTGCAGCAAAGACCCGCTCTGCATTTCCCGCTAAATCCTCTATAATCTCCGGTATATACTCGTTTGGACTCCTATCGCCAATTTCACGATTTGCTGAAGCAGT
>CAZLKK010000329.1:0-4559 GCA_964559995.1 uncultured Chloroflexaceae bacterium
CGGCGTTGTACGCCTTCTCCAACAAGCGTAGCCGATCATACAGCACCTCCAGATGATGCAACATCTGCCTCATCATCTGCTCGCCTGTTAGTTGCTCATGTTGTCATTTTAGCTTGAGGTCATCGAGGGTATGCATACCCATACAACAGCTCCTTTCCTCTTGCACACGAAATGCAAAAATCGTGTATCATGCAATGTGAATGTGGTAGTGGGAACGTCCCGCTACAGAACGACTCTCCACACTGTGTAGTTTGGTCACTTGGCAGTGTGGGGAGGCTACAATCGTAACCAATAATAGCACTTTGTGGTGCTATTGTCAATCCTATGCTAGAGAAATTCCCCAAGAAGTTGCGTCTTTTGCGTGAACAACATGGATTATCGCACGAACAACTAGCCAGGCAACTTGGCATTGCCAAGTCCTATATTAGCCATCTTGAAAATGGGAAAAGAAAACCAGGAACAGAAATTTCTATCAAGATAGCAACTTATTTTGGTATTACGGTAGATGCACTGGTGCGTGATGAACTTGACCTTGACGTGGATAACCGGTAGGGGCGCACCGCCGTGCGCCCCTACCTACGTACCTTCGCACGGCGCGGGGGCTGCCCGGTGTTCGTTCCCCTTGCCCCCGCTCCCATGCCAGGGCGAGGGGGAGGAACACCTGCCCGGTTCCCCTTCTCTCCCTAGCCCTTCTCGCGCAGCGCGGTAGACGAAATATCCACGCGAAAATCCTCTGGGGGTATCTCTGAAAACAGGTCCCGAAAGGCAGGGGGGATGGGGATGTCTGCCAGCACCTGGAATGTCCCATGTGTCAGCCTACCCGCGACTAGAAAGCGGCAGCCGGCATTACGGATGGTCTTCATTGCCTGTTGCAAGCCATCTTCCCCCTCGTAGTATTGGGGGGAGACGAGGCGTATTGCTGTGTCGTAGCCAATGATAAAGACACAACCGGGAAATAGCGCAGCTTTTTGGGCAAAGAGCGGCGCACGGGTCAGCACTACGGTATGCTTGTTGGCGAATTGGCTAATCCGCCGCTGGATTTCGGCGGCAGTGAGGGTGCCCTTGTCGGCGTTGACAATCGGGAGCTCCAGCATAACCGGCTTGCCAAGCAGGTGTGAAGCAACCTCCGCGAGGCGTTCGTGACCATCGTGTAGCGGGTTGAAGGAGCCAGAGAGCAGCGCATCGGTGATGGGGTGGTTTGCAGTTTGGGTGCCATCGGGGTAGACCGTCACAGTCTGTAAAAGGTGGCTCACCAGCAGGTCAAGCGGCTCCGTGAAGATGTGGTGATTTTCGCGGAGTTTCTCGCCTGCCAGCAGGTTAAGCGAGATGGTGTGGCGTAGGTTGCAGGCGGGGACAAGCCCACGTACTAGCAGCCGGCTGATCAGTATCTCCTCGCCGAGCCGTTCCCGTGCGCCTTTTTTCATCTTGAGGTTGTAGGTCGTGATGTCCTCGCTGGTCTGTACCGCAATGACGCAGTGGTGTTCGCCGCTCTTGGCGTAGGTGGTGGCGATAGTCGCCGTACATCCCACCCCAAGCAGAAACGCGGCTCGCTGCTCCCCCTCTAGGTAGACAGCCCGCTCATAGGCAAGCTGCGCCATAGCTACTGCCGTTTCCTCGGAGACAAACT
Organism: uncultured Chloroflexaceae bacterium; assembly: GCA_964559995.1. GTDB lineage: Bacteria > Chloroflexota > Chloroflexia > Chloroflexales > Chloroflexaceae > JAAUSY01. The sequence goes on from CAZLKK010000329.1 coordinate 1,628, forward strand.
GTTCTGGCTTGTAGTACAACAGTGATTTGAGCGACTCGGCGGCGTAGCGGTCTGTCGCTTCCAGGATGGTACGGGATGAGCCGGCGATGCTATGCAACCACCATAGCGCGAGGCTGCCCGCCCCGGCAAATTCTAGCACCATCTTGTAGGGCGAGGTGTGTATCTGTTCGATGGCTTCTTGGATGTCGGTATCTATAATTATCATTACGTTTCTCTGCTTTGAGATGAAATTAGCCGCTTGACTCCTTATCTCCCGCTACATCTTCCCCTGCCAATAGGCATACGTTACCCGTACATGAAAACCAAGCGGAGTTGATACATTAAAGAGGATGTTGTCTGATGATGAGTTCATCATGGCTTCATTATACGTCTAATAAGCGGTTCATTGCAAGAAAGGGGGGGAGCGTAAGTGTTCACATTTGGGGGAGCCGCGAGGGTCAACGAGCGGATGTTCGGGCAAGCCCCCATCCCCTCGCCTCGCGTCCCACTGAGGGGAGAAGGGGAACCGCGGCAGGTGTTCCCCTCCCTCGCCCTGGGATGGGTGTCTATAACCCTACGGACGCTCTGCCAGCGTCACCTCAACCTCCTGCTCGTCGCCATCGCGCAGGATAGTCAGCGTCACCACATCGCCCGGCTCGGCATCGCTGATGGCTTGTTGGATGTCGTCAAGGTTGGCGACAGTTTCGCCCTCTACCGCCGTGATGACATCACCGCCGATCAGGATACGCTCGCCCCCAATACGCGCACTCTTGTAGCTCCCGCGCAAGCCGGCATCATCTGCGGGGCTATCGCCGGCGACCTGGGCAATCAGCACCCCTTGCTGCGTCGAGTCCAACTCCATCTCCTCGGCAATCTCAGCCGTCAGTTCTTGCCCCTCAATGCCAAGCCACACCGTTGGCACTAGTTGTTTTCTGTTCTTCTGCTGGGCTAGAAGGTCGCTTGCCAAGCGTCAAGTCAAGCGTCTCTTCCTCACCATCACGTAGCACCGTCAGGGAGACCGTCTGCCCCACCCGCGTATACCGCGCTAGGTAGGCAACGAGATCATCAAACTTCGTCACCGGGCGATCATCAAAGCTAATGATGACATCGCCGCCAATGAGCCGTTTTTGCCCATTGATAGTCGCCTGTTCACCACTACCCTGCAAGCCGGCATCATCCGCCGGGCTATCCGATGACACCTCAATGACCAATGCCCCACGCTGCAAGGGGTCAAGCCCCATTTTCTCTGCCATATCCGAGGTCAGCGTAGTGCCGCTAATGCCAATCCACGGGTGCTCATAGCTGCCCTCTTCTATCAGCACGGGGACAACCTGGGCAACGATAGCCGAGGGGATAGCAAAGCCTACCCCTGCCGAGGCGCGTACTGGCGATTGGATAGCCGCAGGTACCCCAATAAGCTGCCCCCGATCATTGACCAGCACTCCCCCAGAGTTGCCTGGATTGATAGACGCATCAGTCTGGATAATATCCGGGATGCTATAGGTGCTCCCATCCCCCGTTTCCGAGGCAACGGGCAGCGAACGTCCCACAGCACTGATAAAGCCAACGGTCATCGTGCCTTCTAGCCCAAAGGGGTTGCCTATGGCAATAGAGAGCTGCCCCGCCTTCACCTCGTTGGAGTCCATCAGTTCAATCGGGTACAGCATATCATCCTCTACGTCCACCTTCACTACCGCAAGGTCGCTGTGGGGGTCTGTCCCGATAACTACCCCCTCAACGGTAGTCCCATCGGCAAAGGTGACAGAAACGCGGTCAGCATCACTCACCACATGGTTGTTGGTCACGATATGCCCTTCGCTGTCCCAAACAAAACCAGAGCCTGCCCCTTGCGTGTAGTAGTCTTCGTCTGGAGGCTCAAAGAAGTGAAAGTCTGGAATGTCGGGCGAGTCGGGCATATCTGGGAACAGATCATCGGTATTTGCCGAGACCTTGCGCGTCACCTGAATATTGACCACCGACGGGTTGACCCGTTTGTACACATCTTGGATGACCTGCTCAATAAAGAACAGGACGCTGCGGTTTATCGTTGGTGCGGTGGCGTTGTCTGTTTCGTCAAGAGATTCGTCTGTGTCGTTGGGCGTTTCATCGTCTGGCTCTGCCGTTGGGGCTTTGGTAGGTGTTGTCGTTGGCTCCCGCGCATAGACCATACCCGATGATGATGTGGATGGTGCTGGTGGGACAACCACCGGGGCAAACCCGGCGAGGGTGATCACCAAAATAATCATAAGGGTTGAGAGCAATCGTTTGTATTGGTTCGTAGGTTGTCGTTGCATAGATACTATCCTGCTACTTTCTTTGTGTTCAAATGTACTCGAAAGTACGCTCTGTCCAGTTCCGAAATTCCTGCTTCGACCTGCACTGCCCCCAATCGGAGGTCTTACCCGCAGTCCACAGGCGTGTTTTCCGTCCCGACGTAGCCACTACCGAGGGACGGTTGGTTTATGCGGCACCAACAAGCCGTATTCCTTCGTCTCGTATGTTCCGTGCGGCGTTCACGTCCCGATCCAGCACCGTGCCGCACGACGGGCATGTCCATGTGCGGTCTGCCAGCGTCAGGGCAGGGTTGAGGTATCCACACTCATTGCACCTCTTGCTCGACGGATAGAACGGGTCTATCCGTACCACCTGCTGCGCCTTATACCCCAACTGGCGAGCAATCTCCGCAAATGACGCATCCGCTATCGCCCGGGCCAGCTTGTGATTCTTCACCATGCCCATCACCTTCAGCGTTTCCAGCGCAATGATGCTGGCTTTTCCCGTCAGATGCGTGGTCAGCTTGTGTATCGCATCGGCTCGCAGGTTCGCAATCCGCAGGTGCAGCCGTGCCAACTTCCGCTTCGCTTTCCGCCAGTTCGTGCTACCCTTCTGCTTGCGTACCAGCCAGCGGTTCAGACGGCGGAGTTTTTTCTGTGCAGCGGCGAGATGTTTTTGG
>CAZLKK010000330.1:0-3509 GCA_964559995.1 uncultured Chloroflexaceae bacterium
TTTTCGCGCTGCACAAAGCCCAACACGAGCCGCAACCGTTCGGAGATGTCTATGGCATCACGCACCTGCTGTTGGAGTTCTGGCTTGATGCCCAGGTTTGCAGCGATAAGGTCTGCCAAAACGCCGGCTGAGGGAGTATTAGACGCGGCTACCAGTAGTTCTTCAGAGAGTCCAGCGTTCAGTTCGACAATCTTTTGGAAGAGCGTCAGCGTAGTCCGCGAGAGTCCCTCAATTTCTAGCGTATCGGATGTTGGCTCATGTTGCACTTGCACCCGTGCCACGGGGTAGGGGTCGGTGCTGATAACCTCGGTAATCTCAACCCGTTCTTGCCCCTGGAGCATCACCTGTACATTGCCATCTGGCACCCGCAGCAGCCGCACAATCAACGCCATCGTCCCGACCCGTCCGAGAGCCTCCAGTTCAAAGGTATTACTCGTACTCTTGCTCCAGAACACTGCCAATGTCTTGTTGGAGAGGGCTATATCATCAATCAGCTTGACCCAGGTTTCTCCACTGATAACGAGCGAGGTAATCATTCCTGGAAAGATGACGACATTACTCAAGAGCAACAGTGGTAGAATAGGATTCTCCACTTCTTGCTTTGGTTCAACATTTACCGGTACAATATGCTCAGGCTGTATGGTGTCTACATTGCCATCCTCTGTCATTGAGGGTCTCCTTCCTGTTGTACATTGATAACAATTCGCTGAGAGGGGGGCTTCACCAGGGGAATCTCGATGTGCAACAAGCCATTATGATAGTGTGACGTGGCATAGTTGGCATCCACTGGTACTCGAAGCGATACGTCTAGTTCAAATGGTCCGGCACTAATCTCTAGGCGATCAATGCGGAGCAGATTCTCAGGTGGTTCTATACAGCGAGTCCCCCGAATAACCACCTTGTTGGAGCTTACCTCAATCACAAAACTGTTTGGGTCTACTCCAGCCAAATCTGCTACCACGAGGATTGTATCTTCGGTTTCGTACACATTGAAAGCTGTTTCATGACAGCCTTGCTTTCCAAAAACACAGTATTGATTTCTCGACAGAAAGTGATAATTCACATCATCCATATGCTCTAGCTCCTCTGTCATCCTGTCTTGATGATAATGTTTGCCCATGGTACGCCTAGTATACCACAGGCTTTGGGGGTAAGTCTGGTTGTAGGCGACAATCGGAGTTGCTATCGGTGCAGAGCTATGCTATGATTGGAACCCAACATGATACTCCTCATTATCCATCGGTTGCCTGACCTACTGATGGTTGTGGTCTCGGCGTGGCTTGGGCTTGGGTTGCTCGTCCGCGCACCACAGAACCGGGTTATCCAGGCATTTGCAGTCTTCTGTGTGCATATGGTGCTCTACGGTATCACCGCCATACAATACCAACTCACCACCTCACAAGAGGTAGCGGTATTTCTGGGGCGTGCCGAATTGGTCGCCACTGTCCTCGCGCCCCCTTCTTTTGTGCTCTTTATAGCCGCGTTGATTACCCCCACTGGACGCATCCCCCTACTCTACAAAATTTTTATCGTGTTCTGCTACCTCACCGGCGGCATACTAGCTGGCTATGCTATTATGGGCAGCGATATACCTGAACCGGTTAAGTTGATACAGTCGTGGACGCGCTGGGATGAACCACGCTTCCCCGATGGTTGGCTGAAATGGGCATCTGCTGCCCAACGTATCGTGCCGCTGCTGTTGGCACTCGTGCTGATGTGGCTGTCCTTCTGGCGCAAAACTCCAGATGCTTATGAACTTCGGTTACGGCGCATCTTGACTATCACTGCCTTTCTTGGCGTAGTTGGGGCAGTATCTGCCACCATAGCCCGTGAACAGGGGTGGTCGCCGTCGATTCCCCGGACGATTATTGTCATTGCTATGCTTATTTTTACCTACACGGTGCTAACCCACCGGGGGCTACTCCCTGCTCGTGCCACGCAGCGAGCGTTCGTCTACTCCGTGCTTGCTAGTCTCTTTACGATGCTCTACGTAGGAGTCGTGATGTTGCTAGAATGGGGCGCGGGAGAACTTTTGCATATTAATATTCCGCTTGTCTCGGCACTCTCCATTGTTGGGCTTGCTGCAGCCTTTGGTCCCGTAGGGGAATGGCTGCGTAGCCAGCTAGACCGTCACTTCTACCCCCGTGAATTTGACTATAGCCAGCTGATTAAGTCCTTGAGTGATGAACTGTTTGAGCGCGGTGAGTTGCAAGAGCAATTGTACGCGGGGTTGGCGTGGGTCTGTCGAGCGTTGGATGTGCAGCAGGGGATTGTAGCTGTGACGGATGAGACAGGCTATACTGCCCGTGCGGTCTATGGCAACCAGGCTATGCCCCTGCTCCTCCAACGGCAGCAGGTTGTCTTGCCAGACGAACTTATCGAGATAGCCAGCGAAGAACCCTGGGAGCCGATCCCATTTGCTACGTTGCTGTTACCATTGCGTCATAGGGATGAGACGCTAGGCTTGATGGTCTTGGGGATGCGAGAAGATACCGCGCATGAGGATGATCTCCGGTATAGCGAAACAGAGCGGGCTTTGCTCAATCACCTCGGCGGCTATCTAGCCCTCACGATTGACCATGCACGGGTGCGAGACGAACACCGCAATCTTATGGTGACGCTCAATGAGCAGCGCAAGGTGTTGCACGAGCAACAAGAGCAGTTGGCACAGCATGCAGCAGAAACCACACGCAAAGCTGCGATGAAAGAATCAGTACCAACAGGAGAGGGCATGCGGGTATACGCGCTTGGTTCATTGCGCGTAGAACGGGACGGTGAGCTTATTACCAAGTGGGGGGGCGATAAAGCGGGTACCTATCAGGCAGAGGCTTTATTTGCCTTCCTGTTTGATCGCCGCGGTAAGGGGATTACAAAAGATGAAGCTGAAGAGATTATCTGGGTTGATCTGGAGATTAGCAAAGCAGATAGTGCCTTTCATCGCACGTTAGCAGCCTTGCGCCGCACGCTAGAGCCGGGGCTAAAACGGGGCAACCAAAGCCGCTTGATTACCTACCATCACGAGCGATACTGGCTAGAACCATCGGCTATTACGTGGTGTGATGTTGAGCAATTTATCGCAGATGTAGAACGGGGAGCAACGTTGTTGCATCAGCAGGACTTGGCGGGAGCACTAGAGATGCTCGACCAAGCCCATCGGCTGTACCGTGGCGACTATATGGATGATTGCCCCTTCTTTGGCGATTCTTCGTATGTGGAGGATCAGCGGCAGGCGTTGCGTTCGCGCTATATTGAGTTGCAGGTGATGCTTGGCACAGTGTATGAAGCGCAAAATCGTATAGGCGAGGCATCTTCTGCCTATCGCCATGCCCTAGAGTTGAGCATTGATGGATGCCCACCAGCAGAGGATGGATTGACCCGGCTGCAAGGTGGGGTAATGGGGTGATAGGGTCTAGGGGTGATAGGGGTTTTTCCCGTTTCCTCTAGGGTAACGACCCGCTCCCCCCTGCCCCTGCTCCGGGAGCCACCACATTGGGCGCACCACCGTGCGC
>CAZLKK010000330.1:3519-4509 GCA_964559995.1 uncultured Chloroflexaceae bacterium
ACCCGCATACACCCACAGGGGCAGGGGATGGGGGCTGCCGCCCGTGCGCTTACGTAAACCGGACTTTGCCATGACCCTGTACGTATCCCCTGCAATTCCCCTTACCTGCTTGCATGTGGTATGATGCCCCGTGAAGCATACGACCCAGCAAGGGACAACCGCTTGGGAACAATCATCAACTCATCGCAGGGGGATACTGATGAAAACAACGGTCTACTTAATTCGTCATGGCGAGACAGAATGGAATATACAAAAGCGATGGCAGGGACATACAGACATCCCATTAAACACGATTGGTAAGCAACAGTCAAAACGATTAGCTCAACGATTGCAACAAGAGCGATTCCATGTTGATGTGCTCTACAGTAGCGATCTTGCCCGTGCATACCAGACTGCATGGGAAATAGGCGCAGCGTTGCAGGTTCCTGTTGAGATGCTCCCCCCGCTCCGCGAGATTGACTTGGGAAGGTGGAGCGGCATGACCCGTGAGGAAATTCAAGAACGTTATCCAGTTGAGTATGAACTATTGAAACAAGGGCAAGATATACCACGAGGCGGCGGTGAAACATTGGCTAACCTCAAAAACCGGGTGGTAACGACTATTGAGGCAATGGTTGCCCAACACCCCGGCGAAACGCTGGTATTTGTGAGCCACGGGGGAGCTATCCGTATGATGTTAAGCCATGTGTGCCAGGATTTTAACCTAGCCAACTTACCATGCAAGCACATAGGGAATACGTCTCTCTCTCTTTTGCACCATACCACCAGTGACGGCTGGACTCTTGTGCATTGTAATGATATACGGCATATTGAGAACACACCGCTCTACTCTGCTCCACCAGATGATGCCGAAAGTCCAAAAGTTCGCAAAACTATTCCCTAACGGGACTGCATAGAACCATCCCCTGCCTCTTCCCCCGCGTAGTGGGGAGAGGGGGAACGAACACCGGGCAGCCCCCTCTCGCCCTGGCATGGGAGCGGAGGCAGGGG
>CAZLKK010000331.1:0-2289 GCA_964559995.1 uncultured Chloroflexaceae bacterium
CAAAGCGACCTGTATAGCCTGGGGGCAACGCTTTACCACCTGCTCACGGGACAATCACCGCATACTGTTGCTGATCGTATCGCTATGGATGATCCGTTGCTTACCCCTTGTGAGATTAATCCGCGGGTCTCCCCCCATGTATCAGATGCCATTATGAAGGCATTGGCAGTCCAGCCAAAAAACCGCTTTCCTGATGCTGTCACCTTTAAGCAAGCCCTCGTCTACGCAAACTCCCCAACGTTGCATACGACTATACCTGGACGGCATGAAAAACCGGTTTCTGAATATCTCCCCCCTATCTCTGAGCCACAACAATACCTATCAGAGCCGACCCATGTCTATTCCGAACCACAGCAACCACAGCAACAGTATGTGTCAGAGCCAACCCAAATCATGTCAGAGCCGCAGCAGCAGCGATACATGTCAGAGCCGACTCAGGTGTTGTCGGAGCCACAGCAACCACAGCCTGCCAAAAAGAACAACATGTGGCTGATAGGAGTAGCCGTTGTGCTTTTAATATTTGTAGGAGTGGGGGCGTGGTGGGCAACAACAACAGGGGATAATCCACCCACACCCGTAGCAAATGGTGAAAAAACTGTTCCACCTTCGCCATCTTCTGAAAGTACTAAAACCAATACCCCGGGGGAAACCTCTGATGATCACTATGACAAGGGAGAAGCATTGCTAGAAGATGGCGAGTACGATGAGGCTATTGAGCAGTTTACCTCGGCTATTACCCTAGACCCTGACCATGCCGATGCCTATAATAAGCGAGGATATGCCTACTACTCAAAGAAAACCTATAATCGTGCTATCCAAGACTATGATAAAGCCATAGCCCTAGATGATGAGTATACCGAAGCCTATCGGAATCGGGGGCTTGCCTACTATGCAAATGGGGAGTATGACGCAGCTATTGCAGACTATACCGAAGCCATTGCCTTAGATGACGAACATGCCAGAACCTACTACTACCGGGGGCTTGTCTACTCTGCAAATGGGGAATATGACGCGGCTATTGCAGACTATGACGAAGCGATAGCATTAGACGATACCTATGCCGATGCATATACTGCCCGTGCTAGTTCCTACAAGGCACTAGACAATTATGATGCGGCAATCCAGAACTATAACGAAGCTATTACGCTCAATCCAGAGAGTGTGGTTGCTTACAATAATCGAGCAAGGGCTTATCAAGACAAAGGAGAACTTGACCTAGCCATCCAAGATTATAATACCGCGATTGAGTTAGACAGCGAATATGCTGTTGCTTACTACAATCGTGGGAGGGTCTATAAAGACAAAGGTGACAATACACAAGCCATTGCTGATTTTCAGGATTGCCGGGAATTAGCGTTAAGTAGCAACGATGCTTCGTTACAAGAACTTGCAGAGCAACAGTTAGATGCTTTGGACGCGGAGTATTAACGTGATGGGTGAGACGTTGCATGCAACGGTTCTGCCCCCCCTATCCCTACCCCGCGTCCCCAGGGGGAGAAAGGGAACCGGTCAGGTGGGTTCCCCCCCTCGCCCTATGGGAGCGGGGGCAAGGGGACGCAAGGAATACCAGGGGAAATCAACTTGCAAAGTCAATTTTCCTATGCTATAGTTACAAGCTAGGATAACCTGTTAAGACGTATATACAACGCTTTGGGTGTCGTCTAACAGAAGGAGAAAGGAGGCGTAGCAGAAACGTAACCAAATCTTGACATGATCGGTTCACTTGGGATAGTCCTGGGAGATGGCAAGATCGTTCATTGAGCTATGAGTATTAAGGTAGCTTCAAGAATAGTCAGGTTTTTCCCATCGGTTTCTTGCACAACTCACGCTACACTCTTCATTGCATACTTGTGCAAGGCTACCCATTCGTTACGCAGAAGGTATGGAATCTATTGTCAGTAGTAGGAAAGTTATCATTGGGATAAACACCTACTACGAAGGTTACTGTACAAGTTTGTAAGCATGAGAACTTCTTTATGGATGAGCTTAAATTTACGAAGGAGATGTACGTATGAGTCGTTTCTATCGGTTCTCTTTGTTGGTCATCGCTGCACTGCTCTTCAGTTCAGTGATGTTTACCGCCACCAATGTCCAAGCACAAGGTGCAACGATTGCTGATGTTCAACCAGATGATGATCACGGTGGTGATGATCCCACACCACCACCTGAAGTTACCCCACCGGGCGATGTCACACCACCACCTGAAGTAACGCCGCCAGAAGAACCAGCGGCTGCGCCAGAAGAACCAGCGGCTGCGCCAGAAGAACCAGCGGCTGCGCCAGAAGAACC
>CAZLKK010000331.1:2389-4498 GCA_964559995.1 uncultured Chloroflexaceae bacterium
AGCACCTGCGACAGACGAACCTGCGGATGCGACAGCACCTGCGACAGACGAACCTACGGGTGTGCAGGAGCAGCAGCAGATGCCGCAGGAGCAGCAGCAGATGCCACAGGAGCAGCAGCAGATGCCACAGGAGCAGCAGCAGCAGGTACCAGAGCAACAACAGCCTGGTCCAGGTGAGCCACAGCCGCCAGTGCAGCCAACGCAGCCACAGCCACCAATGCAGCCACAGCCACCGCAGCAGCAGCAGCCACCGCAGCTCTGTCCAGATGGGACTTACCCGCCTTGTCAGCCACAGCCGCCTGAAGTCCCCGCCACATCCGTCGAGACGGACAGCACCTTCGCTACCAGCGCATTTGAGCGCGTGTGGGCACAGGCTGGCACCGTCCAGAAGAGCATCTGGCTATGGGGACAGGGTGCCATCAGCGATGGGATGTATGAACCCTACCTGGAAGGCAAGGATGGCGTGCGTCTCGTCCAGTACTTTGACAAGAGCCGCATGGAAATCAACAACCTCGAAGCCCCCGCAAGCGAGCAGGTCGTCACGAGTGGTCGCTTGGTTGTAGAGATGATCGAAGGCAAGGTACAGATTGGCGACAACAGCTTTGAAACCCTTGCCCCATCGGAGCAGACGATTGCCGGCGATCCTGCTGCCGTCAACCCGTTTGCCCCCACCTATAGCTCCTTCCGCAGCGTCTCCTATCCGGTGAATGCGATCCCCGCACCCAACCGCGTAGGCCAGACCGTCACAGACATCATTGCCCACGAAGGCACCGTCACACAGGACAGTGCAATGGCAACGTATGGTGTCACCATTGGCAGCTATAGCGAAGTGTTGGGACACAACATCCCACAGGTCTTTACCGACTTCTTCACACAGCAGGGTATGGATGTCCAGTTCGTGATGGGTCTGCCCGTTAGCGAACCCTACTGGGCAACGGTTATGGTCGGTGGCGTAGAGAAAGACATTCTCATCCAGGCGTTTGAACGCCGCGTCATCACCTACACCCCCGATAACGCCCCAGCATGGCAGGTCGAGATGGGCAACGTGGGTCAGCACTACATGAACTGGCGTTACCCCGCCACTGACGTTGCGATCCGCTAGGTTCGTGTAGCCGTTTTATCGGATATATTTGTCGGCAAACAGGGGGATGGGGAAACCCACTCCCCCTGTTTTTGAATAGGTACCCCCTTTTGAACAAAGCTAAAGCTATGAATACGCAACCGATGCCCCGAACTAGTGCAAGATTCCCACGCTATACGCTCTTGTTAGTAGCCCTGGTATTGCTTGGGTTAATGCTCCTTATTGTGCAACAATCGCCAACGCAAGCCCAAGATGATGTCCCTGGTTTCCCCATATTGTTTACCGAAACGGGACACACCCTCGCCTACAGCTTTCGTGAGTTCTACGAAAACAACGGCGGGCGGGCGATCTTTGGGCTGCCGTTGACGGAAGTCTTTATGGAAAACTACCGCCCGGTGCAGTATTTTCAACGCGCCCGCCTAGAGTGGCATGGCGAATTAGCACGGGTGCAGGTGGGGATGCTAGGGCAGTGGGCAGCAGCGCGGGATGGGCAGCAGGGTGCGTCTCAATGGGTAACGCCATCCCCCAACTTCGCCATTTACCCTGATATTGGCAGTGGCACTGAGGATACGCTACCCGATGTGGTCTTCTTTCCCCAATCGGGGCATACGCTACGGGGAGATTTCCTCAGCTTTTGGCTAAACAATGGCGGATTGCCCCTATTTGGCTACCCTATCACAGAAGCCTTTGACAAAACAACCCCCGATGGGCAACCCTACACGATCCAATACTTTGAGCGTATGCGGTTTGAATACTACCCAGGGCAACCACAGCCGTTCCGTCTTGGCGGCTTGGGTATAGACTACCTCGCCGAGAATCCTGCCCCCGCCTGGGCAACAGCGCGAGTCAACACGGCGGCAGGCGCGTGGGATGGCGTTCGCCCGACGAGAATACGCATACCAAGCGTGAATATTGAGTCCAAGATTGTTGAGGCAGGCTTCAAAGAGGGCGAGTGGGATGTCCCCCGCTTTTCCGTAGCACACTATTGGATACTCGCCGGTTATCCCTTCTCCAACGGGAATATCGTC
>CAZLKK010000332.1:0-4427 GCA_964559995.1 uncultured Chloroflexaceae bacterium
GAAGTATTGCCATCGTGCTTCAGTATGCCCCATTCAAACCAGAGCACCCTATCACACAAACTTTCCACCACCGCCAGACCGTGCGACACAAACAGGATGGTACACCCCTGGTTGCGAAAACGGTAGATGCGGTCTAAGCACTTGCGCTGGAAAGAATCATCCCCCACCGCCAGTACCTCGTCGGTAATGAGAATATCTGGCTCAACACTGATGGCAATGGCAAATGCCAAGCGCATATACATCCCAGAGGAGTAGTGCTTCACCGGCGTGTCTATAAAGTCTTCCAGTTCTGAGAAATCTATAATCTCTTCCAACTTGCGCCGCATACGGGCATGCGATTGCCCCAACAGTGAGCCGTTGAGGTAGATGTTCTCGCGCCCGGTGAGGTCGGGGTGAAAGCCAGAGCCAAGCTCCAACAGTGCTGACACCCGCCCATTGACGGTAATCTTGCCATGCGTTGGCTCCAAGATGCGGGTAATCAGCTTGAGCGTGGTGCTTTTGCCAGAGCCATTGTGTCCAATAAGCCCCACCGCCTCGCCGCGCTGCATAGTAAAACTGACATCCCGTAATGCCCAAAAGCTATCATCCCCGCGTGCGTTGCCACGGAGTATGCGCCCCATCCGCTGCCCAAAGCTGAGGGTACTATCGTGGTGCAGGGCAAATCGCTTGCTTACTTGCTCAAAGGTAATAACTGGTGGTTTACTCATAGGAGCTCCCCAAAATCTTTACTATGCCGATGGAAAAACCAATAGCCAAATCCCAATATCAGCAGTACCGTTATGACTAGGCGCAGCATGCTGTCCATTGCTGGCAAGCCTGGCGTTGGCACCATCCCAATGGAAACGGTGTTGCCATACAGCGTATCACGGTAGAACTCAATGAGTGATGCCATCGGGTTAAGCCAGCGCACAATCCGCGCCATATGCGGCATATTTACCGTGTCCAGCGAGTAGAAGACGGGAGTTAGGAAAAACCAAAACAGCACGACAATGCCGATAAGGTGGACTATATCCCGAAAATAGACTGCCAGCGCACTGACAAAAAAGGTGATGCCAATGAGAAAGATCGTCTGGATAAGCAGCAAAATGGGCAGGTACAAGAACGTCCACGAAAAATTGAGTTGTCCAAGTGCCAACAGTTGGATAACCGCCATGACCAGAAACATGACGGGCAGTGAGAAAATGTAGTTGAGCAAGCCAGAAAAGACGCTGACCAATGGCAGTATCTCTCGTGGAAAAAAGACCTTCTTTATCAGATTGGCATTGTCGAGGATGCAGCGTGTGCCGCTGGTCACTGTCTCAGAACAGTAATTCCAGGGGAGCAACCCCACAATGACGAAGACCGGGAAGAGGGCAATGTTGCTTCGCATCAGCAGGGTAAACACAAAGGTAAAGACCAGCATCATGAGCAGCGGGGCAAGCTGCGTCCAGAGGTAGCCAAAGATGCTGCCCTTGTAACGCACCCGCAGGTCCCGGACTACCAGATCACGGATAAGCTCACGGTAGGACCAGAGTTCGCGTATCTTGGGCATCAAGCCAGCGGCACGGTCTACTGCCACCCCCGCAGCCCCAAAGACCAGACCAAACAGGGTAGTTAGTGCCAGCAGCAATATGGATGAGGCAGAGGCAGGTTCTTGGGGCATATCGGCTGTCACCCGATAGACGACCCCCGGCTCATCCGGCGTGAAGGTGGCACCTTGTACATCTAGCATGTAGCGCAATGCCCCGTGTATCGCCTGACGGTTGGCAATAGCCCGGTCACGCGCCGCAAGTTCAGCCTGGACTATTGCAGCATTGGTGGCAGCTTCTGGCTGTCCGCTGGCAGTAGCACATGCTCGTAGTGCTGCCTCCCGTTGGGCAGTGGCGAGTTCGTTGGCAGTGCCGCAGAGTCTATCCAGCGTGGCGTTGTGCATGTTGATCTCAAAAGTCCAGAGGTCATAGCGGGCTTCCAACGCTCGTGCCATATCCGATTGCTCTTGTGGCGTAATGTCGTCAAGATTCATTTGGGCAGATACCGGCTCAATCGGGCGACTCATCGGGAAAGCGTCCCGCTCAATGATGGCTCGCAAATGTTGCTCAAAGGCGGTACGGGCTGGCTGCTGCCGCATTGCCGCGACCAATTCCCACCCAAGCAGATTACGCAACACCTCGCGCCCGCCTGCCGCCTGTATCTGGCGGACAAGCTCTTCTGCCCCCAGGTCTGCCAGCATTTGCGCTTCGTCTGGATTGGGGGCTATGCCGAGTACCGTGACTCTCCCCATCTCCTGTGGCTCATAGGCAACCCGAAATGAGGGCAACCCAAACCGTACTTCACTCTGGGCGAGAAAGTGTTGGCGCAACGCTTCAGTAGAATCTTTCAAGGCAATGCTAAAGTCATAGCCAGGATTGCCGTCAGTGTAGAGACCCCCGTAGCGACTGGTATCAAAGTGGGTTTCAGCGACAGCGTGGTACTCTACCGGGCGCGAGAGTACTCGCGGCGCAGCAACAACCAATGCCCCCACCACGCATAGGATTATCCACAACCACTGGTAGAGACAGAGACCTGCGCGTTGCGAGCCAAGCATGTCTAGCCAGTGTTGTAGGCGAGTTTGTCGTTGGGGGATGGGGTGGTCTTTTATGGTATGCGCCATATTTGCACCTCCAATGTTTCACCAGCGGCTATATCAAGCATCACTTGTGTTGGTGATGGTGATGATGGTGATGATGATTGTTGTAGGGGGTATTCCTGTCCTTGCACCATAACCTGGGCTATCGCTCCTTCAAGTTCTAGCGTTACTCCTGACAGTGGGTGAGTACTCGCGTTGCTCATAGTCAATGTTTGTTGGTTGCCCTGATGTCCAGTTTCGGTTATCTGTATTTGGGCAATGGCTTGTTGCCAGTCTGCCAGTGTACGCAGCGGGGCAATCCAGACATTGTTGTTGGCAGCATAGGCAACAATGTGTTCCCACGTTTCCTGTTGTTCTGGACTAACGACCTCTTCAGTGTGCGCCCATATATCTATAGTCCCCTCGCTTGCCAATGCACGGTCAATCTGGGCTATCGCTAGGTCTAGGCGTGACGGGGTGAGGTAGAAGTCGGGGCAGGCGAGGATAGTCTCATGTCCTGGCAATGGGCGACAGTGGGGTTCTCGCACGATTCCGTTTGTATCGGCATCAAAGAGATTATACTGCGATTGGTCACTCAAGCGGGTAACAGACGTGATGCCAGCATCAGCGAGAACATCCCAACTAGCGTAGCTCATCCCGCCGCTGCTGCTCCAGGGGAACGCCAGCGAACGGACAGCGAGAATTCCGCGGTTTGCGGCAGTGCTATTCCACAGTGCCAGATCATCACGCCAATCTTGTGCTTGCACAAAGCCGCCATAGAAATGGCTGAAAGTGTGGCTCTGTATATCCTGCCCCTCGCGCAATAGCAATGGCACAAGATCGCCTGCGTACCATGCCGGGTGGGTTGCGGCTGTGCCGTAGGGGTCTGGCGAAAACCAGGGGGTAGTCTGCCAATGGTCACTCATCCAACGGTTTTCCTGGGTTGCCCATTGGTAGGTAGGGTTGCCAAGAAAGGTAATGCGATTCGTATTGCTTATCAGCAGCGAATAGCCAGCGGCGTAGTAGGTGGCACGTACCCCGTAGGGGCGAAAGATGTCCAGCGTGTTGGTGATACCCTCGCGCATCCGCAAGCCACGGATAAGCGGGTCAGTATCGACATGCGGGTCGCCAACAGACCGGGAGTGAATCAACCCTGCCATCGTTGTTTCCCAATCAAAGGAGAAGGAGACGGCAGCATCTTTACCGTTGGGGAAGCGGCGCAGCCGTACCAGCGGGGCGCGAGCTAGGGGCAAGCTCTCTGCATCCCCCATTGCCATTGCCATTGTTATTGGTGATGCTGATGATGCTGTACTAGCACGGGAAACCAGTGTAGGGCGTAGGTGCATTGCGTCTAGGTAAATGCGGTCATCGGATGCCGGGTGCAGTCGCACAACCAGCTGAGTTGCCCCCGCCGGTGCAACAAACGCCGCCTGTATCAGTGACCATTGGTCGGGTGGGTTTGCTGCTTGCCACAACACTACCGGTTGCCATGCGCCGGTAGCCATCTGTATGGTGTCGCCGTTGTCGTTAAGCCAGTGGAAGACGGGGCGCAACCGTGTCCCCGTTTCGCTGTTGGCATCGGTGATCGCCCGCCCGGTAAAGCAGTAGGCGTGGTTTGGTTGTATGGGTATGGATGGCGTTTGCACATAGTTGGCTATGCCCATCAGGTGGATAGAGCGGTTGTCGCCATCTACGGCGAAATCCCCCGGCTGGACACCGGGCGCACCTGCGACCCACCCTAGCGGCATGGGGGAGTCTGGACTGGCTTGGGCGAGGTCGGCGTTGGGCAGGAGGTCTTCTGCCAGCAGCGGGACGTAGGCACATTGCCTGAGCCGCTGGTAGC
>CAZLKK010000333.1:0-4392 GCA_964559995.1 uncultured Chloroflexaceae bacterium
GTTGGTGAGACATACGGGTATAGGCTTGAATTGCTCGATTACCTAGCTCTTCTGTCTTATCTACTTGGTCCATATTCCAATGCAGCGCACTTGATTGGTAGGTAGCAAGTTTTCTCAATTCTTGCGTGATATAGTCCACATCAAATCGCTGCTCAGTAATCTTGTGCTCATACCGGGTACTTTTTTGAGCAGTGGTATAGTATCCAATAATGACATACACATCAAGCAAGCTCATAAGTGATACGGTATCCCACTGGAGAAAATCCCTATCCCCTTGCTTTCCCTCATCTTTCATAATGGGAATAATAGTCACTTTCCTACCCAAGAAATTGAGGGTGTTGTAGACTCTGGCATAGGGATAAGATCGTGTGCGTTTGGCAGAAACCCACCAACTGACTGCTAAACGATTGTTTTCCCCCATATTGAGGATAAACGCCCCGTGGGTCGCTAATGCTGACGACAGCTTATTGAATGGGTATTCTTTCAGAGGAGTATACAGTGAGTACTTATAGGTTATACGGCATATATCTGCCTGTACGTGTATATTGTTCTGTGTTGCGGTCATAGTTCCCCTCTGACTAGAACCTCATAGGTGTCATCTTCGTGGGTTAATTGCATCTGTCCATTATCAAACAAAAGTTTCTTTCTGATGATTGGCTCCAAGCGGTTGTTGACTTCTATACCTATGCTATTTCGTCCTAACATGCGTGCCACAGCAAGCGTGGTACCACTGCCGGTAAAGGGGTCTAGTACCGTTTCTCCCTTATAGGAAAAGAGTTTAACAAAACGATAGGGTAGTTCTGTCGGAAATGCTGCAATGTTCTTTTCTAATTCAGCGTTGGGAAGCACATTCGTCATCTCCCACAAGGTCAAAAACCATTTGTTTTGCTGAAATTCCTCAATATCTACTCGTGACTCTTCTTTGATTTCTTGGGGAATAGATTTGTAGAGAAATTTGCCTTTTTGAAAGATTAAGATGCTTTCAAGCAGATTGTCTGGATAGAAGTACATTGGATAGGGATGTTGCAATTGGACTCCACTTCGGCGGCTAATCCTGATATACCCTTCTGGCTTGCGCCAGATAATTCTATCACGGTAACGAAAGCCAGCGTCAAGGAAAATGCGGGTGGCATCGGCAGTAATCGGGTATTTTTCCCCTTTCACAAGCATGTCGTCAATGTTCAAGACAAAGATACGCCCTGGTTGCAAAACACGATAACTCTCGCTGGCGACATTGCGGAGAAGTTGTAGGTATTCATCATAATCATTGTATACCCCCTCATAGTCAAATGGGGCATTGAAATAGGGGGGAGAGGTAATCGCCAGATGTACCGAGTTATCGGCAATTTCTGGCATTGTGGCGCAGCTTCCAAAGATGACCTTGTGATGGGTTGACATTCCTATTCCTTACTAGCCTATTAACCTATTTGACACAACAAAACACGCAAGAAGGGGGCATCTAGCACTTGACCTACGAGATACCCCATCCATATCCATCCTCACAACGAACGCTTCACCTCTGCCCCCTTTGGAGTCAAGCGGTACTCCAAGCACCCCGGCTCGCGCTCCTCTATCAAACCGTCAAACTCCATGTCTTCAAGGGCAATCGTGACCGATGTTGGTTGCCCCGACATGTCTACATACTCATCCGCAGACAACCGCTGCAACAACTGTTTATACTGTGCTGTTAATTCCATATCCTGCTACTTTCTGCTTACTTATCGTAGCGGGCAAAGATGCGCTGATACGGTTCACTCTCCTGCAAAAGCTGTTCATGCCTTCCCTGTGCCACAAGCTCACCCCGACGAAGCACCAGGATATGGTCTGCCCAACGTATCTGCGAAAGCCGCGGGGTAATGAGTAAGGTTGTGCGTCCTTGCAGGATGCGCCGCATCGCCTGCTGTATCTCATCCTCAGTAGCACTATCTATAGCACTGGTAGAATCATCGAGAATGAGGATACGGGGGTTGGTCAGGAAAGCGCGAGCTATCGCAATGCGCTGTCGCTGCCCGCCAGAAAGCGTCACACCACGCTCTCCTACCATCGTATCATATCCATTGGGAAACTGCATGATGAAATCGTGCGCTTGGGCATCCCGTGCTGCCTGTTCTATCTGGTCCTGGGTTACATCCGCTGGCGCACCAAAGGCAATATTTTGCCCAATCGTGCGGGAAAACAGGAAAATATCCTGCTCAATGGTAGAAATTTGCGAACGGAGCGAGTCCATATTCCACTCGCGCACGTCTATCCCATCAATCAAGACACGCCCGGCACTCACATCATAGATACGATTAACAAGGCGGGTCATGGTCGTTTTGCCGGAACCTGTCTGCCCCACAATCGCAATCGTCTGTCCTGGCTTGGCATAAAAGGAGATATTTTTGAGGATAGGCGTACTAGCATAGCCAAAGGCGACATCCTCAAAAGCGATGTCCCCGATGATCTGCTGGCTAATACCGCCGAGATTTTCGTCTAGCTCTGATTCGGTGTTGATAAGATCAAGAATACGATTAGCTCCCGCCAAGCCAAGCTGGACCAGCGAAAAGCTAAACAGTGAGATAAACGTGGGGAAGCGCAGCAGACTGACCAACCCCATAAAGGCGACAACTTCTCCAGGCGTAATACTCCCCTGCATAAACAGCCAAAGGGCATGCCCAAACGCCACCCCGTAGGTTATCCCGTAGAGGAGCAGCGGTAAGTAGCGAGCTTTTATGCCTCCCTCTTTGACAAATACATCGCGGTATTTAGTTACGTTTTGGGTGAAGAGGGCTTGCTCACGGGGTTCTTGGGCATAGGACTTTACCACTTCAATGCCAGACACCGCCTCAGCGAGTCGCGCATTGAGCATCCCAAACTGACGGCGTAGCGCACCGGTGACGGGGGTAAGCTGTTTATTGTAATTGCGTACCGCAAAGACAAACGTTACTACGAAGATGACTGGTACCAAGAGCAAGGGGGGGTGCAGAAAGGTGATAGCAACAATGGGGGCGACAATGCTCATAAGCGTGTCCATAATGAGTGATGCGCCCGGATTGATCATAGACTTGAGTTGTTGCACATCGTTGGTGGCACGAGCCATAATATCACCCACGCGCTGCTTGTTGTGAAACGTCTGGCTCTTCCCAATCAGGCTAATGTAGAGTTCTTCGCGTGCGTCACGTTCTACCCGTTGGGCTAAGATTTCTATGGCAAAGCCACCACCTAGACTGGCAGTGCCTTGTATCACATGGGCAACAAAGATAGCTAGGGCTATGCTGGTCAGGTTTTCTATCGGTCCCCCTTGTACCACGACATCAAATGCCTGTCCCACCAAAATCACAGAAACACTAAAGAGCCCTTCTGCAATAATTGTCCCTAGCATAGCTAACAGGGGCAGCAGGGAGTACTGGCGAATGTGCGAAAGTATCCATTTGAGCGGGGTTTCAAGGTTGTAGGGATATGCATTAGCAACGGTAAATTCTCGATGTATCAAGCGTGTTTCCCCTTTGACATATTCGGTGGGTAGCAGGGTGTTTTTCCATTACGAAGCGGTACGGCATTGCCGCACCGCTTCATCTTGAATTGCAGCTAGTTCAACAGAGAAGAACAGAGGTATCATCCCTGCTGGACTCTTCCGCAACGTTACAGGGTCTTTTCGCCCGGCTTCCAGTTTGCGGCACACATCCCACCAGACTGCAATGCCTGGAGCACACGCAGGGTTTCATCTACGCTGCGTCCGATGTTTTCGTTATGCACAACCATGTACTGGAGAATACCCTCTGGATTGATGATGAACAAACCACGCAGGGCGTAGCCTTCATCCTCTACCAGCACGCCGTAGCTACTGGAGACTTCTTTGGTCATATCGGCTGCCAATGGGAATTTCAGCCCACTAATGCCGCCCTTATCGCGGGGGGTTTCAATCCATGCTTTGTGGGAGAACACGGAGTCGGTAGAAACGCCAAGCACTTCTGCCCCCATAGCAACGATTTCATCGTAGCGGTCTGAGAGGGCGAGGATTTCGGTTGGGCAGACAAACGTAAAGTCGAGCGGGTAGAAGAAGAGGATGAGCCATTTGCCCTGATAATCAGCCAATGAAGCGGTGGAGTCTAGGGTCTCCATATTGGCTGTTGTCTTCATCATAAAGTCTGGGGCTGGCTGCCCTACTGTTGCAAACGAGAAGTCATCACTATACAACATAACTTAATACTCCTTGCGTAAGATATAAAATAGGAACCTTCCGAAAGTATAGCCGAGAGCACGGTCCTATGCAAGCTGCCTTTCATAGCGGGTGTGGCAGATAGGTTTCCCTCGTCATAAAAAGAAGTATAGCCTTTGCCTTTCCGTCCGCTCCCCCCCTACCCCGCGTCCCCCTGCCCCATGTTGGGTTTGTAGGGGCGCACGGCGGTGCGC